>JBAXHC010000005.1:0-70221 GCA_037139075.1 Bacteroidota bacterium
GGAAAAAACTGTCATGTTTCAATAGTACATGATATAACCAATCGGATAGAGAATGAAAAAAAATTGTCGGATCTCGCTATTATAACATTGCAATCAAATATAGCTTTAAAAGAATTTGCTTATATAGCAAGTCACGATTTAAAATCTCCATTAAATGTCTTAAAGAACTTATTTAATCTATTGTATGGTGGTACGATAAAATTAACTGAGGAGTCCAGAAATGAATGCATAAAATATGCTAGAGATACGGTTAATAGGATGGGGGAATTAGTTGAAGAATTATTGAATTTTTCAACCATCGGCAACTCGGTAATTGTTTTCAATGAAATAGATTTAAATCAAAAATTGAAGAATGTTATTCATCAATTAAAATATGAAAAATTAATTGCTACTGCCTCAATTGTTATTCATCCACTACCTGTTATTTTGGGTAATAAAAAATTAATTTTTGAACTTTTTGTAAATCTTATTTCGAATGCAATTAAATATAATAAAAGTAAGTTTACTGAAATTGAAATTGGATTTAAGTTGAAAAATAATGAACATGTCTTTTATGTAAAAGACAATGGTATTGGAATTAAGGAGAAAGACTTGCTAAAGGTTTTTGAAATGTATAAAAGTTTGAATAATAGAAAAGACTATCCTGGAACTGGTATTGGGTTGGCATTATGTAAAAAAATTGTTGAAGCTCATAATGGGATAATATGGGTAGAGTCTGAATTTAAAAAGGGCAGTGTTTTTTATTTTACCCTTAATTCCCATGGAATTTCTTTATTAGCAGCATAGAATAGTAATTAAACTTTTTAAGCCAGCTTTTATGAGTTGGCTTTTTTGTTTAATTACTATTCAGCTCTGTATTTTTATATATTTTTAGTTAAAAAAAGTTATACCTTTTCTTTGGTTAACATATGAATTATGAAAAACCTATTTTTAGTAATCGCTGTTTTATTTTCTTCTTTTTCTTTTTGCCAATCGATCAAAATCAATAAAAATGAAGTTTTAAGTATTCTAAAAAATTACAAACCCAATATTGATTCTATTCAGCAAATATTGCTTGTAATGAACAAAAATGATACTACTAGCAAAGCTATTTTGGTGGCCTTAGAGAAAAAGAATAAAAAATGGAAAATAAAATTTGAGCCAATGCTGGCTAGTATTGGTAGAAATGGATTTGCATTACCGGGTAAAAAGCAGGAAGGCGATGGTAAATCGCCAACAGGTTTATATATGTTAGGGCAATTATTTACGTATGAAAATAAAGTAAATACCAGTTTGCCTTTTATTCAAACCACAGTTGATGATAAATGGATTGACGATGCAAACCATGAAGACTATAATAAATATATTAAAGGAAATACTACTGCCAATTCTTTTGAACATTTATTGCTTTCAGGTATTTATTATAAATATTGCACCGTAATAGAATACAATACAAATCCAGTTGTAAAAGGTAAGGGCAGTGCTATATTTTTTCATGTAGCGGATACTAATTACAGCCCTACAGCAGGTTGTGTTGCCATTAAGGAATCGGATATGGACAAAATACTTACTTGGCTTAAACCTACTTTAAACAAGGCAATATTAATGGGGAATAGGAATAATCTTTAACCTGAAATACCCCATTGTAGGATGTTTCAGCTTTATTTTGTATTTCTTAATAGTCCAATTTAATATGCATTGCGATTATTAGATGCAAATCATTACTTTTGTATACTATACTAAAATAGTAGAATATAAAAATTTGATAACGGGTAAGACTTTTATGGACAATCTAGATTCCTCAAATACTGGAAAAACGGGCAATGAATTATTCCCTGTTTTTATAAAATTAGATCAAGTTCAATTACTCCTTGTTGGTGCTGGCAATGTTGGTTTGGAAAAGCTTTCTGCTGTTTTAAGAAATTCTCCTGATGCTAATGTAACAATCGTGGCTCCTTTTGTTGGAGATGCTCTAAGAGAACTCATTAAAGATAATTTGCGCATTCATTTATTTGAACGCTTATTTCAAGACGCTGATTTGGAGTTAAAAGATATTGTGATCTGCGCTACGGATAATAAAGATTTGCACCATCATATTTATCAATTGGCAAAACAAAAGCACCTATTGATTAATGTAGCAGATACACCCGCTTTATGTGATTTTTATCTGGGTAGTATTGTTCAAAAAGGAGATTTAAAAATAGCTATTTCTACTAATGGAAAATCACCCACTGTAGCCAAGCGGATCAAAGAAGTATTAAATGATATCATTCCTATAGAAGTTGATGAAATGTTGACAAACATCGAACAGATCCGAAATTCTATTCATGGCGACTTTGATGAAAAAGTAAAGCACTTAAATGAATTAACTAAAGTCCTGGTGTCTAAGCAGACCATCATGGACAAATCTAAAGTGCAAACAAAAAAGTGGTCGAAAGTTGTGTTGTATTGCATACTGGCTTTTGTGGTTATAATGGTTTCTCATGGGCTGTTATCTATGATTGAGTTTGGTAGTGTGTTACATGAATTCAAAGAAGGTATTTCAGCTATCGATTTGAATACTTTTTTAGTGATGCTGTTAACTGGTTTTATTGCACAAATGATTGACGGATCAATGGGTTTAGGTTATGGCACTATTTCAACTACTATTTTATTGGCTATTGGTGTGCCACCAGCTATTGTAAGTAGTAGGGTGCACTCCGCAAGAGTTTTTTCAAGTGGCGTATCTGGATATAGTCATAATAGATATGGTAATATTAATAAGAAGCTGTTTCGTACCCTTGTCTGGCCTGGTGTTATTGGTGCAATTATTGGAGCTGGATTGGCTGTTTATGCACAGCATTCTAATTTATCGTGGGTAAGAATTCCATTAGCGATATATACTACTTATTTAGGCTATTATATTATTCGTAAAGCATTCAAAAAAAGAAAAGAAGAAGCAAAAGTTAAACGCGCGGGGTGGTTAGCAGTTATTGGTGGTTTTATGGATGCATTTGCTGGTGGTGGTTGGGGAGCATTAGTAACCAGTACTTTAATTTCAAAAAGAAAATCACCCAGATATGTTGTAGGGTCAGTTTGTTTGGCTGAGTTTTTTGTGGTATTTGCGAGTGCGCTAACCTTCTTAATTTTATTAAAACACCTTCCAATATTAGAAGTGTTGGGGTTAATTCTCGGAGGTGTTATTGCAGGGCCAATAGCTGCAAAATTGGTTGGTAAAATTCCGATTAAAACAATGTACTTACTCGTTGGACTGGTAGTAGTATTTACCAGCCTCTTTACCCTATATAAAGTATCCATTAAATATTTCTAAATTCAGCTTCCACTTAAAGATGTTTGGGTGTTTTAATTAATTATCGTAATATTACGATAATATAAAAATGCTAAACACTAATTCGTATGTCAGCAAACAATTGTGCCCCTGTTAATGAGCGGAAAAAATTAAGTTTCTTAGACCGGTATTTAACGCTCTGGATCTTTTTAGCCATGGCCCTTGGTGTGTCAATAGGTTACTTTATTCCTTCTTCAGCTGGTTTTATTAATTCCTTTTCGGAGGGAACAACAAATATTCCATTGGCCATTGGCCTGATTTTGATGATGTACCCTCCATTTACAAAAGTGCGTTATGATAAACTCGGAGAAGTTTTTAAAAATACAAAAGTGTTGGGTATTTCATTATTTATGAATTGGATTATTGGTCCTATTTTAATGTTTGTACTAGCCATTGTGTTTCTGCACAATTACCCGGAATACATGATCGGCCTTATTCTTATTGGTTTGGCAAGATGTATCGCTATGGTAATTGTATGGAACGAATTGGCCGAAGGAAGCAGAGAATATGCTGCTGGATTAGTGGCTTTAAATAGTATTTTTCAAGTTTTATTATATAGTGTATATGCCTATGTTTTTGTAACTGTGTTACCTCCACTTTTTGGAATCAGAGGAACGGAAGTGAATATTACTATTTCACAAATTGCGGAAAGCGTAGCCATTTATTTGGGAGTACCGTTTGCGGCTGGTTTTCTTTCCAGATATATCTTAATCAAAGTAAAAGGAGAGGATTGGTTTCAAACAAAGTTTATTCCAGTAGTATCTCCAATCACTTTAATTGCACTATTATTCACGATTGTGGTGATGTTTAGTTTGAAGGGTCAATTAATCGTTCAAATACCTTTTGACGTCATTAGAATTGCTATTCCTTTAGTTATTTATTTCGCCATCATGTTCTTCGTTAGTTTTTTAATTGGCAAAAAAATGGGAGCTGATTATTCTACGAACACTTCCATCGCATTTACGGCAGCTGGTAATAATTTTGAGTTAGCTATTGCTGTTTCTATTGGGGTGTTTGGCATCAATAGTGGACAGGCTTTTGCAGGTGTAATTGGACCGTTGGTAGAAGTGCCAGCACTTATTATATTGGTTAATGTAGCTTTCTGGCTACGAGATAAATATTATAAAAAAGAAGGTTAACTGTTATAGCTTTATTTAATACCTAATTTTTTCTTCATTGCTGTTGCAGTTTTATGATCACCAAGATGGCTCCATCCTGGTGGCATAAATAAGTAGCATATTTTATTCTTTATGCCGGGTGCTTGATATATGTCTTTAGCTAAATAAATGATTTCACCAAAATAGGCATCCAAAAAACTATTCTTTTGTAGCTCTCTGGTTATGCCATATTGAACAGGCACTTCGGTTTTTTCAGGATAATAAGTTTTAAATATTTTGTCCCAAACATTTAAGAGGTTACAAAAATTAGTATCCATGTACTCAATATTTTTTGCATGATGCACTCGATGGTGAGAGGGCGTTAAAACAAATTTTCCCATAAAACCTAAACGGGCATTCGGCAAAATGGTATCTCCTATATGAATAAAGGAACCCCATGTTCCATCGATAAACATAATTACAAATAGCATGGGAGGCGGTACTCCCGCCAAAATACAGATTGAAGTTCGAATCACATCTGCATAGGGTGCTTCCAGAAAAAAATGAGCATAGGAAATAGATAGATTCATTGATTCCGGTGCATGGTGGGTAGAATGTAAACACCAGAACAGTCTCACTTTATGTGCTAAATAGTGATAGATAAAATGCGCAAATTCCCAAATGATATAACCGTAGATCAACCAGTACCATTTAAAAGAAATATGAATTAATGCATATTGCTCAAAAAGTCCAATACAGATCATCGTCATACCAAGCGATAGATATCTGCCCAGCACTGAATTTAGGAGGTAACTGAAAAAAGGTATTTTGTAATTGACTATCGTAAACTTTTTGTACAATAATCCTCTGATCAATTCCAGCACTAATATGATTGGTAAAATGGGAGCTATCACAGTTGTAAAACCATTATACGTTAAGAGTGCCGCATAATTTCCATTTCTGATAATGGTTAGCAAACCTTCTAAACTAAAAAATCCCCATATTTCGTTGATGATGATTTTGAACATATTCATAATCTGAATATAAGAATATTAGAATAAATTCAGTCATTAATTGATGGCCTGGGAATGAATTATAGTATTGAGTAAAGAACTTGCCTTTCTAGGAAATATAAATATTGATTATATATATTTATTTAAGAAGCGCGATTTTGCCGTTTGTATAATATCCTTTTTACATGCATTAATTCTTATTAAATTACTTACTTGCAACTAAATACACATTATGCGATTGCTTGTTGCTTTATTTTTAATTATTCTTTCCTGTGAATTAAATGCTCAAGCAACAGTTTTGGATCATGAACTTTTAATTAAGTCGGTTGATCATCAAAATACTAAATTTCAAGATTTTGTCAATACCAGTGCACCTTTGTATAATGGCAGCGCTTACATAAAATATTGGAACAAAGTTTTGGGGCATCCCTATTTTATTTCTGATCAATTTAAAAGTGCAGATATCAATTATCAGAATTTCCTCTATCGTAATATTCCATTGAAATACGATATAATGAAAAATCAACTGGTTATTTTAAATGCTTCAAAGGAATTTGAAATGACAATTATAAATAATTATGTTTCGGAATTTAAGATCGACAATCACTTCTTTATTAAAATCAAAAATGATAGTGTTCATATGTATAATCCCGGTCAGGGATTTTATGAATTATTATACAATGGGAATTCATCAGTACTTGCAAAATATTTCAAAAGAGTAGAGGCTTCTTTGAAAGCTGAGGATAATACTTCAAGTTTTATTGAGTATGATAAATACTTTGTTTTTGCAAATAACGAGTACCATGAAGTAGAAAAAATTTCCGATTATTTTAGTTTGCACAAAGATCAAAAAGGACAATTAAAGAAGTATATGCGAAAGGAAAAACTGAATTATTCTAAAGATCCTGCAAAGGCACTAGTTTCATTGGCTGCATATTTCGATACCATTTCTCATGAGTAAACGAGTCATCAAATATTATATAACATGTTTCTTGGTAGTGCTACTATCATTGAATTCCTACGCTCAAACCAAAGAAAAACTAACCCTAAAAGGATATCACGAAGTTTCAGCAAAACAATTTATTGATGATATAGCGTTGAAGTTTGAGTGTAAAATTTATTTTGAAATTAAGGAGATTGATTCATTAAATATTTCATTAAAGGAAGGAACGTACTCACTCAGTGAAGTTTTGCAAATGACCATTAAGGCAATTGGTTTGCAATTTGCAATGGATGGATTTGGGAATGTGTTTATTTCAAAAAAGTTTCAGCTTCAAACAGAACTTGCAGCTCATTATTTTGATAAGCAAATGGATAGTTCCTATGCCGATCGTAATATTTCACTTCCTGTTTTAAGTAAATCAGAAAAAGGACAATTAAATGTTTCCATCGAGCAGAAATTATTTGAAGTAGGGAACAAGGCCAGCATGAATGATAAATCAGAAACGGTATTGGCGGGTTATGTTAGGGATTATAAAAATGGGGAAGCTATTAGCGGTGCAACTGTTTATGTTGATAATAGTAATGTTAAGATTATCACGGATCAGTTTGGATATTATACACTTCGGTTGCCAAGAGGTAGACATACACTACATGTTAGTAGCATGGGTATGAAAGATACTAAACGTGAATTGCAGTTATACAGTGAAGGTAAATTAAGCATTGAGATGAATGAATACATCGCAAGTTTAAAAGCAGTTACCGTTAGCACTGAAAGGAAATCGAATTTGAGAGGCACACAAATGGGATTAGATAAAGTATCCATTAAATCCATCAAACAAGTACCATCCGTTTTAGGGGAGTCTGATGTGTTAAGAGTAGTGCTTACTTTGCCGGGAGTAACTTCTGTTGGTGAAGCAAGTACGGGGTTCAATGTACGAGGCGGGGCTGCTGATCAGAATTTAATTTTACTAAATGATGCTACCATTTATAATCCATCGCATTTATTTGGATTTTTTTCAGCGTTTAATGCAGATGTGGTAAAGAGTGTTGAATTATATAAAAGTGCAATCCCCGAAAAGTATGGGGGCAGACTATCGAGCGTATTAGAAGTAAGTACTCGCGATGGAAATAGTAAAAAACTTAGTGGGTCAGGTGGAATTGGTTTATTAACTAGTAGGTTAACATTAGAGGGTCCTATCAATAATGATAAAACAAGCTTTATAGTTAGTGGTAGAACTACCTATTCCAACTGGATCCTTAACCAAATACCTGATGAATCATATAAAAATAGCAAAGCTTCTTTTTATGATATGAATTTACAAATCACTCATCAGTTTAACGCAAAGAATAGCTTGTATGTCACTGGATATTTAAGTCATGATGACTTTAGATTAAACAAGGACACAACTTTTCAATATGGCAATAAAAACTTAATTATTAAATGGAAGCATATTGTTAATAATCGTTTCTTTTCTGTTTTGTCTGCAGGAACTGATAATTATGGTTACAATATTAGTAGTACTCAAGTGCCGCTAAATGCGTTTAAACTAAGTTTTAATATTAGTCAATCTCATTTTAAATATGATTTTAATTATAACCCCTCCAATAAGCATTCCATAAATTTTGGTTTGAATGCTGTGCACTATAAATTAGATCCGGGTACTTTTGAGCCGAATTCTCAAGTTTCGTTGGTGAAATACGATAAGGTTCAAAAAGAACAAGCTTTAGAATCTGCATTCTACTTTGGTGATAATATTAAAGTAAATAATGACTTAACACTAAGTCTTGGTCTACGTTATTCTGTTTTTAATTATCTGGGAGCACATTTACAATATCAATATGCACCAGGGCTTCCTAAGCAAGAAAATACCATTATTGACAGTGTTCATTATGGTGCAGGTAAAAACATTAAAACTTATCACGGTCCGGAGTTCAGATTTTCTATGCGTTATAGTTTAAAGGAAGATGCTAGCCTGAAATTTAGTTTTAATTCTTTAAGACAATACATACACACATTGTCTAACACTACAGCCATTTCACCTACAGATATCTGGAAGCTCAGTGACCCTAATATCGCACCCCAACAAGGGTATCAAGCCTCAATGGGCTATTACAAAAACCTAATGGGAAATAAAATTGAACTTTCATTTGAGGTTTATTATAAATGGATGCAACACTATTTGGATTATAAAAGTGGTGCAACACTTATTATGAACAAGCATATAGAGACCGAATTAATCAATACCAATGGTGAGGCGTATGGTGCTGAATTCATGATTAAGAAAACAGTAGGAAATTTAAACGGTTGGTTAAGCTATACATATTCGAGAACGTTTTTAAAAATGAATGATCCTATTGCTCAGGAAAGTATCAATCATGGTGAAAAATATCCAGCTAGTTACGATAAGCCTCATAATATTAATTTAATTGGTAATTATCAATTTTCACATAGATTAAGTCTTTCTCTGAATGGTGTTTATAGCACTGGTCGCCCAATCACTTTGCCCATTGCCGTATTTTATCAGGCAGGTGCTCAGCGCGTTTTATATTCAGACAGAAACCAATTTAGAATACCAGATTATATAAGAGCAGATGTGTCGGTTAACCTGGAGGGGAACCATAAAATTAAGAAGCTAGCCCATAGTTCTTGGTCGATGGGTATTTATAATGTGTTTGCCAGACAAAATCCTTATTCTGTTTATTTTATTCAGGAAAACGGATTAGTAAAAGGATACCAGCTTTCTATTTTTGCAACTGCTATTCCTTTCATCACATATAATTTTAAATTTTAGTAGGATGAAATTAGTAAGAAATATATTGTTCATCTTTCTGATCACGCAATTTGCCTGCAAGAAACCCTATGATGTTCCTGCTATCAATATCAATTATTCCTATCTGGTTTTAGAAGGTAATATTGAAATAGGTATCAATAAAGTTTCTATCATTCATTTGAGCAGAACACAAACTTTAAAAGACACTGCAATTTCAACTCCCGAAACGCAGGCAACAGTGATGATCGAATCAAATAATGGTGCTAGTTATCTTTTAAATGAAACTTCTGATGGTGAATATACTTCGAGTCCTCTGCAGTTAAATAATGTGCAGGAATATCGGTTAAAAGTTATTACAACCAATGCGGATCAATATGTTTCAGCTTTCGTAAAGGGAAAAATTGCACCGGAAATAGATAGTGTAACCTGGAAGCAAGACATAGATTTGAAATTTTTTGTTCATACGCATGACCCAAATAATAATACCAGATTTTATAAATGGGAGTTTGATGAAACCGCACAACACGATGCGCCAATAGAATCCAGACTAGGTGTAAAAGATGGATTGATATTTTATAGGGATTCTTCCACTCAGGTATATCATTGCTGGGCTACAACACGCTCAAATACAATAGCAGTGGCAAGTACAAAAGCATTAAGTGCAGATGTAGTAAGCTACCAGCAAATTCATAAAGTATTTCAAAATGATCCCCGTTTAGATGTTAGATATAGTATAAATGTTCGTCAGTACGCTATTTCTGATGAGGCATATCAATATTGGCAAATTTTGCAAAAAAGCACACAACAAACGGGTAGCATATTTGACCCTCAACCTTCGCAGGTAAGTGGCAATGTAACTTGCGTTAATCATCCAGAAAAAATAGTGATCGGATTTATAAGTGCTGGTTCCTATACCGAGAAAAGAATTTTTATAAATAATTCTGAACTAACAAACTGGGTAGTTAGTCCTCCTGGTGAAGAATGTACTGTTCGTTTTACCAGTAGCCAGAATCCGAATAATTATTTAATATTTAACTATGAAGATACTTCTTACGCGCCACAGTATTTTGTTACTGGTGGTGGTATAGCCATGTATAAGATATCGTGTCTGGATTGTACTAGGGCTGGCGGAACAAGCAGTAAACCTGATTTCTGGAAATAAAAAAATAAAAATTGGGCAACAGCAAATCATATCGTTTTCATTTTATTCTTTGCATCATTCTGATTTTGCAATCTGTAAATGTATTTTGTCAGATTGAAAACCCAACCATTTCTTTTGATAACTATACCATCAATCATTTACAGGAAAAAGCATTCGTTCATACTGACAAAGAAAATTATGTTACCGGAGAAATTATTTGGTTTAAGTTATACCTAACAGATGCATTGTTGAATAAACCATTGAATTTGAGTAAGATTGCTTATGTGGAGGTTTTAGATATGTTACATAAGCCAATTCTCCAATCTAAGATAGAAATAAAGGAAAGTATGGGTGATGGTAGTTTTCTGCTGCCATACTCTTTGCAATCAGGAAATTATCTATTTCGATGTTATACAGGGTTAATGAAGAATTCTTCAGCTGAATTTTATTTTGAGAAACAGATTTCTATTATAAATCCTTTAAAGAAACCAGATTGGTCTGAGGCTAAGCCTTCTGTTTTTAAAGTTCAGTTTTTTCCGGAAGGTGGAAACCTGGTATCTGGAATTGAATCAAAAATAGGATTCAAAGTAACTGATCAATATGGAAATTCATTTGCAGCAAAAGGGTTTATTGAAGATGAAATAAAGCAGAAAATTGTTCAATTTCGAACATCTCGATTTGGGATGGGACAGTTTTTATTTACAGCCTTACCCGGAAAAAAATACCAGGCCAATATTGAGGTTGAAGGGAAAAAATTAATAGTTGATTTGCCGAATATCTATCAGCAAGGAGCTGTAATGAAATTAATAGAAAATGAAGGGAAGCAAATTGTTATCTCCGTTCAGGCATCAAAAGAAATTCGTGGATTAGAATTATTAGTACATACCAGGCAATCAGTAAAAGCATTATTGCATCAGGATTTGGTAAATGGCAAGCTACAGTTTATATTACCTGATTCGTTAATGGGAGAGGGGATCTCACAATTAACTTTATTCGATGAGCAGCGTCAACCTTTGTGTGAAAGATTATATTTTAAGAAACCTGTTCATGCGTTACAATTAGAAGCGCAAATAGAGTCGAAAGTTTTAGCAAAGCGGAGTAAAGTGGATCTGGCAATACATGCATCGGACAATCTACAACCAGTAGGTGCAAATCTTTCCTTATCTGTTTTCCTGATAGATTCTTTGCAGGCTGCACCTCATTCCAATATTCTCAGCTATCTATGGTTAGAGTCTGATTTAAAGGGTGAAATTGAATCACCTGAATATTATTTCACTGATGCGCCAGATCTTTTTGAGTGTACTGAAAATTTGCTACTCACGCAAGGTTGGAGAAGATTTCAGTGGGATGATGTTTTTAGTAAACAAAATATACATCAGGATGATTATTCAGAATTAAATGGGCATCTCATTTGGGCAAAAGTTACAAAGAAACTGGGCGGACAACTTGCAGAAGGTATAACTGTTTACATGTCATTGCCTGCTGAAAAGCCTTTATTTAATCAGGGGATTAGTGATAAAAATGGACTGGTTCTATTTAATATCCCAGCATTTTTTGGGAATAATCAATTGATATTACAGACCAATAGTAAAATAGATAGTATTTATCGGATCGATTTAGTAGACAATTATTCAACTTTATATTCTAGTCGTAAACTTCATGCATTTGAACTACAAGAATCTTTGGCTGATTTATTAAAGGCACATAGTATACAATCACAAGTTGGAAATATTTATTATGCTGATCAGCAACAAAAATTTTCTTATCCAGAAGTAATGGATACCATTCCGTTTTTTGGCAAATCAACCCATCAGTATTATTTAGATGATTATACCAGGTTCATTACAATGGAGGAAGTGTTAAGGGAATACGTAGAAGGAATTCGTCTGAGAAAAAATAATAATAGCTTTAATTTGAGATTATTTAATGATAGCTATCAAAATTATTTTGAAACAGAACCCCTGATTTTATTAGATGGTGTTCCGGTTTTTGATATGAACCAATTAATTGCTTTTGATCCTTTGAAAATTAAAAAAATTGATTTGCTTAATCAGCAATTCTATCAAAACAAATTCGTTCTGAACGGAATACTTAGTTGTAATACCTACAAAGGAGATTTAGATGGATTTAGCCTTGATCCCAATGCATTAGTGTTTGCATATGATGGATTGCAATTGAAGCGCGAGTTTTATCAACCTACCTATAAAGAAGATCAGAAAACACTAAATGGGTTACCAGATTTTCGTAATGTACTCCTTTGGAACCCTGAACTAAGTACCGATAAAGAAGGTAAACAGAAAGTATCTTTCTACAATTCAGATATTGCTGGTAAATATCTAGTTGTAATTCAAGGAATTACCCATAATGGTGTTGCCGGGTTTTCACAACAATATTTTGAGGTAAAATAATTTGTAGAACCGTTTATTTAGAGGATCATTCTTCCCTTTTTGCATTGTATATGTGAATTATGTAAATGCTAGACTTTCTTTTACAATTTTTTCGCTGCTTTAAATTTGACCTTTGAGTGATAATAATGAATTATGAAAACTAATATTGGATTATCATCGAAGAATATACAACAGGTCGTTAATGAATTATCAAAGCTATTGTCGGACGAGTTTGTGTTAAGTACTAAAACTAAGCACGCACATTGGAATGTAGAGGGGCTTGACTTTTACAGTAAACATGCTTTTTTTAAAAGTCAATATGAACAATTAGATGAACTTGTAGATGAAGTTGCTGAACGAATTCGTTCTCTGGGTCATTTTGCACCAGGAAGTTTAAAGCTTTTTTTACAGTTAACACATTTAACTGAAGTAAGCGGAGAAGATAATAATCAGAGCAAGTCTTATTTAAAAGATTTGTTAGTTGACCATGAGAGTATCATTATTCATTGCAGGGAAAATGTTAGTCATTTCGCAAATAAGCTAGGCGACAATGGATCTGCTGATTTTGTTACGAAGATCATGACATCTCACGAAAAGATGGCTTTTCTACTTCGAGCTAGTTTATAAGTAATGATAATTTTAAGTTCATTACTTAATGGATGACATCCCGCCGTCTGCATGAATAATTTGTCCGGTAATCCAGGAGGATTGGTCGCTCAATAAGAAACAAGCCAAATTGGCTAAATCGATGGGATTCCCAATTCTTTTTAATGGATGTCTTTGTGCATTGGCTTCTATTTTTTCTTCTGTATTAAGTAAGATTGAAGCCAGATTTGTATTAGTGATGGAAGGTGCGATACAATTGACCCTGATCTTAGGGGCCAGTTCGGCAGCTAATGCTTTCGTTAAACCTTCAATTGCGCCTTTTGAGGCGGCAACTACCGAATGAAAATTAAAACCTGTTTGCACAGCAACTGTAGAGAAAAAAACAATGGATGCAAGACTTGATTTTTTCAAGCGAGGTAGCACCTGCTGAATTATTTTAATAGCACCAATAACTTGTAGTTGATAATCTTGAATAAAATCTTCAGGGTTTATTCTAGCAAAGGGTTTCAAAAGTATAGCACCAGGGCAATAAACAAAGCCATCAATGATATCGGGTAAAAAACTAAGATCCTGTTCTGAATTCAACACATCCAGATAAAAATATTGAAGATTTATATCTGAATTTTTGGCGTTGTTTTTATAGGAAGCAAATACATTGTTTCCATTTTGAGAAAGTTCTTTTGTGATTTCTTCGCCAATACCAGAAGATCCGCCTATAATTAAGTAGTTTTTCATTTTTTATTTTAGTAACAAAAAATGAATCATTTAGTTTATGGATTTATTTTTTTAATCCATATACCACTACTTGATTTGAAAATGTAGGTAAATACACATGGCCATTTGCAATGGTTGGGGATGAGAACTTAGCATAATTACCTGCACCATCAATCGATGAATTTTGTTGATTGTTCCACAATTCTTTAGTGATATCTGTTGCTGAGAATGCTCTTAAAATACCGGGTCGAACACCATGTTCTGCATCATAAGGTGGCACTGCATGTGCAATCCAAACAACGCCAGTTGTATCAATATTTCCATTGGATGAAACTGAAATAACGCCACCATTCTGTCCTACTGGCCCATTTACATTATATTTTATCTGATTTGCCATATCAAAAAGACCGGTGTTACTATTAAATGGCATGGCATGCAAAGGTTCGTTTTCGGGCCATACGTATACATATTCTTTTGAAGCTCCTTTAAAATAGGAAGGTTGGCAATGCATATTTGCATCTATATTATTGATATTAATGGTTTGCTGTATCTG
Source organism: Bacteroidota bacterium (assembly GCA_037139075.1). Classification (GTDB taxonomy): domain Bacteria; phylum Bacteroidota; class Bacteroidia; order Chitinophagales; family Chitinophagaceae; genus Sediminibacterium. Next base: position 14,532 of record JBAXHC010000005.1, read on the forward strand.
ATTGGCACCAGGTGTATAGCCACCCATATTGTCTTTATTTAACACGTAAAAATTTCCGTCCTTACACCCCGTAAAAAAGGTATTGGAACCAGGGATTAAAAAAGCACCTAATCCGCCATAGTCCAAATCATTATCTTCTAAATATTGGTAATTGTATGGAGTAAAATAAGATTTAACTGTTAGCGTAGAACCAGATACACTAAGTTTTAGTGCACTTTCGCCACGGTTGGTGAGGTTTGTAGGGTCATTGGTGATGCCCACAGTACCATTACCTGTTACACAATATAAATATCCTTGTGCATCTGCAGCCATTCCCATTCCACTTTCCCAGATTCCTCCATCAATACCATTGGGTGTATTATTATAAACAATTTTCTGTTGCAGAGAATTTGCGTCATATCCTAAGATCCAGCCATGATAAGGACCCCAATCACAGTGTGAGGAAAAAGTTACAAATACTGTACCATTTAATAAAGTAAGTGCTTGTCGTTGATTTTGTTTCTGAGCATCAAAACTCAGATAATTATTGTTGCTGCCGTCTCCATTGCCAGGATAGGTTGCGGTAATTTCAACAGGGCTGCCGGTTTTTTCTGAACCATTAAGTAAAGACACAGCATGCATATGTTGAATGAATTTTCCTGTGCCGTTAGTACTCCTGGCAACAAAATAGATTGTTTGAGATGCAGAATCAATAACAGGGGTTCCCACAATTCCCATTGCTCCACTAAAATCAAAATAACTTCCACCACATGCTCCAGTCATATCAGTATTTCTTGGCGCTCTGGTATATTGAGGGGCCGTATAATTCTTTGTCCAAATTAAACTGCCTTTTTCGGCATCAAAAGCATAAAGTGTATTACTTACAGTAGCTATAAATACAATGTTTTGAACCCCACCATTGATATTAAGATTGCTAATTACTAAGGGTTGAGCATATACCTGATCATCTACCCCTAATACAAACTGTTTCCCGAATTTGTTTGTATTTACATTATTGACGGTTAGAAATGTTTCGTGATTATTCCATCCAGCTCTGGTATTATCGTTGTGCTGAGTTAAAACCGATATAGAGTTTTTGGGTAAACTATCAAGGGTACTTGTTGACTTGACTTGGTTTAAATCTTTAGAACAAGACACAAAGCATTGGGTAAATGCAATTAAAACCAATATCTGAAAACTTCTGATTTGAAAATTAGCCAAACTGTTCATAGCAATAAATCGTTATTTTTTATTAAGATAGACGAATAAGTTGAAATTAATAGGGTATTTATTACTGAGATTCATAATTGTAAATTTTTGCAGCCTATTATTTTCAATATCTCTTTTACTTTTAATACATGTTGCGATTTAATCGATAACTTGCGTATATAAATTATTCGTGTATAATTTATTAATACCCCACTTAAGTGACATTTATAATTGCTTCTTGAAAGCTTAAACCAATTATAAATAAAGTTCAATACAGAATCTTTTAAACTTCCACATTTTACTTATTCTAGTTTTATTATTTGCTGTTGCAATACTTAAAGCACAGTTTTTTAAATTAAGGATGTATGAAGTTATATATCAAATTCATGGTCAGTCTTCGTTGTAAGATGATGGTTAAAGATGAATTGGCAAAACTTGGTCTTCATTTTGTAAATCTGGATCTTGGGGTGGTGGATATATTGGAAAATATTACACAGGAACAGCATGAAGCACTAAAAGAAAATCTCGCCTTGTCTGGTTTAGAGTTATTAGACGATAAAAAAAGTGTATTAATAGAAAGAATAAAGAACGTTATAGTTGAAATGATTCATTATAATAATGAATTGCCAAACGTAAATTATTCTGATTATATCAGTACCAAATTGAATTATGATTATACGTATCTCTCAAATTTATTTTCGGAAGTAAAAGGGGTAACTATTCAGCACTATATCATTTTACATAAAATTGAAAAAGTAAAAGAATTGTTATTATATGAAGAACATAATCTAACTGAAATTTCTTATTTGATGAATTATAGCAGCGTTGCACATTTGTCAAATCAATTTAAAAAAGTTACAGGTCTTTCTCCATCTTATTATAAACAGATGAAGAAGAAGCGGGAAACAAATCTTGAATTAATTTAAAAAAGTATGTTATGAAAACTGATAAATGTTTAGGAATCTGGATGGACTATTCTAAAGCACATTTAATGGAACTCTTGCCAGGCAATATGCAAACTCAAACTATTGAATCTGCTTTTACTCATGAAGTAAAGGCGGAGAGTATTGATAGAAGTGAAAAACACATGCATAATAAGGAGGAGGGAGAACATTTAAAATATTTTAAAAAAATACAGAAAGAGGTAGAAAAATTTGATGATGTTTTAATTTTTGGGCCAACGGATGCAAAAAATGAATTAAAAGAATTGCTTAAAGAAAATCAGATGAATAGTCATATCAGAATTGAAATCAAGACTTCTGATAAAATGACGGAGAATCAAATCCAGGCATATGTTCGAAATCATTTCTCTGAAAATCAACGTCTAGGATTGAAATAGATTTAAAAAGTAATTTTATTCAAAGGAAAAGGTAGGCAGTGTATTCGAAAGATGCACTGCTTTTTTATGACTGGCAAAAAATCATTATTAAATTTGTAAAAAGTGATATATTGTTATCTTTAATCTAAACTGTGTTTAATAGATTTTGGTTTCTGTTGTTAGTAATAAATATGATTTATGAATTTAACTAATTGGAAGAAATCCTATACTGTTATTTTATTTACACTATTTTTTCTAAATAAGGTATGTTCACAAAGTGCCCTTGCGGAACTCCATTTTTCTACTGATTCCCTTTCCCTTCTTTCATTTGAAAGTAATGGCCATCAATTGTCTACGAATAAACAACCTTTATCTCTTATCAGTTTCTTACTGGATGGCAAACAATATGATTCAAAAGAACCTAGTCTATTTATTAAAAGGTTACAGATTTATGTAGATGTATATCGCAAAACAGAATATGGCATATCAGCAGTGATTCGTTTTGAAAATAAAAGTACTGATACTTTGTTGTTAGAAAATGTGGTGCCCTTCGGAACTGCTGCAGATCGGGTATATATAACAGGGTCAGGAAAACATGACTTATCTCGTACCCATTTATTTATTCCCAATAAGCTTCCGGTAAATGTAATTGTACCCGATAATAGTTGGGAAATGGGTTTTTGTACACTGGGAGATCAATTTTCAGAACATCAGGTAACAGGGTTGGCAAGACGAAATAGAGCTTCTATTAAAAACGGAGTCAGATCCAGATTCGAAACCAAATTATATCCCGGTGGATCGGTAGAGTATAATTTATTTTTTGAATTAGTAAAAGGAGATTGGCATAGTGCATTGCAAGAAGTGTTTCAAAAAAGAATGCTGTATGATATCGGAAGTTTTGACAATAGTATGTTTGAAAGAAAAGATTTACAATGGGTGAGACATGCCTATGTAAGTACTATTTTAATGAACTGGAGTTCGGAATATTATAATTATCTGGATGAAAAATTTCATTTAGATGATTATATCGATAAAGGGAAACGCTTGTATGGAGGGGATGACTTTATAGCTATCTGGCCAACCTGGCCAACACTGGGTTTGGATCAACGAAATCAGTTTGATTTATTTAGAGATTTGCCGGGAGGATTGTCGAAAATAAAATCCATGGCAAATCAATTCAGGAGTAAAGGCACTAAATTATTTGTTTGTTATAATCCATGGGATGAAAGCACCAGAGGAGAAAACCATTTTGAGGGTATTACTAGTTTAATTGCAGGGACTTCTGCAGATGGGGTAGTGTTAGATACTAAGGGAGAATCAAGTAAAGAATTACAACGCGCCGCTGATAAAGTAAAGTTGGGAGTGATCATGTATAGCGAAGGAATGGCTGTGCCTAAAGATATGACTGGTATTGTTTCAGGAAGAGTTCATAATGCTTTGTATTATCCACCGATGTTGAATTTGAATAAATTAATAAAGCCAGCCTTTGCCATTTTCAGGGTGGCAGAAATTTTTAAAGAACCTATTCAAAGAGAATTCGCCACCGCATTTTTTAATGGTTATGGAACAGAATTGAATATTATGGAACCCGGCAGACCAAGCTGGGTGGATGAGGAATACAAATATTTAGGAAGAACCAGTAGAATTTTAAGGGAAAATACCAACACCTTTACAGCCTCAGAATTTCGCCCTTTAATTGAAACTGCTGCAGATAATATTTGGGTGAATGCATGGATTAATCCAGAAAAAAATGTTTATACTATTTACAGTGTGATTCCAGAAGGATATAATGATCTTTTATTTAAAGTATTACCTAAAGAAGGTTTCCATTTTGTTGATCTATGGCATCATCGATTAATCATCCCGAAAAAAGTAAAAGAAGATTGGTGGATCGAATCTGAAACAAATGCATTTCACAAAAAATACTTAGGTACTAATAATGAAGGCGAAGTTGATTGTGTAGCAGAATTACCAAGATTGATTCAAGCGAATAGAAAGGGTGATCTACTAGATATTGTTGTGCCAAAAAAAGGAACTGAAATAAGAGTTTGGCCAGGGGCACCTTCTTATGATAAGAAACCGTTGACACTAAAAGTTGTTACCAATCAATTATCTCTGATTAAAAATTTCGGAAATTATGAAGGTGATTTTGTGATTCAATTGATGGATCATGGGGAATTATTAGATGAAACAATCGTTTCTTTAAATTCATCTGAAGCAAGAAGAATTTCAAAATCAGAAAAAACGAGTTTAGCTACTATTTCTCCAAATGGAATGAAAATAATACCAGCGGGAACATTCAGATATAAGTCAACCCATGGTGATGATTTTATACCTTATCCGAAACAGGATGAAGACAGTGTCTTTTCCTTTTCATCTTTTTATATGGATCAATTTCCTGTAACAAATGAACAGTTCTATCAATTTATAAAATCAACAGGATATCATCCCACAGATACCGTTAATTATTTAAAACATTGGATTAAAAATAAAGTTCCTGCTGGATTAGAAAATTATCCGGTCATTCATGTGAGTTATGAAGATGCAAAAGCATATTCAAAATGGGCCGGAAAGAGATTGCCTACTGAAATTGAGTGGCAGTATGCGGCACAGACAACCAATGGAAATGAATGGCCCTGGAAACAATTAAAGCCTGTAAAAAGAAAAGAAGAAGTAATTACTCAAACACTTACTGTTAGTTCCATTGATGGAATAGATTCCACATTATGTAATACAGGCAATGGATTACTGTATCCGGTAGGCAAATACCCAAAGGGTGCGAATGCTTATGGATTGCAGGACTTAACAGGTTCTGTATGGCAGTTGACAAATGATCTGTATCAATGTGGCAATTATCAATACATTATGATGAAAGGCGGATCATATTTCAAACCATCCAGCAGTTGGTGGTATGTGCAGGGTGGTCCAAGAGAATTACATTATAAGCAGTTTTTATTAAGAGTTAGTCAGGGTTTTGAGCGTAACGCTACCGTTGGATTTAGGTGCGTAAAAGACCGATGAACAAAATTGTTTAAATTGAAGTATGATTAAAGAATTTCCTTCTTATAAAAATACGGGTCATAAAATGGAAGAAACCATGCGTTGGTTTGGTCCTGATGATCCTGTTAGTTTAGACGACATTAAACAGGCTGGCTGTACCGGCGTAGTAACTGCATTGCATCATATTCCCAATGGCGTAATCTGGTCGATTGAGGAGATTCAAAAAAGGAAAAAGGAGATTGAAGCAAAGGGTTTAAAATGGTCGGTAGTAGAAAGTGTTCCAGTGCATGAATCTATCAAAATACAAAGTGTTGGATTTGAAAAGCTCATTGAGAATTATCAGCAAACTTTATTGAATTTGTCTGCTTGTGGTATTCAGATTGTGACTTATAATTTTATGCCAGTACTTGATTGGACAAGAACAGATCTTGCATTTAGTTTTTACGATGGAAGTAAAGCTTTAAGATTCGAGAGAGCAGCTTATATCGCATTTGATTTATTTATTTTGAAACGTCCAGGAGCAGCAGTAGGATATACAAATGAAGAACAGATCCGAGCGAAAGATCGTTTTGATTCGATGACGGAAGCTGAAAAAATGCTGTTACAAAAAAACATTATTGCAGGTTTGCCGGGAAGTGAAGAAAGTTTTACTATTCAACAATTCCAGAAATCTTTAGACAACTATCGAGATATAGATGAAGAAAGATTAAGAACCCATTTGATTTATTTTCTACATAAAATAATTCCAGTTGCTGAAAGCTGTTCTGTACAAATGGTAATACATCCTGATGATCCACCTTTTTCTATATTTGGGTTGCCTAGAATAATTCGAACTGCAGATGATTTAAATAAAATTTTCAGCGCAGTTCCATCCCTTAATAATGGGTTGTGTTTTTGTACCGGTTCTTTTGGTGTTAGGAGTGATAATGATCTTCCTGAAATGGTTCAGCAATTTGGGAGTAGAATAAATTTTATTCATTTACGAAGTACTAGGATGAATGAATTAGGCGATTTCTATGAAGACAATCATTTGGAAGGGGATGTTGATATGTACGGGGTGATTAAAGAAATAGTGATCCTGATGAAAGAAAGAAAAAGATCAATACCTATGAGACCAGATCATGGTCATCAAATGTTATCTGATTTAGAAAAGAAAACAAATCCTGGATACTCGGCTATAGGTAGACTTAGAGGCTTAGCAGAATTACGCGGGGTTGAATTAGGAATCCTAAGATCTATATAATAAAAAATGTCCCTCTATTGGGACATTTTTTATTATTACTTATATACTTATATTATTTCTTGTGACTGATCTGGAAAATTCTGGAAAGATTAAATCCAAATCTTACATCAAATTTTTCCCAGTTACCTGTTGTTTCTGTGATGAATGCTCTTTCATTCATACCTGCTGAATTTGACACGTGCAACTGAAACACGTGACCACCAGTTTCAATATCAACACCAATAGAAAGTGGATTATAGTTCAGAGGAACATTATTGGCATCTTTTTGAAGGCCATTTATAACATAGAAATAATCCCATGTAAATGCAGTACGCTTGCTCATTTTTAATCTGCCGCCAAATCCTACAGCATAGATATCGTTTGGTTGACTTGCTAATGGTACAATATTATTATGTACGATTGTTGGAGTAACCTGCAGGGTGATTCCTTCACTGAATTTTCTTCCGATGATCATCTGTCCATAATATGCTAGTCTGGAAGAAAAGTAATTATGAATAGTAAGATCAGCATATGGAAGCGAATTCAAAGTAATACCTCCTACTAAAGCAATGGTTGCTGGGAAAGCGTGATGGCCTGTTGACTGGCGAACTGGTGCTAATTTTATATAGCCGTCATACTCCTTTTTAAAAGTACTTCTTCCAAAACCAAATTGGAGGTAACGGGTTACACCAAAATCAAGTCCAATTCTCATACTAGCCTGATCAAATCCACCAAAAGTATTTGGAATATTCATTTGTCCAAAGCGGTGTAAGATTCTAAAGTCCATCGTGCCTGGTGAAAGAAATTCCATGGAATGGCCATTAATGACGCGGATTGATTTAAACGCGTTTTTCACAACTTCTTTCTTTGGTTTATCGGTATCTACCAAGTCTAATAAATCTTTGTCCTGAGCCTTAACTCCTGTAGAAACAAGGAGCATCAAGAGTATGCCTAGAAAATATAAATTCGAATATTTCATTTTTCTTTATTAGTATGAAACTTTTATTACTTAGCTAAAGGGTCAAGCGTACAATCAACAACAATCTTTGCAAATTTGGCAACTTTATCAGCAACCAATTGAGGAATTACAATTTTGAAATCATCGAACTGAGCAATGAAATTTGCTGATACTTCTACTTTGCCAGCTTTAACGATAATTTTTCCTTCGGTTTCCAAGTCTTTAGATTGACCATGCATATCTAATTTACCTTTCACTTTAGCGGGGTATACACCATCTTTTGAATAATTGATAGATTCGTTATTGGTGATAGTTCCTTTAAAAGTTGTTTTATTGAATTTATCGCTTTCCACATAGTTTTCGTTGAAGTGTTCCATCATTAAAGCTCTTTCAAATTCAAATCCTTTCATTAAAACAGAAAATTGAATATCGCCAGTTTTAGTGTCTATAACGCAGATGCTATTTTTATTAACGCCATCAATATTCTCAGGAGATTTAGGTGCAGTTGCATCGAAGCTGATTTTGCCTGTCTTAGTAAAGAACTTCTGAGCATTACTCACTGAAACAATTGATAGGGCGGCAACTAATAAAATTGATAATTTCATTTTGATATAAATTAATGTTTAATTAAATGGTTGATTTATTTATTAATAGCGATGCTACGATTTAAGATCACGTCAGATCCAAGTCCTAGATCATCTGCATTATAACCAGTACATATTCCTTTGATTACTACGGTAGAACCTACAGTAAGGTTGTGTGCTTCTTTATTAAATGCACTGTCCACACTGCACCTAACAGAATTCATATTTACGGCATTACCTAGTATAACAGTGTGATAACCATTGGCATCCGTATCTATCTTCTTGATGTTTCCGGAAAGTTCCAATATTTTGCCGAGGTATTTTTTGTTACTGGTATTTTGATCCTGTGTAAACTCATCGATTAATTGCATGTCAGTTAACGTAAATGCCGCTTTGGTTGCAGCTAAGTCAACATTTTTTCGATTATATTCTTTATAGGCGTACAATCCAACTCCTATAATTAAGAATATTACAATTACAATGAGCCGATATATTATTTTTTTGTTTTTCATGTTAATTTCTTTAATTATTTAAACAGCCGCTTGTAATCCATTTTTTTATAACAGCCAGATCACAACTAGACATCATATTGCCTCCTTGTGGCATTGCAAAATATCCTGTGGCATGACTGATAGAACCATATAGTTTCCCATTCAATCCAATTGCTTTGTCATTTGTATAATTGGCCATATTGATACCACCTGATCCACCTGTTACAGAATGACAACCATAGCATTGAGACTGAAGTATGGGTACTACTTTCAAACTATAAGAAATCACGCCCGTTGTATCGCAAGTTACTCCTCCCGGAACTGTTGGATAGAGCAATTCTGCTTTATCGTAATAACAAGCATTGATAAATATTACGGTACCTAAAATGAGTATCAAATAAAGGATATTCTTCTTCATAGATTAGTTATTTGGAGATCCTGCATCGATCCATTTTTTAAATTGAGCTATTTGACAAGCCGATAATTGTGCTTGGTTTTTAGGCATTGCAGAATAACCCAAATCATGATTTACTGAACCATATAATCTACCGTTAGTGGCGTATACTTTTACCGCAGTATAAGTTGAAAGATCTATACTACCTCCGCTTGCTGCTGCTGATGTTGCACTATGGCAACCAATACAATAGGTAGTGATCAATGGAGCAATACCTTTTGAATAGGTTGAAGTAGTATCACAACTGGTACAGAAATTATTTTTTGCACCTTGATTGATCCATGTTTGCACTTGAGTAAGTTGAGCGGTAGTATATTTTGCAATTGGTGATCTTGGCATGCTACCACTTTTTGTAATAGTATACAATGTGCTACCTGCAGCGTTACCTGCTGTAACATATCTGGTGATATTTGCGTAAGTAACAAGTGTTACACCACTGGCTTTTGTGATTGCATCGTGGCAACCAGCCATAGAACAGGTTTGTGCGATAAGTGGTGCAATTGTATTCTGAAAATAAACAGTATCCGGACTGCAATTTGATGTTGGTGTTGGTGGAGGCGTTGTTGGAGGTGGTGGTGTAACAACTACTGATGCAGTATCGTTTTTAGCACCAGCTCCAATCCATTTTGTGAATTGTGTAATTTCACAAGCTGTTAATTGAGCCATTCCCTTTGGCATTGCTGAATAACCTGCTGTATGTTTGATTGATCCAAGAAGTTTGCCATTATTTGCATATGCCTGAACTACTGCAAAAAGAGTAAGATCAATTCCACCATTTTGTGCATTGCCTGCACTATGACAAGTAATACAATTTGTTTTCAAAAGTGGTGCAATAGTTGTGCTGAACAAGAATTTTGTGGTATCGCAGGTAGGGGGAGGTGCTACAACAACAGTAGCCGTATCGTTTTTAGCTCCGCCTGCAATCCATTTTGATACCTGAGTTAATTCGCAAGTACTTAATTGGGCACCACCTTTTGGCATGGCTGAAAATCCTGCACTATGATTAATGGAACCCCATAATCTACCATTTGTTACATAAGGCAACAGTTTTGCATAAGTGGATAGATCAATAGATGCTCCAGATGATGCAGCAGTTGCAGCACCATGACATGCGGCACATTTTGCCTGAATCAAGGGGTTTACAACAGTACTGAAATTAAAAGTAGTGGTATCACAACTGGTAGTGCCTGTTCCTCCTGTGGTACCTGTAGTACCAGTAGATCCTGTTGGACCAGTTACACCACCTGTTAGTGGCAGTGGTATTTCGTGCACACAGGCAATGGCTACTATCGCAGTAACCAAAACAATTGGAATAGCTCGGGACAAAAGCTTGTTCATAGTCGTAGTTTAAAGTGTATAAGTTGGGTAGAGTTTTGTCATCGGCTACAATTGGTTAGAAAATATCGTGCCAATTATGGCGAGGTTTTCACCCTTTTTTTCGTTTAACAGTTTATTGTACATATGTATTAATATAATATTTAATATATTTTATGCTTTATAAGAACAATTTTTAAGTTTATGAGTATTACCAATAAACTATACGATACAATCGTGATAATAGTTTCGTTGGATAAATGCAGGCGATTCAATGGGGTATACTTTGTTTTGGTAGGGATATAGGTATCCCATTAGGGTTTCGGTCTATTTTATTAGATATCAGTTTATCCAAAAACGTTGCCTGAAAATAAAAATAAAAATATTTTTTTTTCAGCCACTTTTGCAATGTTAAAACATTGATTTATAATTATATATATGTGATTAAATATTACAAAAACTTGATTAAATTATTAAAATTAATAACAGGTCTTTCAAAGGGGTTTAAAAATATAGCTTGGTTTTAATTATTTTATTTAAAATAAAAATAATATGTAATTAGGTTTAAAAGATTTCAACAGTAGTACTTTTAAACAGTAATTTTATTCTCTTATCTTATATATCTAAGTCAATATAATGTACCCTAATCATCCAGATTATCAGCAATTGTTTATGGCGGTGGGTTTATAGTGGTTAGATTACTATTTTGAAATGAAGTTGCCTTATATTATTCAGGGCAATCGAACCTGCTCATAATCTTCTTTTTATTAAATGGATGAACACTTAACATGATATAGCCTCCTCCGTTTAAAGTATTGACTGCTTTTTTTAATGCAAGATTATGAACACCAATAGTTAAAAGTCCAAATTTTGCGGCTGCGCCAACCCAAAGTTTTCCTTGTGTAGTATATTGAATGGGTAAATATAAACCCCAGAAAATGGTTTCCCATCGAGGGGTAACAGTTAAAAGATTCAATTCTCTGGTCAATATTTTTTTATAAGAACCAGTGGAATAAAAATTAATATTCAGTTGACCATTAATGGCAAAATGATTTCCTAAGTTTCTATCGACGTTCAAAATAATTCTGGTTGGTTTACTGATGCTAAATTTACCCGGAAGAGAATCAAAAGAAGTGAACATGGTGTTTAATGAATCTTTTACATCGGAGATGGAAGTGATATTTGAAGTTTTAGCATCTAAAACACCATCAGTAAGGTTCGCAGCAGGATTATAAAAATTTCCAGAATATATACTGGTATTGAAATTATTTTTTCCCAAATCCATTAAACTAAATCCAAATTTCCAGGAGTAGTTTGTAGGGGTGTGAGGATTGCCATCGGTGTTTGCAGCATCGTAGATACTATATTCCAAACCAAGGTTTAAACCAATACTTGTTAAACTATTTTGTAAGATTTGATTTAAAGTTTTTTTTGCTCCTGTATTTTGAAGATCATAGTTAGAAGTATATGCATAATTAACGCCCCCCTGATTAATAATATAGCCAGTATCATTATTTGCTGGCACTAGGAATTCTGCAAAAATAATTTTATTTACCCTTCCCTGAAAGCCGGAAAGAGCTTTGGCAATATTTATAGTGATACCTCCAGTTAATCTGGTTCTATCTGTTTCTTGTAATACCTGGGAATAATTTAAGTTCATTTCGATCCATCCATTATGCGTCATAAATCCATCTAAGAAAGGTGTTGTACGATTGGCCCGAAAGAAACTATAGCCTGAAGTGGTTGTGTCGCTTGCAAAAATGGAAGATGTTTTTAAGTGGTTATACATTCTCCCTCTAAATCCAATACCAAAAGCGTGCTTTTCATCAATTTTGTAAGTAAAATTGAAAAGATTAAAATCCAGATTTTGATGACCATAATAGCTATTCGAGCCTTCTTTAAAATTTACTTTTGTATTACCAGTTACTCCATTTGTAATGGTGGTATTCTTTGAAAGAACAATATTATTTGACGTGAGGGTTGTTTGAAGGGAAAAGATATTTAAATCCCATTTGTATACAGAGTTTACAGAAGAGGCAGGATTATTAAAAATTGCTACAGCACCAGCATATGCAGAACCATCTGTGGCATGGTAACTTTGAGCTTCTGTTTGTAAACTGCAAAAACTAATTATTGCGATAATAAAATATATTCTCCTCAAGTTCATTTCCTGGCTTCTTAAAATGCTTTGCAATCTTTTATAAGATACTTTAAAAGTTAGTTTTGCTACCTGGCTGTCAAGATTTATATCAAGGTAAAGCAGGTTGCTTATTAAACGATAATTGAACAAAAAAATTGGTTAACAGGGAAAGGATTTTGCTTGGGCAAAAAAAGACCCCTGTAGAAACAGGGGTCGTCTTCGATTGCTTGCCATATAAGAAAAGAGGTAATTCAATTTTGTGTCTTCGGGGTATCTCCCGTTTCATTGACATTTCAAAGATAAGAGATTATTTCGAAATCATAGTAATAAATTTAATAATTCAACACATTTATTTATTTTTTATGTAAAAAACTGATAAATCAGTCGAATTAATTAATATTAAAATAATTGTAATATAATTATTAATTCATCTTGTAATTATAAAATAGTCGAAAAAATTCTAATTTATTGATTATCAATTAGTTTTTCCAGGATATAGTTTTAGGGCTTTATCAAGGAGATCCATTGATTTGTTAATATCATTTAAATTTAATACGTATGCAATCCTCACTTCATGCTTTCCTAAGCCAGTTGTTCCATAAAAGCCTGATGCTGGAGCAAGCATAATGGTTTCTCCATTGTCTTCAAAACTTTCCAATAGCCATTGGCAAAAAACATCTGCATCATCTACCGGCAGTTTTGCCATTGCATAAAATGCTCCACCTGGATTGGGACAGAAAACCCCTTCCATAGCATTTAAGCGTTTAACCAATAAGTCTCTGCGAGATTTATATTCAGCTTTAGTAGTATCGAAATAATTGGAGGGTAAATCAATGGCGGCTTCTCCTGCTATTTGGGCAAAACTGGGCGGACTCAATCTTGCCTGGGCAAATTTCATCACTGCTTCCATCAGCTTAGCATTCTTACAAACAAAAGCTCCAATTCTGCCGCCACAAGCACTATACCTTTTGCTAATCGTATCCATAATTACAACGTGTTCATCAACACCGGTTAAGTGAAGTGCACTTATTTGCTTGCCTTCATAACAAAATTCTCGGTATGCTTCATCTGAAAACAAGTAAAGATTGTATTTAAGAATGATGGCTTTTAATTGTTCCATCTCTTCTTTACTATATAAATACCCTGTTGGATTATTGGGGTTACAAATAACAATAGCCTTCGTTTTTGATGTGATCTTTGCTTCGAAATCGGCAATAGGTGGGAGTGCAAATCCTGTTTCAATATTGGAAGTAATAGGAACAACAGTTACACCAGCTGCCACAGCAAAGCCATTATAGTTTGCATAAAATGGTTCAGGTATAATTACTTCATCACCTGCATCTAAACAAGCAAGAAATCCGAATTGAATAGCTTCACTTCCGCCGGTTGTAATGATGATTTGATTTTCATTTACTTCAATTCCAACTGAAGCATAATAGCCTACCAATTTTTTTCGATAACTCTCATTACCTGCACTATGACTGTACTCTAGAACTTTGAAATTACTATTACGTACAGCATCCAATACCATTTTTGGAGTTTCAATATCAGGTTGCCCAATATTTAAATGGTATACTTTAACACCCCTCTTCTTTGCTGCTTCAGCAAAAGGAACTAGTTTTCTTATTGGTGAAGCCGGCATTGCCAGGCCTCTATTACTGATAGTTAACATATTGCAAAGATACTTCCACTAGGTGCATACACAAAAGAAAAGCGTAACGAAATCGTTACGCTTATTATAAAAATCTTCTAAAAAAATAGGAAGGTTAGGACTTTGTTTTGGCAACCTTAGCCTCTGCTGCCACTTCGCCTTCTAATGTTAAGATATAAGGTTGGTTACTATTTGTAAACTTCACATTGACTGATTTCTTAAAAACGCCTTCTACAGCTGCATTGTAAGTAACCTTAATAGTTGCTTTCTGGCCTTTCGGTACAGCAGACTGCAAATATTCTGGAGTAGTACAACCACAATCAGCATTAGCAAATTCAATTACTACAGGTTTTGCTGTTACGTTTTTGTATTCAAATACAAAACTAACCGGCACCCCTTTTTTTATTTTGCCAAACTTATGACTGGTTTCCTTAAACTCTACACCAGTTTGAGCAAATGCTATCTGGCCGATCAAAAGACTTAAAACAAATAAAATTCTTTTCATAAACCAGGTAGTTTAATTTTTTGTGTTGATTTTCTGAGTAGCTGTAGCAGGAGCTGTAGCTGGAATTTCTTGAACTCCTTCGCCACTGAAAGTGAATTTTTTCGTTAATCCTCCAGTAAAATATACATCCGTGTAACGAGTAAATGCGCCGATTACACTACCATTGAATCGAATGGTCATTTTTACAGTCTGACCAGGTCCGAACTTTTCATTAGGCACAAAGCTTGGGGTTGTGCAACCACAACCTGGCTGTGCATTTAAAATTGATAAACTGTCTTTTCCAATATTCTTCATTTCAACCACGTATTCAACTGGCTTGCCAAAAGTTATTTTACCAAAATTATAAGTATCGTTTTTAAATGCGATTTGAGTATTAACGTCTTTAACTGTTGTAGCAGTTGCGGTTGTTTGGCAAAATCCAACAACCACCAAAAACATAGCTACAAGCATCAAATAGATTTTCTTCATATAATATTATTTATACCTAAAAGTAATGAATCTAAAATATCCGAAAGTGGGATTAAGATATTTTTAAGAGAATCTGTAAAAAAACGCGATAATGGGCTTAATTTGTTGAATACTTGGGTCTAAAATATGTGTTACAAAATACTAATTTCTGTTAGTCTATTCGCTTACTAGTGTTATTTTTGATGTATGGAACTAAATACTTCTTTGGAGCAAACAAGCGATATGCTGTCTTTTGAAGGCTTTCGTAAAGCCGTATTAGAAGATTATCGTTTTGCAGTGATAAGCCGTGAAACAAGTTTAATGGGAAGAAGGGAGGTGTTGACTGGCAAAGCCAAGTTCGGAATTTTCGGTGATGGGAAGGAAGTTGCACAAGTTGCAATGGCCAAATTCTTTCAACCAGGGGACTTTAGAAGTGGGTACTACCGCGATCAAACTTTTATGTTTGCAACTGGCTTATCTACCGTTGAACAATATTTTTCGCAATTATATGCTGATATAAAAAATGATCCATTTAGCGCTGGTCGGCAAATGAGTTCCCATTTTGCAACCCGTTTTGTTGATGACAATGGTAATTGGATGGATCTTGCGAATCGGAAAAATGTTTCTTCAGATATTGCACCAACTGCCGGACAGATGCCACGTGCACTTGGGTTGGCTTTTGCTTCAAAATGTTTCAGGCAATCAAATGAGTTACGTAAACTAGATGCTTTAAGCCATAATGGAAATGAAATTAGTTTCTGTACCATTGGAGACGCAAGTACTACAGAGGGTCATTTTTTAGAAACTATTAATGCTGCTGGTGTATTGCAAGTGCCATTGGCGGTATTTGTTTGGGATGATGGTTATGGTATTTCTGTACCTACCAATTTTCAAACTACCAAAGGCTCGATCTCTGAAGCATTAAAAGGATTTGAGAAAAAAGCAGACACTAATGGAATAAGAATTTATAAAGTTAAAGCCTGGGATTATGCAGGCATGTGTGAAGTGTTTGAAGAAGCTTTACAACGTGTACGCGAAACCCATGTACCAGTTTTATTTCATGTGGAAGAAGTTACACAACCCCAGGGACATTCTACCAGTGGAAGTCAGGAACGTTATAAAAGTGCTGAAAGATTAGAATGGGAACGTGAATGGGATTGTATTAAAAAAATGCGTCAATGGGTCAAGGATAATAATATTGGTTCTGAAGAAGAATTAATTACTATTGAAACTGATGCTAAAGAACATGTTCGGAATCAAAAAAATTCTGCCTGGGAAAAATACATCCAGCCAATTAAAGAATTATCAAACCGGGCAGCTTCTTTAATTCAAACTACTGTAGTGAATGATATGGAAGTTTATAATCAATTGCAAAAAATGGCAAGCGATTTAGCTTCAAATAGAGAACCACTTCGTAGAGACATCATGCGGGCACTATCGATTACTATGGAACTGGCACCTTCTTCTCCTACAAAACAGGAGATAAAAGCCTATTACGATTACTTACTTTCTGAATATAGTTATCAATATAATAGTCATTTATACAATGAAGGACCAAAAAGCGCTTTAAAAGTAGAGCAGGTAAAACCACTGGTTTCTTTTGATGCACCATTGGTAAACGGTTATGAAATATTGAACAAATATTTTGATGCTTTATTCACCACTAATCCTAAGGTGTTTGCTTTTGGAGAAGATGTTGGTCATATCGGAGATGTTAATCAAGGGTTTGCAGGCTTACAGGATAAACATGGTGGAGATAGGATTTTAGATACAGGAATCAGAGAGTTAACGATAGTTGGACAAGCAATTGGATTATCATTGCGTGGCCTTCGTCCGATTGCAGAAATACAATACCTCGACTATTTATTATATGGTTTGCAACCATTGAGTGATGATGTGGCAACTACGCACTTCAGAACCAAAGGAATGCAAAGTGTTCCCTTAATTATAAGAACAAGGGGTCATCGATTAGAAGGTATCTGGCATAGTGGATCTCCTTTAGGAATGGTGATTAATGCATTACGTGGATTGTATGTTTGCGTTCCAAGAAATATGGCACAATCTGTAGGTATGTACAATACATTACTACAAGGTAATGACCCTGCAATAGTAATTGAATGTTTGAATGGTTACCGATTAAAAGAAAAAATGCCTGCTAACTTATTGGAATATACCACTCCATTAGGAATACCTGAAATTATTAGAGAAGGACAAGATATCACCATTGTTTCTTACGGTTCTGTTCTTCGAATTATTCAGGATGCTGCAGATCGTTTAGAACGTGAAGATATCAGTTGTGAAATCATAGACATACAAACATTATTGCCCTTCGATATCAATCACTTCATTGTTGAATCACTAAAGAAAACAAATCGAATTGTATTTATTGATGAAGACGTTCCTGGTGGTGCTTCCTCTTATATGTATAATCAAGTGATGGAAAAACAGGGTGGCTATAATTGGTTAGATGTAAACCCTAGAACTATCACAAGCAAACCCAATCGCCCTGGTTACGGAAGTGATGGTGATTATTTTAGTAAACCCAATGCCGAGGAAATTATTACAGTTATTAAAGAAATGATGAGTGAATAAATTTGATGCACAATTATCAGATCCTAATTTTTAAAAATTGATAACAGAAAACGCTATCCCCCCTGGCCAACTGAGTAGAAAGCTATATTGGAAATACGCTTTATTATTTACAATTATTTATACACTATCCGGCTTCTTTTGTATTTTTCAATTAAGTGTGCCTCCAGATAATTATTCTTTATTATGGATTCCTTCTGGGCTAGGAGTGATTATGTTTTTTTTATTTGGTTATTCTGCCATTATCTGGATATTGGTTGGAAGTTTTATATTGAATTCGTTTTCCTATTTTCAACATCATTATCCGAATCTAGAATTTTATAGATTGTTTTTATGTTTTTTAAATGCAGCGATTGATGCATTGCAGGCATTTATTGCCTGGAGAATTGCCCTTAAATTAGAGAAAATACAAAAGCATCCATTATTTTCTAGAAATTATCAATTGTTTCCTTTTTTTCTTTTTGTTTGTATACTTCCTTCCATTTTAACTAGTGGCCTTTTAATTTTAATTAAAACAATTTCACGTCCTGAAGCAATAAGTTTGGCTATCTTTTTTAAACTTTCAGTTTATTTAACAGTAGGAAATACAATTGGGATTTTATTAATTGCTCCAATATATTGGGCTAAAAAATTACAGCATTATAACAATAGTATAAATGATCAGTTTCCATTTTTTATTACTTTAGCTATAACGGCATTTTTGTTTTTTTCTTTTTATCAATATTCTGCCATTGTTTTTTTAATTATCCCTCTTTTAGTATTACTTGCTAGAAAAGGCAACTTCTTGTATTCTATTATTGTTTCTTTTATTGTTTGTATACTTTTTTCCATTGGAACAGCGAACCAGCTTGGTTTTTTTGCAAAACATCTTGATCCAGATGCTTCTTTTGAAACCGTTCTCTTTTTGTTGTCAATTATTTTTGTGGTATACGTTGCTACTATTGCGTTCTCAGAACTTAAGTTGCATCAAGAAAAACTTCAAATGCTTGTTGCAGAAAGTATGAGCTTAAAAGAAGTAAGTGAAGAACGTTATCGAATGCTTGCCGAAAATGTTGCTGATGTAATTTGGGTTTGGGATTTATCACTTGGAAAATTTACCTATATCAGCCCCTCGGTATTTCAATTAAGAGGTCTTACCGTAGAAGAAGCGATGATGGAATCAATTGATTCGTCTTTAGAACCTTCCTCAGCTAAGAAAGTATTGGATAAGATCGCTGTTGAAATTAAAAATTTAAAAAAACAGGACGGGGAGAAAAAATATTATTATGATGAATTGCAGCAATATAAAAAGGATGGAACTTTAATTTGGATTGAAACAGTTACCCATGTTGTTTTTAACAATAATGGTCAGTTGGAAATAATTGGTGCTTCAAGAAATATTAACAAAAGAAAGATTGTAGAAGAATTGCAAAAAGAGAATGAGCGTAGGTTAAAAGAATTGAATGCAACCAAAGACAAATTCTTCTCCATCATTGCTCATGATTTAATGAATCCGTTCCATACACTAATTGGCTTTAGTAGTTTATTGATTAGTCAGACTGCAAAAAAAGATTTGGATGGTGTTCTCCTTAGTGCCAAATTGATGCAGGATGCAGCTGGAAAAACAAGAAATCTTTTAAAAAATTTATTGGAGTGGTCCTATACACAAACAGGTAATATTTCCTTTAAACCGGAAAATCTGGATCTTCAAACAATTATGCAAGAAGTGCTTGGGTTATTACAAGTTAATGCTGAGCAAAAAGGAATCGAAATAAATGTTGAATTACCAAGTAGCGTTAATATCTATTCCGATAAAAACATGTTAAGCACAATACTTCGTAATTTAATTTCTAATGCTATAAAGTATACATATCCAGGAGGACGAATCAATATATCTGCAGAAAAAATGGATACAGAATGGCTTTTTAAAGTAAAGGATAACGGACTAGGGATGAAACCTGAAGTTTATAAAAATATATTTGAAATTGGGGTACACCATTCCGAATTAGGCACAGAAAAAGAACAGGGAACTGGTCTCGGTTTGATTTTATGTAAAGAGTTTGTAGAAAGCCATCGTGGAAAAATTTGGGTAGAAAGCAATATAAGAGAAGGAAGTACTTTTAGTTTTACAATACCTTATTAGTGAATCTTACTATTTATCTATAAACAATGTATTGTCGTTCAGTAAAAAACATGCTTCTTTTCTGCCAAACCATTTATATCTATTTCTTGCTATCAAATTGTAAATTCCATCTCTAATAAATGCAGGTAAAATAATGGCTGCATAAAAGATGGGCCATAAACCAGAAAGTGAGCGGGCTATTTTTAAAGCGCCAGTGGATTGAGTATATATTTTTCCAATTTCAACAAGCACTAAAGAATTGAAATCTGTAGCTGGTAAATTATTTTCGAGCAGTATTTTTATTCCATATTCACTTTGTAGTGATGCAAATTTAAATTTCTTTTTTTTGTCTCGCTTTACCACAAATTGAACAGCCCAACTGCATAAATTACAGTAGCCATCAAATAAAATAACGCTTTTTGAAGTATATGGATTTGTTTCTATCATCAAAAAAAATAACGCCGCTCTAAAATTGAGGCGGCGTTAAATATAAGTATTATAAAATGGATGTTATCCCATATTATGAAAGACCTTATTTACATCTTCATCTTGCTCTAATCGTTCAATTAATTTACTCACATCTTCAGCTTGTTCATCTGTAACAGGAACTGTTGTTGTAGGAATCCATTCTAACTCTGAGCTAATGGTACTCAATCCTTTTTCTTCTAAAGCTTTTTGTAAGTTTCCAAAGTCAGTAAAAGCACAACGTAATACGATAATCGGGTTGCCGTTATCATCTGTACTATCTCCTAATTCATCCAGGCCAAAGTCGATTAATTCCAATTCAAGGTCATCCATATTTAATCCTTCTGGATTAAGTTTGAATACCCCCATTTTTTTAAATTGAAAACTCACAGAACCACTATTCCCTAAAGCCCCATGGCCTTTATTAAAATGACTTTTAACGTTTGCTACCGTTCTTACATGATTATCGGTTGCAGATTCCACTAATAGCGCAACGCCATGTGGAGCATATCCTTCGTATAAGATCTCTTCATAATTGCTGGTATCTTTACCCATCGCACGCTTGATAGCTGCTTCTACACGATCCTTTGGCATGCCAACACTCTTTGCATTTTGAAAGCATCTACGAAGTGCAGGGTTTGTAGCAACATCTGGTCCGCTTGCTTTAACTGCAATCACAATTTCTTTACCAATTCTAGTAAACTGCTTCGCCATTCTGTCCCAACGGGCAAACATGGTGGCTTTACGTACTTCAAAAATCCTTCCCATAATGTTATATTAAATAGTACTCTTAAAAGATGGCAAATTTAATGCTTCTAAACTTAGTAGCCAAGTTGCAAAAAACGAAAGGCAAAATTCAAAATTCAAAAAAAAAGCGCTCCAGAGTTAATTGGAGCGCTTCATCAAGAGTATTTAAAAACTAGTGTTTCTCGAAATCAGAAGCTTTTGGAATGATATCTGCAGGGTTATGAAGCTTACTATGTTTTCTGCTATACGCGAAATACACAACAAGTCCTAATGCCATCCAAGCAAATGCAACTTTTAGAGTTTGACTATCCAATGCAAAAATCATAGCCAAACAAATCACAGCACCTAAAATTGGAACTAAAGGAACCAACGGAGTTTTGAAAGACCTTTCTATTTCTGGTGATTTTACTCTTAAGATCCAAATACCCGCACTTACTAAAACGAAAGCGAATAAAGTTCCAAATGATGTTAAATCTCCGGCAACGCTTCCTGGTACAAATGCAGCGAACCCACCTACAAAGATGAATAAAATGATATTTGATTTGTAAGGTGTTCTGAATTTAGGATGTAAGTCGGAGAAGATTTTTGGCAATAAACCATCATTAGCCATCGAATAAAATACACGGCTCTGACCCATCAACATAACTAATATTACAGAAGAGAATCCTGCTAAAATTGCCACAGTAACTGCGGTTGCAAGCCATCCATAACCAGTCATATAAGTTGAAATGGCATAAGCTACAGAAGCTTCGCGTCCTTTTAAAGGATCCACAAAATCTTGCCAGTTAGCAACGCCAGTCAATACATGTCCGAATAAAATATAAAGAATTGTACAAACTACTAAAGAACCAAGAATACCAATTGGCATATCTCTCTTTGGATTTTTTGCTTCCTGAGCTGCAGTAGAAACTGCATCGAAACCAATAAAGGCAAAGAACACAATAGCTGCACCACCTAAAACGCCACCCCAACCATGTTTGAACGTGCCAGAGTAGTCGGCAATTACTTTACCAGTGGCATCAATTAAAGGAGGTTGGTTAGCAGGAATAAAGTAAGGTGTATGGTTTTCAGGTTTAATAAAATGCCATCCTAAAAAGATGAATAAGATAACAATGGCAACTTTAATAAATACAATAACTGCATTTACCATCGCTGATTCTTGCGTTCCCTTAATTAATAAAAGGGTTAACAAAAGAAGAATCACTAAAGCAGGTGCATTAATAATTCCATGATGTAATACCCCTGCCTTATCGGTAATACTTTCTAAAGGCGAATGGCTCCATTCATAAGGTATGCCTCCTCCCAACAGCTTATTTAAATATTCACTCCAAGCAATTGATACAGTAGCAGCACCTAGTGCATATTCCATAATCAGTGCCCAACCAATAATCCAGGCAACGGTTTCACCCATAGTAACATAAGAATAAGCATAGGCAGATCCTGAAATAGGAATCATGGCTGCAAATTCTGCATAACATAAACCTGCAAATGCACATCCTATCGCAGCTACGATAAAAGAAAGCGTTACAGCGGGTCCAGCTGCTTGTCCGGCTGCTGCTGCTGTTCTAACAAATAAACCAGCTCCAATAATGGCGCCAACTCCCAGTGCAATTAGGTTACCCGCACCTAGTGTGCGTTTTAAACCTTTTCCACTGTCTTCAGATTGGGCCAACATGGCTGCTAAATCTTTTTTTCTGAATAAACTCATAGTACAGTTAGTTTCTTTTAAATAAATAAAGACTTGGCAAAATAATCATTTATTGATTTCAAGACGGAAAACTTTTATGAAATCTGAATTCAGGTGCTTTATATGCTTTTAACCATAAATCTTATATTGCAACACTAATTGACGGCTTCTATGCAGAAATCTAACAGGCTTACGCTTTATATAATTGTGTCAATGATAACCGGAGTGATTCTAGGTTATTTGATTCATACCCAATCCAGTCCTGCATTTATTGAATCTTTTTCTAAGAATATCAAACTGCTAACCACCATTTTTCTAAGATTGGTGCAAATGATAATTGCACCGCTTGTGTTCTCAACTTTGGTGGTAGGGATTGCTAAACTTGGCGACCTACAATCTGTTGGAAGGGTGGGAGGTAAAGCGTTACTATGGTTTATCTCTGCGTCTCTGGCGAGTTTATTATTGGGGATGTTATTGGTAAACGTTCTTCAACCAGGTGCCGGAATGGACCTTGCCAATGCAGATGTTTCTGGGGCTAAAGATTTGGTGGGTAAAACCCAGGAGTTTAGTTTAATAAAATTTGTGGAGCATGTATTTCCCAAAAGTGTTTTTGAAGCGATGGCCAATAATGAAATATTACAATTGGTGATCTTCAGTATATTTTTTGGGATAGCAACAGCAGCGTTAGGGGATAAAGGAAAAATTGTTGTAAAAGGCCTTGACGCAGTGGCTCATGTAATTCTAAAGATGGTAGGATATGTGATGAATTTTGCACCGCTGGGAGTATTTGGTGCTATTTCTGCTGTTATTGCTACGAAAGGACTGGAAGTATTTATATTTTATGGAAAATACCTGCTTTATTTTATAACAGGTATTGCACTGCTCTGGATTATTTTAATAACTGTTGGTTTTATAGTGCTAGGAAAAAGAATGCCACAATTATTAAAAGCGATTTTTCCTCCATTAATCATTGCATTCAGTACTACAAGTAGCGAAGCTGTTTTTCCTAAATTAACAGAAGAGCTTGAAAAATTTGGTTGTAAGGATAAGATTGTTGCTTTTATTTTGCCGCTTGGTTATTCTTTTAATCTCGATGGTAGTATGATGTATATGACATTTGCAAGTATTGCCATTGCACAGGCTTATAATATTCATTTAGATATTGGCACACAGTTTACGATGTTGATTGTGTTAATGCTCACCAGTAAAGGAATTGCAGGTGTGCCAAGGGCTTCTCTGGTAGTAGTTACAGCAACCTGCGCCATGTTTCATATTCCACCAGAAGGTATTGCATTAATATTACCCATTGATCACTTTTGCGATATGTTTAGAACTGCCACCAATGTATTAGGAAATGCACTTGCAACAACTGTAGTTAGTAAATGGGAAAATTCTTTAGAAAACCCAACTGCCACCATTTAAGTAATTCATATGATCTATAGTTTTTTGTTAGATGCTTTTCACTGGAGTCAGTTACTACAACCCCAGTTTTATATAGAACACGGCGGACTTTGGTTGATCTTATTTGTTGTGTTTGCAGAGACTGGTCTTTTTGCCGGATTCTTTTTGCCAGGAGATAGTCTTTTATTTGTTGCTGGAATTTATAGTACCAATTTGGCAAATGAAGTATTTCCAACTGGTAATGAAATGATTGATTTATTAGTGTTGCTAATATTGATTTCTACTGCTGGAATTTTAGGGAATTCTTTGGGTTATTGGTTCGGCAATAAAGTAGGACCAACCATGTATCATTGGAAGGAAAACCTTTTGTTTAAAAGACATTATTTAGAACAGGCACACGATTTTTATGAAAAACATGGCGGTGGTGCTATAATCGCAGCAAGGTTTATTCCTATTGTTAGAACATTTGCTCCCATCGTTGCAGGAATTGTACAGATGAATAAAAGCCGCTTTTTTGTTTATAATGTAATCGGTTCAGTATCTTGGGTCTTTAGTATGTTAGTGGGTGGACATTATCTTCAAAAATGGATTCTTTCACAATTTGGTTTTGATTTAAAATTGCATTTAGAAATTATTGTTTTGGGTATTGTACTCATAACCACTGCGCCTGTTATCTTCAAATTAATCTTCAATAAAAAGAAATCCGCTTAAATATAAAAGATGACTGAAAAAAAATTCGGCATATTGTCTCTTCCTGTAATAGTTGCGGCACTAGGATATTTTGTAGATATCTACGATCTACTTCTTTTTACGATTGTAAAAAAATCAAGCATGTTAGGGGTTGGCGCCACTGATGCTACACTATTATCGGAAAGTACCAGGGTTATTAATTGGCAAATGTTAGGATTACTTATTGGTGGAATTGTATGGGGTGTTTTAGGTGATAAGAAAGGAAGGCTAAGTGTATTATTTGGTTCTATTATTTTATACTCTATTGCAAATATTATTACGGGTTATGTTCAAACAGTTGATCAGTATGCGGCATGTAGATTTGTGGCAGGCCTGGGGTTAGCTGGTGAACTGGGTGCGGGCATTACACTAGTGAGTGAGATTTTACCCAAGAATAAAAGAGGAATAGGCACATCCCTAGTAGCTGGAATTGGTTTATTTGGTGCAGTGTTTGCTTATTTTACGTATCAATTAACCCATGATTGGAGATTGTGTTATAAAATTGGAGGTGGACTAGGTGTTGGCTTATTATTGTTAAGAGTAAGTGTTTCTGAAAGCGGGATGTTCAAAGAGTTGTCGATGGACAAATCAGTTAGTAAGGGGAACTTTTTTATGTTCTTTAATAACAAAAAGCGATTTAAGAAATATGCATTGGCAGTGCTTATTGGTTTGCCTACATGGTATGTAATAGGGATACTTGTGAATCAAAGTGACCGTTTCGGAAAAGCAATGTTTGGAAGTACTACTATTGATTCCGGAAGGTCAATTATGTTTGCTTATACAGCTATTGCAATTGGAGATATTTTAATTGGATTTATTAGTCAGGCTTTTAAGAGTAGAAAAAAAGCTTTGCTTTTGTTCTATATTATTTGCATCATTTCTCTATTTGTATTTTTCAGCTCTGTAAATAATTCAGATAATAGTATGTATGCTATTTGTGGTGTACTTGGTTTTAGTACTGGTTTTTGGGCAATTTTTGTAACAATGGGCGCAGAACAGTTTGGAACAAATTTAAGAGCAACTGCAGCCACTACAATTCCAAATGTGGTTAGGGGAATTTTACCCTTGATTAATATGTTATTCTTAGACCTTTTTCAAAAAACCTGGGGATGGGATATTATAAAAAGCGGTATGATTACTGGCGCCATTGTAATGACAATTACCATGATTGCTTATTACTTTACTGAGGAGACATTTAGCAAAGATTTGAATTATCTGGAGCCTGAAGAAATGCTGCCCTAGCGATTGGGTTATGTTTAAATTTGTTGCATGAAATTTTTGGTGATTCGTTTTTCTTCTATTGGGGATATTGTTCTTACAACTCCTGCTATTCGATGTTTGAAACAACAGGTGGATAATGCTGAAGTACATTTTCTTACAAAATATAATTTCAAATCGGTAACAGAAGGCAATCCTTATATCGATAAATTCTTTTATTTTAAAGACAATTTATCATCTCTCATTAAAGAATTGAAATTAGAGGGATACGATTATATTATTGACCTGCATCAAAATTTCAGAACAAAAAGAATTGCATGGGCTTTGAATGTTAAAGTGCTCACTTATGACAAGGAGCGGTATGAGAAATTTCTGCTTACGAAATTGCATATTAATAAAATGTCGGGCACACATATTGTAGATCGTTGTTTGGATACACTTCTTCCACTTGCTGTAAAAAATGATGGAAAAGGAATGGACTATTTTATTCCGAAAAACTGCGAAATTAAAATAGAAGATCTTCCTATGCCGCATATGGTTGGATATGTGGCAATTGTAATTGGAGCTTCTTACTACACAAAAAAATTACCTGTACACAAATTGCAGGAGCTTTGTAGAAAATTAGATTATCCCATTATACTTGTTGGCGGGAAAGAAGATTTTAAAGAAGCGCAGGAAATTGCCTCAGTTGATTCCATTCGAATTTATAATGCTTGTGGAAAATTTAATCTGCATGAATCGGCCGATCTGGTGCGCAAATCGAAACTAGTTATATCACACGATACTGGTTTACAATATATCGCATGTGCTTTTAATAAACCAGTACTTGCAATCTGGGGAGGAACTTCACCATTATTAGATGTGGAGCCTTATTATGCAAATGGGAATAAAGAGCGGTATAAAAACTTCTTGGTAGAAAAACTTTCCTGTCAGCCCTGTTCAAATTTCGGAACTAAAGCTTGTCCTAAAAAACACTTTAAATGTATGGAGGAACAAAATATTGACGCGATTGTTCTAGCTGCAAAATCATATTATAATATATAAAAAAGCAGGCTCTTTGGCCTGCTTTTTTATATATCAAAGCGGTATTTATTTACCTGCTTTTTCTTTCTTTTCGCCTTTTTCTTTCTTTTCTGGTTTCTCTGCCTTTTCTTTCTTTTCTGCTTTTTCTTTTTTCTCTACCTTTTCTTTTTTCTCATCGTGTTTAGCTTCTTTTGCTTCCTTAGCTTCATGCTTAGCTTCTTTTGCTTCGTGTTTAGCTTCTTTAGCTTCGTGCTTAGTTTCTTTTTTCTCTTGAGCCATAGCGGTCATACCTAGCATTAAAGCCATTGCTGATAAGAATAATGTTTTTTTCATGACAAGTCTTTTTTGGTTTTTAAAAATATGTTTATAAATGTATTGAATATAATGGTTAAAAAAAAGCCAATCCAAATTCCGAATTTTCGGTTTGGATTGGCTTTTTATATCATTAGAAATACTATAAACTTTTCAATACTTCATTCATATTTCTAACAGCATCTGCACTCTTATTGAAAGCAGCTTGCTCTTCTTCGTTTAATTTAAAATCAAGGATTTTTTCCCATCCATTTTTGCCTATCACAACAGGAACGCCCAAACAGATATCTTTTTGGCCATATTCACCATCTAAAGCAACGCAACAGGTAAACAATTTCTTCTCATCGCGTAAAATACTTTCCACTAAAGCGGCTCCTGCTGCACCCGGTGCATACCAGGCTGATGTGCCAATTAATTTGGTTAAGGTAGCACCGCCTACCATTGTATCAGCAACGATCTGATCTTGCTGTTCTTTAGTAAGGAAATTGGTTACTGGAGCACTGTTCCAGGTTGCTAGACGGATTAGAGGAATCATAGTAGTATCACCATGTCCACCAACTACAACCGCATTTAAATCAGCAGGACTGCAACCTAAATGTTGACTCAATTGATATTTAAAACGTGCACTATCTAAAGTGCCACCCATTCCAATAATACGGTTTTTAGGTAAGCCAGTTGATTGAAGTGCCAGGTATGTCATGGTATCCATCGGATTACTAATCACGATGATAATAGCGTCGGGAGAATATTTCAGGATATTTTCAGCTACACCTTTTACAATTCCTGCGTTGGTGCCAATTAAATCTTCACGTGTCATTCCTGGTTTACGAGGGATGCCTGAAGTAATTACTACCACATCAGAACCTGCAGTTTTGCTATAATCGTTAGTGCTTCCACTGATACGTGTGTCAAAACCTAATAATGCAGAGGTCTGCATCATATCCTGTGCTTTACCTTCTGCCAAACCCTCTTTGATATCGAGGATTACCAATTCCTGTGCTAAAGCAGCACGGGCAATATTATCGGCACAGGTTGCGCCCACGGCACCAGCACCTACAACAGTAACTTTCATAAATGAAGCTATTTAGAGATTGATTAATTTTTTAACGCGGTAAAGGTAGTACTTGCTAAATTCTTATAGATGATAAAAATCAACTAATTAAGTTTTAACACTGGTAATAATTCTTTCATTTCTGCACCACCTTCAAATGCCTTTATGAATAGATTGTTTTTATCATATACTGCCACAAATGGAGTCATTTTAACTCTGTAAAAACTTGGAAGCTTATAATCAAGATCCCTTCCCATAAACATATTCGGGTATTTGCTGATTTCATATTTCACATAGAATTCAGAAATTTCAGGCATTGATTTGTAACTTACCCAAAGAAAATTCACTTTTTTGAATTTGTCTATGTTTTTGATGATTTCTTTCATTTCGTGCTGACAATGGCCACAATCGGGAGCAAAATAAATGATGATGGTATAGTCTTGTTTAGGTAGTTGTTCTTTTGAAAACCAGGTATTGTCGAGCCTCATTATTTTAAATGCAGGCATCCGATTGTCCTTTTTATAAGGAGGTATGGTATCAAAAGGAGCTTGTGCATGTAAAGTGAACGCACAAAATGTAATCATACAAAAAACAAGTAGTTTTTGTAACATAGTATATTGATTTTCTAATTTGATTTTTTATTTGGCTGTTCATTTTTCGCTTCTAGCATACGCATTTGTTTTGCGTCCTGTAAAAACTGTGATGCGAAAATGAAGTCGTTCAATAATTTGTCATTGCTAAAGATGATGTCTTTATTAGTTCCTTCCCATTGTTTTTGTCCATTATATAGGTACACAATATGGTCTCCGATTTCCATCACACTATTCATATCATGTGTAATTACGATCGTAGTAATTTTGAATTCATCTGTAATTTCTTTGATGAGTTTATCAATGACCATCGATGTTTGCGGGTCCAATCCTGAATTTGGCTCATCGCAAAAAAGATATTTTGGATTCAACACAATAGATCGAGCAATACCTACTCTTTTCTTCATACCGCCACTGATTTCGGATGGAAATTTTTTATGCGCATCTTGTAGATTTACACGATCAAGTACTTCATCCACACGATGCATTTTTTCAGCTTTGGTCCATCTAGTAAACATATCCAAAGGGAATAATACATTCTGTTCAACCGTCATTGAATCAAATAAGGCAGTTCCCTGGAATAACATTCCAATTTGTTGACGCAATTGTTTTCGTGTGTCATTATCCATCGAAAACATATCAACACCATCAAAGATAATTTGACCAGCATCTGGCTTAAACAATCCTACCATACATTTAGTTAGAACAGTTTTACCGCTTCCACTGGTGCCAATGATCAGATTGCATTTTCCGGGTTCCATAACGGCACTGATGTCGTTAAGGATAACTCTGTCGCTAAACTGTTTTACTATGTTTTTAATTTCGATCATGCGTATGCAAACTACATTTTTGTTCTATAACACGGTAATTTGGTTTCTTAACAAGTCGCTAAATTCATCCCTTTTTCTAATTAAGGATGCTTTGCCTGATACAACAAGTACTTCTGCTGGTTTGTAACGTGAATTATAATTGCTCGACATTTCAAAACCATATGCACCAGCATTATAAATAGCAAGAAGATCGCCTTCGCGCACTTCATGTAAATGTCGGTCAGTGCCAAATGTATCTGTTTCACAAATATTGCCGGTAATGGTGTATGTTTTTATGGGTGCATTTGTGTTACTGATATTGGCTATGCGATGGTAAGCATCGTACATCATGGGACGAATCAGATGATTCAACCCAGTATCTACTCCTGCAAAAACAGTGTTCTGTGATGTTTTTAACACGTTTACTTTCGTGATTAAGTAACCAGATTCACTCACCAAATATTTACCAGGTTCAAACCAACACTGAAATTTCTTTTGAAGCTTATTTTCCAAATTAGTCAGGAAAACTTCAATTTCTTTTCCCAATTGGTTAATATCTGTTTCATGGTCGCGGTCTTTATAAGCCACTTTAAATCCGCCCCCAAGATCTAGGAATTCCAACTCTTGAAAATGAGGGATCAAATCAAAAAATACTTCTGCAACTTTCATAAATACAGAAACATCTTTGATTTCACTTCCTGTATGAATATGTAAACCACGAATAAATAAATCATGCGTTTGAATCAGATCTAAAATCTCATTCAATTGTTCAATGGGAATTCCAAATTTGCTATTGCTATGACCAGTAGAGATTTTAAGATTACCTCCTGCCATAATATTGGGGCGCAGACGAATTCCTACTGGATAACTGTGCCCATATTTTTTTCCAAATTTTTCAAGGTTTGATAAACTATCTATATTGATGTTAATTCCTAATCCAACCGCTTCTTCAATTTCACTGAAGTCGATTCCATTGCTCGTGTAAAGAACATTTTCTGGTTTAAAGCCTACATGCAAAGCGAGGTGCGCTTCATTTACTGAACTGCAATCAATAGAACAACCTATTGAAAGAATATGTTTTAGAATATTGATATTCGTTAATGCCTTACTGGCATAGAAAAATCTGGTATTAGAATTGGCAAAAGCATTTTGCAAATTTCTAAATTGAGCCGTTATTTTATCGGCGTTGTAAACGTATAAAGGAGTTCCGTAAGTTTTAGCGATACCGCATAACAATTCAGGTGACAATTCTTGCTGCATCATGCGAAGATAATTGTCTTAAGCCATGGACTAAAAAAATGCAGAAATTATTCTGGTTTTTCTTCATCGCCCGCTTCTTCAGAGGGGTCTTTTGCCTCATCCTGATCGGCAGAGTCTGAATTAGTTTCTTCAGTAGGTGTTTCTTCAGAAGTGGTTGTTTCCTCGGGAATGATTAATTCTCCATCCTGGTTTACGGCAATAGCAGAAATGTTTTCAGTTGGAATTTCTTCTTCCAATGATTCATATCCAATATGTTCTGATATAGGGAGATTTGTGAAGTCTTCTGGTCGGGTACCTTCTACTAATTGCTCTGCGAGTACTTCGCGAATTTTTGGAAGATCTGATGCGCTATTAATACCAAAATAGTC
Organism: Bacteroidota bacterium; assembly: GCA_037139075.1. GTDB lineage: Bacteria > Bacteroidota > Bacteroidia > Chitinophagales > Chitinophagaceae > Sediminibacterium. Next base: position 46,154 of record JBAXHC010000005.1, read on the forward strand.
CATGAAGTTTTTAGAAGTTGCATAAACCAAGGGCTTTCCCGGTGAGTGTTCGTTTCTGCCACTGATTAGGATCAGTTCTTTTTCTAATAATTTTTGGATACTATAATCGCTGTTAACACCACGAATTGCTTCAATCTCGCCTTTTGTAATAGGCTGTTTATAAGCAATGATGGCCAATGTTTCTAATGCAGCATTGGACAATCTTTTTAGGAATTTATCGCCATTTAATTGTGCGATTGTTTTATGATATTCTTTTTTGGTAAGGAACTGCCAGCCACCGCCACTTTCTTTTACTTCAAAAGGATAAAATTCAGAATCGTATTTTTCTTTGATGCCTTCCAATGCACTTTCTACTTGATCTAACATAATTCGCTCTTCTAAAAAGCCAAAGCTATTATTGATTAGTTCAACAATGTCGAGGGATGTAAGTGGTTTGTCACTTGCAAAGATCAAGACTTCAATATGGGGTATAATGGTGCTAATTTCCAATGTCTGAATTTCTTTTGTGATTTGAAAGATAAGGATTTTGCATTATCCCTGCAATGCAGCGGCACCACTTACGATTTCTGTCAACTCAGTTGTAATAGCAGCCTGACGGGCGCGGTTATAACTGATTTTAAGAGATTTCAATAATTCATTCGCATTTTCACTCGCCTTGTCCATGGCAGTCATTCTTGCACCATGTTCACTTGCATTGCCATCTAATACGGCTTTGTATAATTGTGTATTCAGAATTTTAGGCATTAATTCTGCGATCAAAATTTCCACTTCTGGTTCAAATATGAAATCTGAATTTTTGTGTCCGGCAGGTTTTGCTACTTTAGGAATCGGTAAGAATTGCTCTGCAGCAAATACTTGTGTAGCAGCATTTTTGAATTCACTGTAAATGATTTCAATAGCATCGTACTCTTTATTTTCGAAAGCCTTCATGGCAGCTTGTGCAGCAGCTTGAACGGTTTCGAATTTAAGGTTCAAGAAAACATCTTTATAAGTATCATTTGTTTTATATCCTGATTTGGTTAAGGCCTCAAATCCCTTCTTACCAATATTCCAGATATGTACATTTCCTTTTGCTGCCTGATGGCTATATTTTTCTTCAATTGTTGATTTTGTTAACTTAACGATGTTTGCATTATAACCACCACACAAACCTCGATCGCTAGTTACCACTATTAACAACACATTTTCTACAGCTCTAACTTCTGCCAATTTTAAAGTAACGCCACCTTCAATGCTACTTACAATATTGCTTAGCATTTCTTGTAATTTTTTGGCGTAGGGACGCATTTGAGTAATGCTATCTTGGGCACGACGTAATTTGGCAGCACTCACCATTTTCATGGCTTTGGTTATTTGCTGGGTGCTTTGAACACTCTTAATCCTATTACGTACTTCTTTTAATTGGCCTGCCATATCTTAAGTTTCAAGTTTCGGGTTTGTTATTACCGGATCGCATACCCGGTTTTGGGTTGCAAAAGTAGCAGAAACACCCTGAAATTCCATCCTTTTCGTCAAAAATCACGGCTTGTGGAAAAAAATTGTCATTATAAACTGTATCCTCCTTACAGTTTTCCCTTTTAAAGCGGTAAAACCAGCGCAACTCCATTTGAAGTAGTTGCCAATTGAAGATTTCCTAAGTATTTGTTTAATAATTGACCATTCTGGCGGTGTTGTATGTATTGAATAATATCAAAAACCAGCAAAAAACTCCCTTGCAATATCAAGCTCCCACCATAACCCTTGGTTTGGTCATTTAATTTATTAGTGCCCCTTTCTCTTAAATAAAGTCCGGTTGTGATATAGGTTAGGTCTAGTCCGGAATTGAGTAATAGCAAAGATTCTATCTTCTGTTGTTGGCGTAAATTCTGGTAAAGGCTTAGCTTTTTGTTCATCTGTTTACGCACTTCATACAATCCGTATCCTGCAATTGCCAGATTAACAATATTGAAATAGGCATTCATTTGATGGAAATAATGAGGAGAACCAACTAAATTTCCAGCTGAAATACTGCCCTGAACCAAATTTGCACCAGACCATGCTAGAAGAATAGTCATATTTGTTTTATTCAATATGTTTCTCCTTAAGGCAACCGAATCCGGGATTGATAGAGGTTTTACACTATCTGTTAATACAATTGTACTGTCTGACTGCTTTTTTAAAAGCGTGTCCTTTGTTTGGGTGTTGCTGGTATCTATAATTACTACCTGGGCACGGCCAACAATTGAAACCATGCATATAAAACAAAAAACGGAGAGATGTTTCATTGGTATAAAAGTAAAGACAGAAAAAATAGATTGGGATGGATGGAACAAAATTTACAAAATATTAGTCTTTTAGGAATGGGTACCGAATAGCCCTGCTCTATTTAAAATCTTTACCTTTGTTCTCCTTTTGAAAAAAACTTGCTGACATTTTGACGAAAACCTTCAAATAGCACCGTTTTTGACTAAAAGAATTAAGTTCATAAAATCACAGATAAACGAATTATCCAATACTATTATATGTTGAAATTTATTTCTAAGTTGTTCGGGGGTAGTAAGAGCGAAAAAGATGTGCAATCTATTATGCCTATTATTCAGAAAGTGAGTTCTCATTTTCAAGAGTTGCAGGGTCTTTCGAACGATGCATTAAGAGCAAAAACGGTTGAGTTTAAAGCGCGTATCAAGGAGCATCTGAAATCCATTGATGATGTGATTGAAGGAAAGAATGCAGCAGCAGAAGCTTTACCAATCAACGACATTCACGGAAGAGATACTATTTATCAGGAAGTAGATACATTAAAAAAAGAGCGCAATAAAAAAATTGAAGAGGCACTTGCAATTATTCAGGCAGAGGCTTTTGCAGTTGTGAAAGAAACAGCACGTCGATTCAAAGAAAACTCAGAACTGGTAAGTACGGCAACCGAGTTAGATAGAAATCTAAGTGTGAAAAAAGATTATATAAGAATTGAAGGGGATAAATCAATTTTCAAAAACACCTGGACAGCAGGTGGGGGTTCTGTAACCTGGAATATGGTGCACTATGATGTGCAGTTAATTGGGGGTAGTGTTTTGCATTCAGGAAAGATTGCAGAAATGGCAACGGGCGAAGGTAAAACCTTGGTTTCTACCTTGCCGGCCTACTTGAATGCATTAGCAGGTGAAGGTGTGCACATTGTTACAGTGAATGATTATTTAGCACGTAGAGATAGTGAATGGAATGGAACCATTTTTGAATATTTAGGAATTACTGTGGATTGTATTGATAAGCATGAGCCTAATAGCGAAGCACGTCGCAATGCATATCTAGCTGATATCACATATGGTACCAATAATGAATTTGGTTTCGACTACTTACGAGATAATATGGTGCATACACCAGAAGAAATGGTTCAACGCAAACACCATTTTGCCATGGTGGATGAAGTGGATTCAGTATTGATTGATGATGCACGTACTCCTTTAATTATTAGTGGTCCGATTGGACACAATACAGGGGAGCAACAATTTTTCGATTTGAAACCTAGAATTGAAAAATTAGTTGATGCACAAAAAAGAGCAACCAATCAATTCCTGAATGAAGCCAAGAAAAAAATTACAGAAGGCAACGACGATCCTAAAGATGGAGGATTGGCTTTGTTCCGCGCGCACCGTGGATTACCTAAAAATAATGCGTTGATTAAATTCCTGAGCGAGCCGGGTATTCGTGTGAAATTGCAGAAAGCTGAAAACTATTATTTAGCAGATCAGAGCAGAGAAATGCCAATTGCTGATCAGGAATTATTTTTCTATATCGATGAAAAAAATAACTCTGTTGAATTAACGGATAAAGGAATTGGTTTAATAACAGGAGCTGGAGAAGATCCAAACTTCTTTGTGATTCCAGATATCAGTGTTTCATTAGCGCATGTTGAGCAGGAAGCATCATTAACTGCTGAAGAAAAATTACATAATAAAGAAACGATCATCAACGATTATTCTGTTAAAGCAGATCGTATTCATACTGTTCAGCAATTATTAAAAGCTTACACGCTGTTTGATAAAGACATCGAGTATGTGGTAATGGAAGGTGCTGTAAAAATTGTGGATGAACAAACAGGGCGTATCCTCGATGGAAGAAGATATTCTGATGGATTGCACCAGGCAATTGAAGCAAAAGAAAATGTAAAGATTGAAGCAGCAACTCAAACATATGCTACCGTTACTTTGCAAAACTATTTCCGTATGTATCACAAACTTTGCGGTATGACGGGAACAGCAGAAACAGAGGCTGCTGAGTTATGGGACATCTATAAATTAGATGTTGTTACAGTACCTACGAATGTGGTGGCCATAAGAAAAGATGAGCAGGATTTAGTATTTAAAACCAAACGCGAAAAGTTCGGCGCTGTAATTGATGAGATTGTAAAATTAAGAGAAGCAGGTAGACCGGTTCTTGTTGGTACTACTTCGGTTGAGGTAAGTGAATTGCTGAGTAGAATGTTACGTCAAAAACAAATTCCTCATAATGTTTTGAACGCGAAACAACACGCTCGTGAAGCACAAGTTGTTGCCGAGGCAGGTTTTGCAGGTGCAGTTACCATCGCAACTAACATGGCAGGTCGTGGTACGGATATTAAGCTTGGACCAGGTGTGAAAGAATCTGGTGGATTAGCAATTTTAGGTACAGAACGACACGAGTCGCGTCGTGTTGATCGTCAGTTAAGAGGTCGTGCTGGTCGTCAGGGTGATCCCGGATCTTCCCTATTCTTCATTTCTTTAGAAGATGATTTGATGCGTATGTTCGGAAGCGAGCGTATTGCAAAAGTGATGGACTTTGCTGGATACAAAGAAGGTGAAGTGATTCAGCATAGTATGATTACAAAATCGATTGAACGTGCACAGAAAAAAGTTGAAGAAAATAACTTCGGTATCCGTAAGCGTTTGTTGGAATATGATGATGTAATGAATAAGCAACGTACTGTTATTTATAGCAAACGTAACCACGCTTTATTTGGGGAGCGTTTGGCATTGGATTTGGATAATGCTTTGTATTCTGTAGCAGAAGGATTAATTAGTTCTTTCAAAGAACAAAATGATCATGAAGGATTTAGACTAGCCGTAATCGTAAACTTTGGAATAGATTCAAATATTACAGCTGATGAATTGTCAAGAGGAAATGAAAATGTGCTAACTGAAAAATTGTATAATGAGGCAGTTGAAAATTACGAGCGCAAAAAAGCCAATCTAGCTGAACAAAGCATACCTGTTTTCAAAAATATCAGGAAAGATCAAGGTGCACATATTGAAAATGTAATTGTTCCATTTACTGATGGACGTCGTGTAATTCAAGTGTTAGCGCCTTTGGATAAAACCTTACAGACTGCAGGAGCCGAATTGTTAAATGCACAAGAAAGAACCTGTACACTTGGTTTTATAGATGATGCATGGAAAGAACATTTACGTGCCATGGACGATTTGAAACAGAGTGTTCAAACAGCTACCTACGAACAAAAAGATCCATTGGTGATTTATAAGATGGAAGCATTTGATCTATTCAAAAAAATGGATGGTGAAGTAAATCGTGAAATTGTTCAGTTCCTATGTCATTCAGCAATTCCTTTGAATGAAGGGGATACTGTGAAGGAAGGGCGTCAGCAAAAAACGGATCTGAGTAAAATGAAAACTCAGAAAGAAGATATTGATCAGGCTCCAACAGAAAACGATTATTACGACCCAACTCCAGTAAAGCAACAGCCTGTGCATGTGGGTCCGAAAATTGGAAGAAATGATCCTTGTCCTTGCGGTAGTGGAAAGAAATTTAAATCTTGCCATGGAAAGGATGCTCAATAAAACTGAAGCTGTTAACACTGGCCTTTAGGCTAGTGCGACAAACATCCATGTAAAAAATATATGCCCTGCTCCTGAATACGGAGCAGGGCTTTTTATTGAAGAGAGTTTGTTTCTTTAACTACCTTTGCTTCTCAAATGTATAGTATGAAATTGAACCAATATATCGACCATACAGTTCTGAAGCCTACTACTTTAATTTCAGATATTGAAAAGCTTTGTGCGGAAGCAATAGAATATCAATTCGCTGCAGTTTGTGTTCCACCTAATTTTGTAAAACAGGCAAAAGCACTAACTCAGGGAACTTCCGTTAAAGTGGCAACAGTTATTGGTTTCCCTTTTGGATATTCTGCAGTGGAAGCAAAGATTGCAGAAATTGTTTTGGCTATGGTGGATGGTGCTGATGAGTTAGATGTAGTTTGTAATATATCAGCCATTAAAAACAAGGATTTTACCTATATCGCAAACGAGATAAATCATATCATGCCCATTATTAAAAGTAAGGGCAAAACAATTAAAGTAATTATTGAAAGTGGAGTTTTAACGGATGAAGAAATCATTGCTTGTTGTGATATTTATGGTGCGGCGGGAATTGATTATTTAAAGACTTCAACTGGATATGCTGATAAAGGGGCTAGTGTGGCTGCTGTTAAATTGTTTAGATTGCATTTACCCGAACATGTTCAGATTAAAGCATCAGGGGGAATTAGGGATTATGCATTTGCAAAAGAATTAGTGGATGCAGGTGCCACACGTTTGGGTTGCAGTGCTGGCGTAGCCATCGTTGAAGGGACTCCTGCAAGTGATTCCGGATATTAATTTTAACTTACTGAAGAAATTCAAAATTTTAAATTCAAAATTCAAAAAATGTGGAAGGGAATTATTGCGGCTAGTATGTTTATGGGGTGTAGCTTTTTTTCGAATGCAAGTATTATAAAAGATACAGTAATCGTTCATAAAGATGCGAGGATGGATGTTTTAACTAGTAAGCAAATTGTAACGAATAAAAAAGCCTCATTACAAACTAGTTCTGGACAATATAAAGGATATCGGGTACAAGTAGTGAGTACTACAAATAGGGATCAGGCTTTTAAGATTAAAGGGGAGTTATTGAGCCGTTTTCCAGATCAGAAAACATATGCCTTATTTCAATCGCCTAATTTTAAAGTAAGGATTGGCAATTTTTTAAAGAAAGCTGATGCAGAAAAGTTTAAATTACAATTGCAGAAATATTATACCACGGGGGTATTTGTAATTGAAGATGCAATTGATTATACACCAACAAAAGAGGAAGAAGAACTATTACTTCAACAATAATTTTTAATGGAACTGAAACTTAGCATACAAGAGAGGGCGAAAAAATATTCTGAAAAATTTATTCAAATACGAAGGCATCTTCATGCTCATCCCGAACTCAGTTACCAGGAATTCGAAACGAGTAAATTTGTTCAAAAGCAATTACAAGAAATGGGAATTGCTTTTGAAGTTATTGCAACAACAGGTGTACTTGGAATCATAAAAGGAAAAAATCCCGATTCAAGAGTGATTGCCCTGCGTGCAGATATGGATGCATTGCAAATTACGGAAGAGAATAAAGTGAGTTATTGTTCGCAAAATGTAGGTGTTATGCATGCTTGTGGTCATGATGTACATACTACAATTTTATTAGGTGCGGCACAGATATTAAACGAACTGAAGGGTGAATGGGAGGGAACTATTAAATTGTTATTTCAACCCGGTGAAGAAAAAAATCCGGGAGGTGCCAGCTATATGATTCGGGATGGTGCTTTAGATAATCCTAAACCAACAGGGATCATCGCGCTACATGTTCATCCTGGACTTGATTTTGGTAAACTTAGTTTTCGAAAAGGAAGAGTAATGGCAAGTGCTGATGAAATATATATGACCATTAGCGGCAAAGGTGGCCACGCTGCTGCACCGCATCTAACTGCTGATACTATTTTAATTGCGTCACAGTTAATTGTGAGTTTGCAACAAATCATTTCAAGAAATAATAATCCGCTTTCACCTTCTGTATTGTCTATCTGTTCCATACAGGGTGGGCATACAACGAATGTGATTCCAACTGAAGTTAAGTTGAAAGGAACTTTTCGTGCAATGGATGAAACATGGAGATTTAAAGCCCATGAATTGATCCGTAAACAGGCCATTGGTTTGGTGGAATCTATGGGAGGAACTTTGGATTTACTGATTGACGTTGGATATCCAACCGTTGATAATGACCCTGCATTCACTGATACAAACTGGGATTTAGCAAATGTATATTTGGGAAAAGAAAATGTGCAGGAAACAGAAGTTCGTATGGGTGCAGAAGACTTTGGATATTATTCACAAAAAATACCAGGATGTTTTTTTCGTCTGGGAGTTCGAAACGAGGAAAAGGGAATTATAAATAATGTGCATACACCACAATTTAATATTGATGAAAGTGCAATTGAAATAGGTATTGGAGTGATGGCATGGCTAGGTGCAAAATCTAGCTGTTAAAATTTTATTATGTCGAAACATACAGATTTAAGAAGAGAGCAAGCTTTGGAATACCATGCAAATGGAAGGCCAGGCAAAATTGAAGTAGTTCCTACAAAAGAAGCAAAGACTCAAAGAGATTTGAGTTTAGCATATAGCCCTGGTGTGGCAGAACCTTGCAAAGAAATATTTAATAATATTGAAGATGTTTATAAGTACACTGCAAAAGGAAACTTAGTAGGTGTAATTAGTAATGGTACAGCTGTATTAGGTTTGGGCGATATTGGTCCGGATGCCAGTAAACCTGTGATGGAAGGGAAAGCAGTATTGTTTAAAATTTTCGCTGATATTGACGTATTCGATATTGAGATCAATGAAAAAGATCCGGAAAAATTTGTACAAATAGTTAAGGCGCTGGAACCCACATTTGGTGGTATTAATTTAGAAGACATCAAAGCTCCTGAATGTTTTTATATAGAACAGCAACTTAAGGAGCAGATGAATATTCCTGTGATGCACGATGATCAGCATGGTACTGCTATCATCAGCAGTGCTGCTATGTTAAATGCATTGGAGTTACAAAAAAAGAAAATTGATAGAGTTCGCTTTGTAATAAACGGAGCTGGTGCTGCTGCCATGGCTTGCATACAATTATATGTGGCTTTAGGTGCTAAGTATGAGCACTTTATTTTGTTTGATAAAGATGGTGTATTGCATGAAGGAAGAACAGACCTTGGACCCATCAGGCAAAAATTTGCAGTTAAAAAATCAGATTGGACATTAGAGACCGCTATGAAAGATGCGGATGTGTTTTTAGGATTAAGCGTGGGTAATGTGGTAACGAAAGATATGGTTCGTTCTATGGCAAAGAACCCGATTGTATTTGCGATGGCAAATCCAGATCCTGAAATTTCTTATCCTGATGCAGCAAGTGTGCGAAAGGATATTATTATGGCTACAGGTCGTACAGATTATCCTAATCAGGTAAATAATGTTTTGGGCTTTCCTTATATTTTTAGAGGTGCGCTGGATGTGAGAGCGAAACAAATTAATGAGGCAATGAAACTCGCTGCAGTTAGAGCTTTGGCTGATCTTGCAAAAACAGCAGTTCCAGATATTGTGAATATGGCTTATAACCAGCAGAACATGAGTTTTGGTCCAGAGTATATTATTCCAAAGCCATTAGATCCTCGGTTATTATCTACTGTTGCCCCTGCTGTTGCAAAAGCTGCTATTGAATCGGGAGTGGCACAAAAAACTATTGATAATTGGGATGCTTATGCGGTGGAATTGAATAAACGATTAGGATTGGATAATCAGTTAATGAGGGTGATTGGAAATAAGGCTAGAAAGGGACCAAAGCGATTAGTATTTGCTGAAGCAGACAATCAGAAAATTTTGAAAGCTGCAAGTATTGTATATGATGAAGGTTTGGCTTATCCTATATTATTAGGTGATCCGGAAAAGATTCAACAAATCGCTGAACAGAATAATATTGACTTATCTGATATTCCAATTATTGATCCAAGGAATGATGAAAATGAAGCTAAGCGTCAACAATATGCGGATCTGTTTTTCAAGAAACGTCAGCGCAGAGGTGTGAATTATTATGAAAGCACCAAGCTGATGAAAGACCGAAATCATTACGGATGTATGATGGTGGAAACGGGTGATGCAGATGCGATGTTATCGGGTCTTACAAAAAACTATGCAGAAGCTATTCGACCTGCGTTACAAATTATAGGAACAGAAGAAGGGGTTAAGAAGATCGCCGGCATGTATTTGCTACTTACAAAAAGAGGTCCATTATTTCTTGCAGATACAACCGTAAACTTTAATCCTACTGCAGAAGAATTAGCAGATATCACCATGATGGTAGCAAAAGAAGTACGCAACTTCAACTTAACACCACGTATTGCCATGTTAAGTTATAGCAATTTTGGAAGTAGTGATTCTCCAGAAGCACGCTTGGTTGCACAGGCTACTAAAATATTGAAACAAAGAAATCCTTCATTGATTGTTGATGGGGAAATGCAGGGTAGTCTTGCTTTTAATAAGGAAATTTTGAAAGACAATTATCCTTTTAGTGAATTGGTAGATGAAGAAGTAAACGTATTAATATTCCCTAATCTTACATCTGGTAACGTAACTTACAATTTATTAAAAGAGATTGGAGGTGCAGATGCGATTGGCCCCATATTGTTAGGATTAAAAAAGCCTGTTCACGTATTACAATTGGGAAGTAGTGTGAGAAATATTATTAACATGGCAATCGTAGCAGTAGTTGATGCGCAGTTGAAATGTAAGGGCGATATCAATGAGGTTGTGCAGACAAGTAGTTGGTGGAAGCGCTTAAAGAAAAAGAATAATTAAAGTAAAAATATAAATTAGCAGAATGACATTTTTTACGCATTTTGGTTCCTATTTGCTCATGTTGAAAGGGATGTTTACCAAACCCGAAAACTGGCGCATGTATTGGAAAGAATTTATGCATCAATGTGTTGAAATTGGGATTGGTGCATTACCAATTGTAGTAATTATTTCTATTTTTTTAGGAGCTGTAACTACAGTTCAAACAGCGTATCAGTTAGTAAGCCCCTTAGTTCCAGCTTCCACCATTGCACAGATTGTGCGGGATAGTATGATCCTGGAATTGTCTCCAACGGTTTTGAGTATTGTTTTGGCAGGAGTGGTAGGTAGTAAGATTGCAAGTGAGTTAGGCAATATGCGTATCAGTGAACAAATTGATGCATTAGAAATCATGGGTATCAATTCAAAAAGCTATTTAATCTTCCCTAAAATTTTAGCAGCCCTTTTAGTAATTCCTTGTTTGATTGTGATCTCTGCAGTTTTAGGTATTTGGGGCGGTAGGATGGCAGGATCGATGTCGGGTATTTTAGCAACAGATATTTTCGATACAGGCTTGAGACAAAATTTGAATTTGTACAATATAAATTTCTCGATGTATAAGGCATACACTTTTGCTTTCATACTTAGTTCTGTACCTGCTTATTTTGGGTACAATGTAAAAGGAGGAGCGCTTGAAATTGGACGTGCAAGTACTTCAGCAGTTGTAGTAAGTTGTATTTTAATTCTTGTTGCAGATTATGCGTTAGCGGCCATATTGTTATAGACAAAATAAACTTTTTAAAAGTGAATCCTCAATTCCCTAAATTTCAAAAAATAATTCTTCATCCTATCAAGTTTAGGTTTTTTCTATTTCAGAAATTACCTGCAGCTTGGATTGCAGGGCTAAGAATGAAAAAATTTGAAGCGGATGAAGCCTCTGTTACGGTATCGTATAAATGGTTAAATCAAAATCCATTTAAGTCAATGTACTTTGCTGTACAATCAATGGCTGCTGAAATGAGTACTGGTATGTTGGCTTTTGGTCAAATATTTGAAAGAAACCCTTCTATAAGTATGTTGGTAGTTGGCATGGAAGCTAAGTTTCAAAAAAAAGCAACTGATAAAATTACCTTTACATGTAGCGATGGAGTTTTGATAGCTCATGCTATTGAAGAAGCCATTCGTTCGGGTGAGGGGCAAACTATTAAATGTTATTCAGTTGGTAAAAATGAAAATGAAGAAATTGTTTCTGAATTTTGGTTCACCTGGAGTTTTAAAGCCAAAATTAAATAAGGTTTAATTCACGTAGATTAAATATCCGATTCAGTCGGGTGGAGGAATGAAAATGAAAATTGCATTTCATGGAGCTGCTAGAACAGTTACGGGTTCAAAACATTTAATTACACTTAAGTCGGGTATTAAAATATTATTAGACTGTGGAATGTTTCAAGGCATGGGCAAAGAGACAGACGGTATGAATCGAGATTTCGGCTTTATAGCTTCGGATGTTGATGTAATGATTCTATCACATGCCCATATTGATCATTCTGGTTTAATACCAAAACTTGTGAGTGAGGGGTTTGCAGGTAAAATTTATTGTACACCAGCAACAAAAGAATTGGCAGCAATACTTTTAGAAGATTCTGCTGAGATTCAACGTTCGGATACAAAATTCATAAATAAACGCAGATTAAAGCAAGGGCTTCCCCTATATGAGCCATTATATTCTGTTGATGATGTAACTATTGCAATTAGGGCATTTGAAACAGTTGATTATGATCAATGGAGCCAAGTCTTACCTGGAATTGAAGTGATGTTTACAGACGCGGGTCATATTATTGGAAGTGCTGCTGTTAACTTAAAAATCACAGATAACAATGAGCTTACAAGAATATGTTTTAGTGGAGATGTGGGAAGATATCGCGATGTAATTTTAAGATCACCTTCCGTTTTCCCGCAAGCTGATTACCTATTGTTAGAAAGTACATACGGAAATAAACTACACGATGAAGTATACAGTACTCCGGATAATTTATTGAAATGGATTCAGCATACCTGTTCTGTAAAAAAAGGAAAACTTATTATTCCTGCCTTTAGTGTGGGTAGAACACAAGAAATTTTATACGATTTAAATCAGCTTTCGCTAGAAAAGAGGTTGCCAAAAGTTCCTGTTTATGTAGATAGTCCGCTGAGTAGAGAGGCCACTCAAATGATCAAAAATTATCCGCAATATTTTAATAGTCGGATTAAAAAAGTAATGGAAAGTGATGATGATCCATTTGACTTTGAAGGACTCAACTATATAAAAACGGTTGATGAAAGTAAAAACCTAAATTATTTAGAACAGCCCTGTGTTATCATTTCTGCTAGTGGTATGGCAGATGCCGGTAGGGTGAAGCACCATATCATGAATAATATAAGTGGTGCTCAGAATACCATTTTAATGGTGGGGTATTGTGAACCACGTTCTCTTGGAGGAAGGCTTTCAAATGGTGATAAAGTAGTTAGGATATTTGGTGAGGAATTTGATGTGGTGGCAGAAGTAGGATCATTAAGAAGCATGAGCGCTCATGGAGATTATGATGATTTATGTCAATTCATCAGTTGCCAGGATGTTACCCAAATTAAAACCCTTTTCTTAGTTCACGGAGAATATGATGTTCAGCAAGATTTCTCTAAGAGACTAGAGCGGAAAGGTTTTAAAGATGTGCAGATCCCTGATTTGCATGAAGAAAAAAATCTCATCTAATTTTTTTTTAAAGAATGTAAACGATTTGTAGAGATACAATTCGCAAACTATATTATTGCGCAACACATAAATTATTATTGATGCCCCTTCCCACAAAAGCTTTTTTATTTGATTTGAATGGAACTATGATTGATGATATGCAATTTCATTGCAAAGCATGGTTTAATATATTGAATGAAGATCTTGGCGCCAATCTTAGTTGGGAACAAGTGAAAGAACAGATGTATGGAAAAAACACGGAACTACTGATTCGTGTTTTTGGGAAAGACCATTTTACTAAAGAAGAAATGGACAGGCTTTCTGTTGAAAAAGAAAAAAGATACCAGGCAGAATATCGTCCATTATTAAAGTTGATAGACGGACTTGATCATTTTTTAGAAGAAGCAAAGCATGAGGATATTAAAATGGGAATAGGATCTGCTGCTATACCATTCAATATCAATTTTGTTTTAGATGGATTAAATCTCCGACATTATTTTACTTCTATTGTAAGTGCAGATGATGTAGTTGAAAGCAAGCCCGATCCGGAGACCTATTTAAAAGGAGCTTTTGAATTAGGTGTATTAGCCGAAGAATGTATTGTATTTGAAGATGCCCCCAAAGGTGTGGAAGCAGCTAAAAGAGCTGGGATGAAAGCAGTTGTATTAACTACTATGCATGAAGCTCATGAGTTTTCGGAATATGATAATATTATTTGTTTTATAAAAGATTATCACGATTTAGTTTTTAGTAAACTGATTCAATAGAAAAATAAAGAAAAAAAAGCCCCGTCTATAATTTATCTAGACGGGGCTTTTTTTGGAAGAGTTACTGAATTACCAAAACTTCACATACAACGCAGTTATAATAAATAACATGATTACTATTAAGACTGTTGTTGATGGCGATAGCTTAAACATTGATTTATCCAATTCGAATGCCTTAGGATTAATTTTTGGTCCAGCCAAACTTACTGCTATCATTGCAATCATGGTAAATAAGAAAGACAATCCCATACAAATATGGAATGGTATTTCAAAACCACCTTTGCCATTTGGATAAGCAGTATATAATAATGTTTCATTTCCAAAAAGACCTGGAGCAAACTCATTAAATAAAACGGATAATAAGAAACCAGTTAAAAGGCCAACGATTGCCGCAGAGCCAGTTGTGCGTTTCCAAAACATTCCTAAGAAGAACATGGCAAACACACCCGGGCTAATAAAACCAGTATACTTTTGTATATATGTAAATCCACCAACCCCACCTATTCCTAATAAGTCGTTCCATGTAAACAATACTGCTAATATCATGGCTGCAAATACTGCGAAGCGTCCGATATAAACCTGACTTTTTTCATTAGCCTCTTTCTGAATATATTTCTTATGTATATCCAATGTATAAATAGTTGAAATACTATTTACTTTACCTGCAAGTGATGCCACAATAGCAGCAGTGAGTGCCGCAACGGATAAGCCTTTTAAACCAGTAGGTAAGAAAGTAAGTACTGCAGAATAGGCGCCATCTTTACCACCCACAAGTTGTGGTAAATGACCTGATTTATATAAAACAAAAGCAGCAATACCTGGTAACATTACGATCAATGGCATCATTAGTTTTAGAAAACCAGCAAATAAAATACCTGTTCTAGCTGTTTGCAGATCAGCTCCTAATGCGCGTTGTGTGATATATTGGTTACAACCCCAATAGTTAAGATTGATAATCCAAATACCAGCAGCATATGATAGTAAACCTGGGAATGTGATGTATTTATCTATATCATTTTGAGAAGATGCTGCATTGGGTCTTGGTATAATCATTTTAAAATGCTCCGGAGCTTCTCTCAATAAAACCTTAAATCCAGCGATTGCATTTTCACCTACACCAAAATAAGCGCCTACAGTTGTTAACGCGATATAGGTTGTTACAAGTCCACCAATAATTAAAACAGCAACTTGAATAACATCTGTGTAAGCAACCACTTTCATTCCACCTAATGAAATCAATAAAGCAAAAATAGAAAGGCCAACCATTATTATATGCAGGTATCCGCCACCGGCAATACCATTAATAGCCACTGCCCCTAAGTAAAGAATAGAAGTAAGGTTTACAAATACATAAAGAAATAACCAAAACACAGCCATGATCAAGGCAGTAGATTCGTTATACCTGGTTTTTAAAAACTGAGGCATGGTATATATCTTATTCTTTAAATAAACAGGGATAAACCAAATTGCAATAATGATTAATGCAACAGCTGCAAGCCATTCATAAGCAGCAACAGCAATACCTAAGAAAAATCCCTCACCACTCATTCCTATAAATTGTTCAGCAGAAATGTTTGATGCTATTAGTGAAGCTCCAATGGCCCACCAGGTAAGTGTTCCTTCTGCAAGGAAATAGGCTTTTGCATCATGCTCGTTCTTTTTCCGTTTTCGATAGATACTATAACCATAACCAGCTACGATTATGAAGTAAATTATAAATACCAAGTAATCAGCAAAGGCAAGGTTTTTGTTCATCGTTTTGTTTTGAAAATTTGTGGGTAATTTAATTATTTATAAGCGATTTCGTTCCAGCGTAATTCGTTTTTAAACTGATAGATTTTTGTTTCCTTTCCTATCAATAAATATTCAATTCCTGCCATTTCTGCAAAGTCTTCCATATGATCGGCATTGAGACTCTGACTATAGCAAGTATGATGAGCGCCACCAGCAAGGATCCATGCGGCACAGCCTGTATGCATATTTGGATAAGGTTTCCATAAAACACGCGCCACTGGAAGTTTTGGTAAAGGATTAAAAGCGCTAACAGCCATTACTTCATTTATCAATAATCTAAATCTATTACCCATATCAACTATGGATGCATTAATAGCTGGGCCGGGACCAGAATTAAAAACCAATCGAACGGGATCGGCTTTACCACCTATTCCTAAAGGATGAATTTCACAACTTGGTTTTGCATCAGATATAGACTCACATATTTCTAACATATGTGCACCAAGTACCATTCTGTTATCAGGATTAAAATGGTAGGTATAATCTTCCATAAAGGATGAGCCACCTTTTAATCCGCTGCCCATCACTTTCATGGCTCTAACAAGTGCTGCTGTTTTCCAATCTCCTTCACCAGCAAAACCATATCCTTTTGTCATCAATCTTTGTGCGGCAATGCCTGGCAATTGTACTAATCCATGCAGGTCTTCAAATGTTGTAGTGAATCCTTTGAAGTTTCCATTTACTAGAAAAGTTTCGATACCAATTTCAATCCTTGCGGCTTCTCTGAGCGACTGATGTTGCGATCCGCCGGGTTGTAAAGCATCAACCAGGGTATATTCTTCTTCATATACTGCAACAAGTGCATCAATTTCTTTTTCACTAACCTTATTCATTACTGTTACTAAATCTCCTACACCATAGGTATTCACAGAATATCCAAACTTCATTTCAGCCTCAACTTTGTCGCCCTCTGTTACTGCCACATATCTCATATTGTCGCCAAAGCGTACAAATTTTGCTCCCTGCCAATCATGCCATCCCGCAGCAGCACGCATCCAACTATTTATTTTTGATAAAGATTCACTATCCTGCCAATGACCCACTACCACTTTTCTATTCATTCTCATCCGCGTCATCATAAAACCAAATTCACGATCGCCATGAGCGCTTTGATTTAGATTCATGAAGTCCATATCAATTGTTGACCATGGAATGTCTCTGTTAAATTGTGTATGAAAATGTAACAAGGGCTTATGTAAGATCTTTAATCCATTGATCCACATTTTAGCAGGTGAAAATGTATGCATCCAGGTAATTACACCTATGCAGTTTTCTGAATTATTTGCATCCTGGAATGTCTCAAATATTTCTTCAGCCGATTTTACTGTTGGCTTGTAAACTACAGTTACAGGTATTTGATCTACTTCATTTAAATACGAAGCAATTGTTTTTGAGTTCTCTGCTACTTTCTGTAAAGTTTCCTCACCATACAAATTCTGGCTTCCTGTAATGAACCAGACTTCGAGTTTTTTTAAATTAATCATTGGCTTTGCTTTCGTTATTGTCGTTTATTATTTGGTAATGATTTCTGTGGCAGTTATTTTTTCTGGAATCCAAACTGTCATCTCGCCCTTTCCTCTATTTGCCCAAGCGTAATAGGGAATAGCAGTAAATGGTTTTGATTGCGTTTTAATTTCAAGTCCATTGGAACTAATTTCAATTTGAGAAGCTTGCGATTTTAAAATCATCACGCCATTCAAAAGTTTTGGATTGAAAGATGAAGCGAATGATGCTGTTTTTGGAAGAATAATATTAGAAGTGTTTCCAGCATTATCTATCCATTCAGCACAATACATCAATGGTCCTCTTTGAATGGAGGATTTCCCAATATTATCTACTATCAAACTGTCTGAAACTACTCTTCTTGTCTCCATCGGTAATTCCACTTCAATCTGATCATTTTTATTCCATACTCTTTTCAAAATGGCATATCCATTTTGAATTTGAAATTCTGCAGGTTTCCCATTTACATGAATCGTAAATGCTGCATTGGAATGATTACTGAAACGGTACAAATTATTAGGCATGGCATTATTAGTTGCCCATCCTGGGATACGAATTTGTAAATTAAAGTCACAGGCTTTCTCTGTAAGGATTGTAAACTTTAAATTTCCATCCCAAGGATAATTATTCTCTTGCTTGATTTGAATATTTTGATTGTTTACCTGCAATGATGCTGTTCCAGAAATAAACAGATTCACATAAATAATATCTTTCTTTTGTGCATAGACATAGCCAGGAATTGATGGCATGAGTCGAGCAATATTGGTAGGGCAGCAAGAACATTCAAACCAACCAGATCGCCCTACTTCCATATCTGGATGCTGTAAGTAATGTTGAATTTGCATGGCATTGGTATAAAAAAAAGATTTGCCATCTAAGCCTACCCCAGAAAGAAAACCATTGTACAAAATTTTCTCTAGTATATCAATATATTGCGCATCGCCATGCAATAAAAACATTCTTTGATTAAAATATATATTGGCAATTGCGGCACATGTTTCATTATATGCGGTGGCATTCGGTAATTCATAATTTGCTCCAAACCTTTCTCCATCGCCGATGGCACCTACGCCGCCCTGCACATACATTTTCTTACCGGTCTCGTTATTCCAGATTCTGTCAACTGCCGCTAACATGTCTTTATCTTCAGTGAGTGCTGCGATATCAGCCATTGCAGAATACAGATAGCCTGCTCTTACTGCGTGCCCTTCAGCTTCCTGCTGTTGTTTTACTGGAATATCATCCTGCCAGTAGGCACCATTTTTAAAAGGATCTTTATTCTTGGCATCGTAACCTTTAAAATTTCCTCTTTCTTCAATGAAAAATTTTGCAGTGTTTAAGTATTCAGGTTTTCCAGTGATGCGGTATAATTTTACCAATCCCATTTCAATAATTTCATGACCTGGTGCTACATGACGTTTATCGGCACCAAATACAGAGCAAACTAAGTCCGCATTTTTTAATGCAATATTTAAAAGAGAAGTTTTTTTTGTGGCAAGGTAGTGAGCGGCTGCAGCCTCATACAAATGACCAGCGTTATATAATTCATGACTATGCTCTCTTTCTTTTTCCCATCTTTCTTTTCCAAAAAATGGATTCACATTTACTTTATCAATTGTTCGGGCGGTGTATAAATATCCATCAGGTTCTTGCGCATTTGCAATGATATGAATCATGGAATCCACATAAGCGTCTAGTTTCGCATCATAGTGCATTGCTAAGGAAAACGAAGCACCTTCAATAGTTTTATAAATATCAGTATCATCAAAAGGATAACGGGTACAAAATTTTCCAGTTTTTGTGGCGGCCATTAAAAAGTTGTTCACCCGGCCAGTACTTTCACATCTTGCAAATGAAGCAGGTATTGTTACTAATCTATTTGTTTCTATTCGTGGCATCCAAAACCGGTCTTGTAATTTTACTTTCGTAAAATCCAATGCCTGAATCGGATAATCCTTTTGTTGCGCATTTGCAACAAGCATCATCGTAAAAGAAATAAAAAGAATAAATGGTTTCATGCCGATAATTATGATTTCAAAATATTACTGACCGTAATAAGCTGCTGGTCCGTGTTTACGTTCAAAATGTTTTTTTATTAATGACTCTTTTAATCGGGGAGCATTTAAATTAATCTGTTCCGTTAGATAGGCCATTCTAGCCAGTTCTTCTAATACTGCTGCATTATACACTGCTTTGCTTGCTGTAATGCCCCATGTGAATGGTGCATGATTTCCAACCAGCATCATTTCAACTTCTTTATAGCTCAATCCAATTTCCTTAAAGTGTTGCATGATTTGCAACCCGGTTTCGTATTCATAATCTCCTTCAATCATCTCATCTGTCATTGGTGCCGCGCAAGGAATATCAATTGTTAAATGATCGGCATGTGTGGTGCCATAAATGGGTATAGGTCTTTGTGATTGAGCCCAGGCTGTGGCGTAAGTAGAGTGAGTATGAACAATGCTTTTGATATCTTCCCAATGTTTATATAAAACGGCATGTGTTTTCGTGTCAGAAGATGGTCGTAAATTTCCTGCAATAATCTCGCCATTAAAATCTACGATCACCATTTTTTCTGGTGATAATTCATCATAAGGAATTCCACTTGGTTTAATGGCAAATACATTTAACTCGCGATCTGCCACACTTACATTTCCAAATGTAAACAACACCAAACCCAGTTTGGGTAATTGCATATTGGCATAGTATGCTTCCTGTTTTATTTTTTCAAATTGTTTCATACTCTTAGTAGTTTGATTCTAAAAAGGCGCCCAATTTTTTATACTGCTCCATTCTTTGATTATAAAATTCTGTATTTGATTCATTGGGAAAATAAGTAGTGTCAAAGCCCTGACCCATCGCAATCATTGCATCATCAACTTTATCGTATTCACCTGCCGCAGTAGCAGCAAACATGGCAGCACCAAGGGCACAGGTTTGTTCACTTTTATGAATTCGGATGGGCATATTCATCACATCACTCATCACTTGCATAATGTAGGGTGATTTTTTTGCCACTCCCCCTAAACCAATTAAGCCTTTAATGGGAACACCTTCTTCGTTAAATCGATCCACAATGGCTTTTGCACCAAAGCAGGTAGATTCAACAATGGTTTTGAAAAGCATCACTGCGTCTGTAGAAAGATTCAGTCCAGTGATACCACTTTTCAATAATTGATTCGCATCAGGAGTTCTTCTTCCATTTAACCAGTCAGTTGCAATTGGATCGGAAAGCGATAAGGGTAATTCATTTGCCTTTCTACTTAGCTCGGATATGAATTGAGTAGAAAGTTCATCTATAAGTTTTGTGATAGTTTCTTCGTCAGTAATTTTTGTGTTTGAAAGAATGTCGATTACCGGTGTGAGAACCATTTTCTTCAACCATGCGTAGCTATCGCCAAATGCGGATTGACCCGCTTCTAAACCAATCATACCTGGAATTACTGATCCATCTACCTGGCCACAAATTCCTTTCACCAAAGTATCTCCAATAATTTCTTTTGGAGCAACCAGCATATCACAAGTAGAAGTACCCATTACTTTACTTAAATGAAAAGGTTCTATCTGTCCACCCACCGCACCCATATGCGCATCAAAAGCACCAACAGCAACAATGGTTTCAATGGGTAACCCTAATGTAGAAGCCCACTCATCAGATAAATGCCCGGCTGATTTATCGGAGGTATAAACATCCTTTCCTAATCTTTCTACATGTTCATCTAATAAAGGATCTAAGGAAGAAAAAAATTCGTTCGGCGGATAACCTTCAAAATTAGCTGACCATAAACCTTTATGCCCTGCAGCGCATACACTTCTTTTAAGCTGTGTTGCATCATTTTGACCAGTTAATAAAAACGGAATCCAATCGCAATGTTCTACCCAGGTATAACAGGCTTTTCTAACTGTTTCATCAACCCTAAGTATATGTAATAATTTTGCCCAAAACCATTCGGATGAATAGATTCCGCCTACATATTGTAAATAATTGATCGGAAATTTTGTGGCATGCTGATTAATTGAGGCAGCTTCAGCAACTGATGTATGGTCTTTCCATAAAACAAACATGGCATTTGGGTTCTCTGCAAATGCTGGAAGTAATGCCAGTGGCTGGCCTTTTCTATCAACTGCAACAGGACTACTTCCTGTAGTATCAACACCAATCGCCTTTACTGCCAGTGCAATTTCAGGTCCTGCTGCTTCTACACAAGCTTTTATGGTATGTTGTAATCCATCGATATAATCCTGGGGATGTTGCCGAAACTGGTTTTTTGAAGGGTTACAAAATTTACCTTCTTTCCACTTTGGATAATAAAATACTGATGAACTGATTTCTACACCATTGCTGCTGTCAACCAATATTGATCTAACCGAGTCTGTGCCAAAATCAACTCCTATTACATAAGCATTTTTAGTCATGATACAAGTAGCATCTAATTCATGCTTGGTAACATGTTTAGACTGTTTATCTTTTAATAAATTTAAAGCCTATTAAATATTACAGGATTGGGTATAATATTTAAGAAGGCATGCAGATTAGCAGCATAACGTCGCTTATCCAGTTTATAATAGTAAGCCCCTTTTTTGGAGCTCTCTTTATCTTTATCTTTTTGCTTCACCAACAATTTGGTAGATTGAATTTTTCTGCTAAAGTTTCTTTTATCAAACTCAGTATCAAAAATTCCTTCGTATAAGCTTTGCAATTGTGGAAGTGTAAATTTTTCTGGTAATAATTCAAAAAGTATGGGATGAAATGCAGACTTATAACGCAGGCGTTCTCTGGCTTTTGTTACCATATTATTATGATCAAAAACCAATTTTGGAATCTTCTTTAGTGGAAACCATTCGGCATGAAAATCAGAACTAATTTGATTTTCAAATTTATTAATATCAATTAAAGCAAAATAGGCAACAGAAATAGTACGTTCATGTGGGTCGCGGTCGGGATGGCCAAAAGCATGCAGCTGCTCCATATACACTCCTTCAAGACCTGTAAGCTGTTTAAGGATACGTGCACCACCGCGGTCAAAATTTTCTTTTTCGGTGATGAATCCACCCATTAAACTCCACTTTCCTTTTTCAGGTTCCAGGTCTCTTTTAATTAATAAAATCTTCAGTTCGGCTCCATCGAAGCCGAAAATGATGCAGTCGACTGCAACAAGAATTCGGAATTGTTTTTGATACTTTGGCATAAATCGTTTTGAAATTTATGGAAGAGTTGTGACATAGCGAAAACTTCTGCAATTTATTTTTATAATAAGTGTTGTAAATACATTTATTTATAAAATATGAGTACTTTTGGCCCGCTATTTTACAAATTTGTTTGAGTAAGCAAGTAAGATTAACGGTTAAGAAATGAGGCTGGGTGTATTCCGAGGCTCAATTTCTAACATATGAAAATAATTCTGTTTATGTCTATGGAAAATCAAACCTGTATTTCTAGAGTTCAATCTATTTATCAATTAAAATATGGGTCTCCAGATTTGTTTGCAAAATCACCTGGTAGGATTAATTTAATTGGGGAACATACCGATTATAATTTAGGGTTTGTATTGCCAGCTGCCATTGATAAAGCGATATACATTGCTATAGGTAAACGCAATGATTCTGAAATTCATTTAACGGCTGCAGATCTGGATGAGTCGTTTACGGTTTCGATTTCTGAGTTGTCGAAATCAAAATTAGATTGGCCCAATTATATAATGGGTATTGTAGACCAAATTAAAAAATTGGGATTAAAAATAGAAGGGTTTAATGCAGTTATTGCTGGAGATGTTCCTTTAGGTGCCGGATTATCTTCCTCTGCTGCTTTAGAATGTGTTACAATATTTGCGCTGAATGAATTATTTGTATTGGGCTTGTCGAGAATGGATATGGTAAAATTGGCTCAACGTGCAGAAAATCAGTTTGTAGGATTGCAATGTGGTATCATGGACATGTTTGCAAGTATGTTTGGAAAAGCGGATGCAGTGATACAGTTGGACTGCCGTTCAATGGACTATCATTACAGCCCATTTAATCAAAAGGGGATTAAGATTGTACTGCTGGATACTTGTGTAAAACATTCATTGGCTTCATCGGAATATAATGTGCGTAGAAAAGAGTGTGAGTTAGGAGTATCAGAAATTCAAAAGAAGTATCAGGAGGTTCAATCCCTTAGAGATGTAAGTGCTCAAATGCTTGAAACCATTAAAGATAGAGTAGATCTTAAAGTTTATAACAGATGTAAATTTATTGTAGAAGAAATTAAAAGATTACAAGAAGCATGTATAGATTTAGAGCAGAATGATTTGATTGCATTTGGGAAAAAAATGTATCTCACTCATGAAGGTTTAAGTAAATTATATGAAGTGAGTTGTATGGAACTGGACTTTCTTGCAGCATATTCCAAAGACAACATAAATGTTTTGGGTGCAAGGATGATGGGAGGAGGGTTTGGAGGATGTACTATTAATTTAGTGAAGGAAGAATCTGTCACAGATTTTATTTATCATGCTGAAATTGCTTTTCAAAAAGAGTTTAACACCAAATTGAAATCGTATATTGTATCCATAGGAGATGGTACATCTCTTGTTTCGATTGACTAACAAATAAATATGCCATATGTTTTTTATGAAAAGAATCTCATCTGTTTTT
>JBAXHC010000006.1:0-63261 GCA_037139075.1 Bacteroidota bacterium
GTGGTAATGGGTACAGGATCATTTTTAACTGGGGTGGTTAAATTTTCTTTGTCAAGTTCAGGTGCATTTGCACTTACTTCAAATGGACAGATTTATTTTTGGGGGGCGCTAGCCAATGTGAATGGGGTAGTGAATACAACTACCAGATATAATTATGCTTACGATATGTCTGCTCAAATTCCTGCAGGTATTACTGTGGTGGATATAGTAGCACTTGGTGCATCTGGTACAAATGCTCTGAATACTTTATTTCTTTTAGGGAATAATTTAAAAGTCTATAGTTGTGGTATCAATACTGATGGTGTATTAGGAATAGCGAATGCAAGTACAACATTTAACCAGCCCAATTTTAAAATAATCAATGGACTATCAAATATTGTTCGTATCGATGGTGATACTGAAGCAGGGCTTTATACCATGGGCGCTATGTCAACATCAGGTAATATATTCGGTTGGGGTAATGGAGTAGCTTCAATGCTTGGTATTGCTAATCAAAATAGTTTAACAAATTCTACCAATAATGCACCTATTGACATTTATAATATTGGAGGATTTAGCGATTTTAGTATATCCGGACACTTTACGATTGCTTTTCATACTAATATAGCTCTAAATGTGGATCAATATTGGTATGTAGGTCATAATATTGGGGGGTCTATTGGGATTCCTTCAAATATTACAACTTTTATTTCTAATGCTGTTATTGCAAAACTAGACGCCCCAGCAACCATCAGTTTTGATTGTTCTAATACACAACCAACTATTACTATTTCAGGTACACTCAATCCCTTTGTAACATGTGCAGGAGTTGTATCTGGATATCAAACATTATCTATATTAGGAACAAGCCTCACAAATGATATCGTTGTTACTGCTCCATCAGGCTTTGAAATTTCGCTGAATACTGGAACCGGTTATACAAATTCAATCACTTTAACAGGCACAGGAGGTACAGTTACATCTACCAATATATATGTTAGAATTAGTGCCGGAGTTAGTGGATCAGTTTCAGGTAATATTGATTTAAGTTCTATAGGCGCAAATAGTCAATCAATTGCAATTAGTGGAATCATTAATCCATTACCTACTATTGCAACAACAACCGGAGCTGCAAGAACAGGACCGGGTTCATTAACGATTTCAGGTACTGTTACACCATCTATTGGAACTACTATCGATTGGTATTTAAATCCATCAGGAGGCACTGCATTATCCCTCGGAAATTTATCTTATACCACAGGTATTATTTCTAACACAACTACATATTTTGCAGAAGCAAGAAATGCAACAACAGGTTGTGTGTCTGGTATGAGAACACCCGTTATTGCAACAATCAATGGAACGCTATTTGCAGGAAGTATTGGATCGAATCAATCTTATTGTGTGGGGCAAAGTTTGGATCCTTTAAATAGTATTGTAATTGCTTCTGGAGGTACTGGTACGATTACTTATCAATGGCAATTATCAACAGACAATAATAACTTTACCGCGATAGCAGGTGCTACTCTTGTTTCTTATAATCCGGTGCCACCCACACAAACATCCTATTATAGACGACTTGCAACTACTACAAACGATGGAAGTTTTGCATCTAATACCATTACAATTGTTGTGAATCCAAAACCAGTAGTAAATTTTTAATGTTCGTTAAAAACCCATTTCTTGTTTTACTTCTTTGATGGCATTTAAAAGATTGGTAATGTCTTCTGTGAAAATTCTTCCAATATTTCCTATTCTAAAACAACTTGCTTTAGAAAGTTTTCCTGGATAAATGACATAACCTCTTTGATTTAATTTTTGATAAAATATTTTAAAATCAAAAGCCGCATTTTCTGGATAATGGTAGGTATTAATAATATACCCTTGTTTATCTTCTGCAAGGTATTCTAAGAAACCTAATTTAGACATGCCCTCTTTCAATGTGCTGAAATTTGCATGATACCTGATTGCCCTTCCTTCAACTCCTCCTTCATTTTTTAATTCAATGATTGCCTGGTTAAAAGCTAATAAAGAATGGATAGGGGGGGTAAATCTAAATTGACCATCAGTTTCTAAACCCTGCCATTGTGCAAATAAATCGAGTACTAAAGTATCAGCCTGATTTTTACAGGAATTCAATGATTCTGTTTTTGCTAGTATAAAAGAAAATCCTGGAACACCTTCAATGCATTTGTTGGAAGATGAAATAAGAAAATCAATATTGCAAACGGATAAATCAACAGGTACTGCTCCAAATGCACTCATGGAGTCTACAATAAATTGCACACCATATTTTTTTGATAAGGCCCCGAATGATTCGATTGGATTTAGAATACCAGTGGTAGTTTCACAATGAACAATCACCATATGGCTAAAATTGCCACTCATTAGTAATTGTTCTGTTTTTTCTAGATCCGGTATTTCATCTTCCGAAAATACAAGTGAGGTAAAGGGTCTTTTATGAATGGAAGCAATTTTTGCAATTCTTTCTCCATAAGCGCCATTTATGATCACTAATAAATGACCTGTTGGTGGAATTGCGGAAGAAATAACAGATTCAACTCCAAATGTTCCAGAGCCTTGCATGATGACAGCATCATACCCACTTTCTTTTGAGACGTTTCCCAAACCAAGGAGTGCCTCTCTGATATCTTTAATCAATTGTATGAATAAATCATCTCTGGACCCAAAATCATGAAGCATTGCTTCTTTAACAGTAATACTAGTTGTAAGTGGTCCAGGTGTGAAAAGCAATTTATCCATGACAATGACATTAGGATTTAAATGAAATATATACTTTTAAAAATAAGGTTATTGAGCATTATCCAAGATTGGAATAAGCTCTAATAAATTATTTAAAATAAAATCAGGTGCTACTGTTAGTAATTGTTCTTTTGTATGAGCGCCAGTAGTAATTCCAATATTGAATCTGCAACCTGCGTTTCTGCCTTCTTCAATATCAATTGTAGAATCACCCACTTTTAGTACTTCTTGAGGGTCAGTGATGTGAAACTGTTCCATTGCTAATAATATCATATCAGGTTTTGGCCGATTGTTGCTTACATCAGATGCGGTTACAAGGCCATCAATTTGATCGCCGATAACCCAACCCAATTTTGAGATCAATGAATGGGCAGTTTGTGAATTATAGCCTGTATTTAAAACTACAATGATGCCTCTTTTCTTTAATTCTACAAATAGTTCTGCTGCATTGTCTTGTGGAAGTATTTCCATCGTGTCGTATGCCGTTTCAAGCTGTTGTATAAAGTTTTGAAATATACTATTTGCTAAAGAATCATCATCAATCCCTCCATAAACACTTAAAACACTTTTAATAGCCTGTAATTTCTCTTTACCAGCTCCTTCTGCCAGAACCTGATCTAACGTAAAATCAAAACCTGCTTCGTTAATTGCTTTTCTTAGTGTTTTATATACCACATTATCTTCATTTACAGTAGTACCTGCCATATCAAATACGGTCATTCTTATCATATTGGTGTTTTTAGGGTATAAAATTAATTTTCTTTCATTTAATCTGTATGAATGTAATGTTATCAATTTAACAAGAGGGCTTTGAATTGCAATTTCCAATACTGCATCATTAAACTACCTTTACAGCATTATGACATTTGATGATCTGAATTTAAATACGGCTCTTTGGACTGCACTTGATGATTTGGGGTATATAAACCCAACCACCATCCAACACAAAGTATTCCCCATAGCGATGTCTGGTAAAGACGTTTGCGGTATTGCACAAACAGGTACTGGAAAAACAATTGCCTACTTATTACCTTGTTTAAGACAATGGAAATTTGATAAAAATAAGGATCCTCAGATTCTGATAGTGGTTCCTACAAGGGAGTTGGTGGCGCAAGTAGTTGAAACGGTTAAAAAACTTACCTCATATATGAGCCTGATCGTAACAGGTGTATATGGAGGTGTTAATATTAATACGCAAGCAATTGAACTAGAAAAAGGAGCTGATATTTTGGTTGCCACACCAGGTAGATTTTATGATCTTGCCATGAATGGAGCGTTTAAAACAAAAATGATCAAAAAGTTGGTGATTGATGAAATGGATGAAATGCTAAACCTGGGATTTCGTACCCAGCTTAAGAATATCATGGATATGATTCCTGCTAAAAGACAGAATTTGTTATTCTCTGCCACCATTACGGAAGATGTGGAAGCCTTAATAGGTACTTTTTTCAATAATCCTGTGATGGTAGAAGCAGCTCCAACAGGTACACCATTGGAGAATATTCTTCAATCTAGATATAATGTGCCCAATTTCTATACGAAAGCAAATCTGCTGGAATATCTGTTAAAAGCAGATGAAACAATGACCAAAGTATTGGTTTTTGCGGCTACGAAAAAACTGGCTGACTTATTATTTGAAGAACTTAGTATTCGATTTCCTGATCAGGTAGGGGTGATACATTCAAACAAAGAACAAAATCATCGATTTAATACCGTCAAACAATTTAAAGAAGGTACTTATCGATTTATTATTGCCACTGATATTGTAGCTCGTGGTATTGATATTGCTGAGGTATCGCATGTTATCAATTTTGATACTCCTGATGTGGCAGAAAACTATATCCACCGAATTGGGCGTACAGGTCGATTTGATAAAAAGGGTATCGCCATCACATTTACCACCGAAAAAGAAATGCCATTCATCGCAGCGATTGAAGGCTTGATGAAGTATCAAATACCAGTACTTAATATACCCGAAGATTTGATTCTTTCTACAGAGTTAACGGAAGATGAAACACCAAAGGTTTACATTAAAATTCCGGATATTAAGATCAAGAAAAAAGACGAAGCGGGTCCTGCTTTTCATGAAAAATCTGCCAAGAATCTTAAAGTGAATGTCAAGATTAGCAGAAAGGATATTATGATGAAAAAATATGGCAAGCCTATTAAGAAGGGGGGTAAAAAATAGGTATTTGTTTCCTCCTTATTACCTAAGAAAAATATTGCTTCCAATGAAATATAATAAATAACCTCACTTTTTTGGTGAGGTTATTTATTATATCAACATCGATTGAATAAATATATTTATTATTTACTTTTTATAGATTCAAAATTCACGTTGATAATATTAGCCACTTTATGAATTAGTTCCTTTTGAAATACTTGTTCATTAATTGTTATTTCACCTAAATTATCCACGCCAGAACCGAGCATCGCGTACCAAATTTGATGTGAATCTTTCACTTTTTGTCCGTGTGAAGTCCATTGTGATTTAATCAAATCTCCTCTTCCGTGGTCGGTAGTAATTAAAATAACTGTTTTCCCTTTATATTCCGGATCAGTATTTATAAAATTGTAAATCTCTTTTAGAAATGCATCAAATCTGTTAGCAGCTTTTAAGTATTCTGGATAATTCCCTGCGTGAGCAAGTTCATCTGTTTCTCCAAATGAAATATACATTGCATTTGGTTTCTTAGTTTTTAGATAATGTAATGATTGGTATTTAATAAAAACATCTAAAGTTTCATCCTTACCAAAAGGCTGATAAGATTCCTCTATCAAACTTGCTAATAATTTCATTTGAGGGTCTTTTGGTAGAGCACTATCCACATGATTTCCATTAATGACGGGGAACCCAGACCTTTTTTCATTTAATATCCTTTTAAAAGCATCCCAGGCACCAAATGCAATCACTTTATTTTTATAAAATGGTAAAGTATTTAAGTATTCAAAAAAATTAGTATTTGGATTGGGTTTATATTCATTTGAATTAACAGCAGTATCAACCTGGCCAGTTAAGATTTCACTATAACCTGGATAAGAGAACCAGTAAGGGTTTGAATTATCAACAAAACTTCCTTTATTTCTGTTACCATGAATTTGCCCTTTTTCAACAATCGTTGACCAAAAAAATGGCATTAATTTTTTTCTTCTTTCTTCACTTGTAGTACCCCCAAAATTAATAGCAGTGGCAGTGCTATCGGCATGTTGAAATGCTTTTTTATTTAAAATGGCCGTATCTAATCCATTAAAAACATCCTCCCATCGTAATCCGTCTGTGGTAATTACAATTACTTTTTTGTTTGGAGTAATTGTTTGACTAAATCCAGTATGTAATACCAGTACCCATAGCAACATTAATAAAAACCGTATTGTCATAATATATTTTTCGGCAATTTATTGAGTTCTATCACCATGTTTTTATAAAGTATATTATTTAAACTTTATCCTTTTGAATTTGGATATGATAGATGTATTATGAAAGAAATGTTTTAACTATGTTTTACCTCAAAAGAAAAACCCACTGAAAATTATTAATAATCAGTGGGCTATCTCATTTTGTTGTGACCGCGTTAGGATTCAAACCTAAAACCCCCTCATCCGTAGTGAGGTACTCTATTCAGTTGAGCTACGCAGCCATTCCCCTTAAAGGGCTGCAAATATAAGGGCATTTTCAGAAATTTCAAAACCAAAATCAATTTTGGCTAATTAATCCTGACTATAGATTGCAGCTGCTGTTTTTTCAACTAGTTTTTTTGGTAATAGCCAAACAAAAGCGGCACCAATTTGGTTAACAAAACCTGTTATTTTTTCGGTTTTTCCTGCAAACATGGCATTGATTGCTTGTTTTGCTACCTCTTCTGAAGTCATATTTAATTTTTCACCTGCTTTACGTGCTTTTTCTATCAAATTTGCTCGGTTTGCAAAATCTGTATCAGTGCCACCTGGAGAAATTGTTGTTACACGAACATTAGTGTGCCTTAATTCATATTGTAAGCCTCTTCCAAAGCTTAATACAAATGCTTTACTTGCTGCATATACACTAAGTCCGGGAACAGCTTGATAAGCAGCGGAACTAGCTATATTCAATATATGTGCTTTTGATGCTTTTTTTAATTCTGGAAGAAATAATGAACTTAGTTCTACAACCATATTCATATTCACCCGCATCATATCAGTATGCTCTTTTGCGGAATAACTCTCGAAAGGCCCACTTAAACCATATCCAGCATTATTGATAAGTATATCAATGGAATAGTTTTTGTCTACACACCATTGATATATTTTTTGTGCGGCACCTTCCTGTGTAAAATCTACAGCTAACCAATCGGTTTCTATTTGATACTGTTGATTTAAACTTTGTGCAAGGTTTTGAAGTAAATCACTTGATCTAGCGACTAAAAGAAGATTTCTATTTTTAGATGCCAAAATTTCTGCCATTGACTTTCCAATGCCTTTACTGGCGCCGGTTATTAATGCGTATTTCATTATATGATTTTTTGTTCAACTATTTATGAACCTTGGAGGTAAATAAATGATAAAATGGGGTTTTGCTTGTATTGTCTTTTGGTTTGTATTTGCCAGTAACGATTGGCACATACATAACCCTTCTTCGACTTGCTTCACCAAAAAGTGGAGATTGCTTTACTCGATGCCAAAGACGACCATCATGTACAGTTAGATCCCCAGGTTGTATATCAAACCCAACTTCATCTTTATCATCTTTATTGTCAATAAAATATTTTTTGCCAAATAATAATTTCAAAAAACCTTGCTTATGTGTTCCAGGTAAAACACGAAGACCACCATTTTCAAATAAACATTCATCAAGATGTATCCCAACATTTAACATGGGCATAATTTTTTGTCCAAGAAATAAGTCTCTTGGACTATCAGTATGCCAACCCATTTGCGAAAATTTACTATTCGGAGTATTGAGGTAATTATTAACTACTAAACCATCTTTTTCGTTTTCAGCGATTCTGCCTTCATAAGAGCCCAGGAATCCAGATAATTTTAATAATCTTGAGTCATTTAAAACCTCATGTAAAGCATCACTATATAAAGAAGTGAAGCACAATCTTTGAATGGTTTTATTTCCTAACTCATCTTTCCCAAATTTAAGCGGAATGCCATTAATTTTTTCACGTTTCTCATCTATCCAGGTCTTTTCTAATCGCTTTATTTCTTCAAGATATAAGGATATTTTCTCATGGCTAAGAAAATTTCTAAAAACGATTACACCATGTTTCTCAAAAAAATCCAATTGCACCGGGCTAAGTGTTTCTCCCAAATGAAAATTACTTTCCCATTTATTCATATGTGATTATAATTAAAAGTAAGCTATTTGTTACTGTGGGGTTTTCAAATGTTACCTGTAATTCTTATTGCAGGATGCCAAAAATAAGCAATTTTGTCAAGAGTTTTGTTCAATAATGAGATAAGGGCAGTATTTTGCACCACTATATGATTCCAAAGAAAGCTTGTTATCTAGTTATAATATTTTTATGGATTGGACCATCTCTATTTTCTGATGCATTAATGGCACAGAAGGATAGTTTGAAATCGCATCAAATCCTTTTGTTTCCTGTATTAACCAAATCCATTGAAACTAGTTGGTCGTTTGGAGTAGCAAGCTCTTCAACTTTTAAATTCTCTAAAAAAGATACTGCATCGAGAACGTCTAATATTCAGACCATCATGTTGTATTCTTTAAAAAAACAATTTGTTGCTGCCATTAATGGTGCTCAATATTTTAAAAATGAACGATATATTTTAAATGAGCAAATGTCTTATAGTTCATTTCCAGATAAATTCTGGGGACTAGGAAAGCATTCTCCTGATAGCGCAGAGGAAGATTATACTTTTCAACAATATTATATCTATTTACATTTAATGAGACATCTTGGAAATAATATTTTTGCTGGAGTATTGTTTGAATATCAAAACTTATTAGAAGTTAATTATAAAAAAGGTGGATTATTCGATCAGCAACAAGTTGTTGGAAGAAATGGTTCTAAAATTTCGGGATTGGGTTTAAGTTTAACCTTTGATAATAGAACAAATGCATTTGCTCCAAATAGCGGGAGCTTTGCGCAAATTTATTTTAACCATTTTAATCCAATATTCGGCTCTGAATATTTATATACCAATTTTGTGATTGATTTGCGCAAATACATTTCAGTTTCTTCAAAAGATGTATTGGCCTTCCAGGGCTATAGTTATAGTAATATAGGAAATGAAATTCCGTTAAGAAGTTTGGCTACTCTAGGTGGAATGGGTAGCATGCGTGGATATTACGATGGCCGTTATAGAGATCGTCAACAATTAGTTTTTCAAACTGAATTAAGACATAGTTTTAATAAACGATTTGGGGCAGTTGCATTTGGAAATATAGGCGACGTAGGACATAATTTTACGGACTTCTCATTACCTGACTTGAAGTATACTTATGGAGCAGGATTGCGGTATGCCATAAACCGATCTGAAAAACTAAACCTTCGGTTAGATTATGGAATTGGCCCAGGAAAAAATCATGGTCTATATTTTGAATTAGGCGAAGCTTTTTAACGCTTTAATACTTGTTTGCTTATCAAGAAAACTATATAGGTAAGAAACGGAGCGGTTATCACATCTATAGAATAGTGTACGTGTTGTATCAGTACTAATATCCCAACTAAAATCGTTGAAATAAACGCTAGTACTTTATCTGTTTTTTTTGTAAAGCAAAGACACATCAAAAATTGAGTTGCCGTATGGCCTGAATAAAATAAATCTTTTGTGATAAATCCATGTTTTTTTCCGTAGAAAATATTAGTTATGGGATCACTTAATGCAATTAATTGAACTGGTGGGTTTAATGGTACCAGATAAATACTGATAAATCTAGAAATACTTAAAAAAATAAACCCCCATAGAAATAATAATAAAAGCTCGGGATTGTAAACAGCACGGTATAAAAAAAGCATAAACATCGACCAGATAATGATAAATGTGGGAACAGATACATCGTATGCAGGTAAACTGTTTATGATAAAATCATTTAAAACAATTCCATTTCTATTCTCGATATAGTTGAAGAAAAAAGGGAAAGCAATCAGAATAGCAACCCATATGATCAAACCTAACTGAAGTCTCTTTTTATAAAAAGAATCAGCAATTGCATCTCTCCAGGCCTTTTTAATTTCTGATTGATTCAATAAGTACATTATACAAAAATAAAAAAACGCTGTTAGTGTATAACAGCGTTTTTATGAATGGTAATTTTTAAAAATGCCATCTAACAAATGCTTCCATGGCGGCATACTTGGTTAACCCTAATGCTGCATATATGTTGGCAGTATTCCCATTTCTATCTTCAGCCCTTTGCCAGAACTCTCTACTATCTGTTCCCTGAAATGGCACTGAGTCTTTTTGAGATTGGTGAATAAAAATGCCAAACCTCTTCTTCATTACCTGATCTGGGCTCATAGGGATGGCCATTTCTATTTCTGAAATATCCCATTCCTGCCATGCACCTTTATACAACCATACCCAACAATCTTTCACCCAAGGTTCTCCAGCAGCTTTTAATCGACGCATACTTTCAAAAACTATATCAAGACAAACTTTATGGGTTCCATGTGGATCTGCTAGGTCTCCAGCACAAAAGATCTGATGAGGTTGAACTTTGTTTAACAATTCCATAGTATTGATTACATCTGCTTCTCCCATTGGATTTTTATCAATGGTTCCAGTTTCATAGAATGGAAGATTTTGAAAATGACAACGACTATCATCAGGAAGTCCTACATACCGACATGTAGCTTTTGCCTCGCAACGTCTGATCAAACCTTTGATTTCTCTGATAGCACCTGTATCTACTTGATTCTTTTTCTTACTTGCGATAAAGTTTCGCGCTTCTGTTAATATGCCCTGACTTTTTTGGTTGTCGATTCCAAACATTTCTTCAAATCCAACAGCAAAGTCAATGAATCTGGTAACAAACTCATCAGTAACTGCAATATTGCCACTTGTTTGATATGCTACATGTACTTCATGCCCTTGATCGTGTAAACGCATGAATGTTCCTCCCATACTAATGATGTCATCATCTGGGTGAGGGGAGAATATCATACACTTTTTAGGGTAGGGGTGACTTCTTTCAGGGTGTGTAGGATTCTGAATATGAGGTTTGCCGCCTGGCCATCCTGTGATACTATCTCTTAGTAAATAAAATACTTGCATATTAATTTCATATGCATCTCCTTTCTCAACTAACAGATCTGACAATCCATTTTCATTATAATCGTTTGTATTTAAACTTAATACGGGCTTGCCAACTTTTAGAGCAAGATTTATCACCGCTCTTTTTATCATGCTGGTTGTCCAATCACATTCTCCGGTTAACCATGGTGATTTAATACGGGTTAATTCTGCAGAGGCAATTTCATCTACAATAAAAGTACATTCATGATGTTGTTGTAGAATACTAGCTGGAATTTGTTCAGTTACATTTTCTTCTACAGCTTTTGCAACAATATTTGCCTTTGAGCCCCAGGCTAACAAAATTATTTTCTTTGATTTCAAAATGGTGCTAATTCCCATTGTAACTGCTCTTCTGGGAACTTTTGAAATATTTTGAAATTCATAAGTATTTGCAAGACGGGTATTGATTTCAAGATTAACCATCCTTGTTTTTGAAAATATACTTGAACCTGGTTCATTGAACCCGATATGACCATTTAAACCAATACCTAGAATTTGTAAGTCAATACCTCCAGCAGCTTCAATTTTATTTTCATATTCCTGGCAGAATTTTTTTACGTCTTCCTTAGTACCTGTTCCTGAGGGAAGATTGATATTTATGGGGTTTATGTCAACATGATTGAACAAATGTCGATGCATAAAACTCCAGTAACTTTGATAGGCTTCCTTTTCAATCGGATAATATTCATCCAAATTAAAACTAATTACATTTTTAAAACTCAGTCCTTCCTCCTGATGCATTCTTACTAATTCTGCATACAAATAAATGGGAGTAGTTCCTGTAGCTAAACCTAATACACAGTTTTCTTTCGAAGCCTGTTTGCTTCGAATTAATTCAGCTATTTCTTTAGCAGCCTGAATAGATCCTTCTTTTGCATTTGGAAATATTTTTACCGCAATTTTTTCGAAAGAGTCAACCATATTTTATATTTTTTGTAGGTTAAAATTATTTTTTTACCAGCGTAATATCGTTTTGAATATCTCCGATTTTCGAAGTCGGGTCTTGAGATGCTTTACTATAATTCCAATTCCAAAAATCATAACGCTTAAACTGAGTAACTAATTTCTTTTGAAAATTATCCCAATTTTTATTTTCTTTTGAACTCCATAATACCTCACTCAATGCAGTTAATCTTGGGAAAAGCATATATTCTAATTTGCTGGAATTAGCAATATATTCAGTCCATAAATTTGCCTGTGCACCAATTACATATTTTTCTTCATCCTTAGATATTTGCTTTGCAATAGGCTCGTAATCATATACCATTTTCAAAGTTAAATATCCACCAATTGTTACAGAATCTTCATGTTTTGTTTGAGAATAGTCAAAATAAACATAAGTAGTAGGTGTCATAATAACATCATGTTTCTGTTTTGCAGCTTCAATTCCCCCTTTTTCTCCCCTCCAGCTCATCACAACTGCATTTGGTGCAAGGCCTCCTTCTAATATTTCATCCCATCCAATAATTTGCCTTCCTTTTCCATTTAAGTATTTTTCTATTCGTTGAATAAAATAACTCTGTAAACCATGCTCGTCTTTTAGATTGTTATCTTTTATTAATTGCTGGCAAAATGCAGATTTTTTCCAGGCAGTTTTTGGGCATTCGTCGCCACCAATATGAATATATTTTGAAGGAAATAATTGAACTACTTCATCCAGCACATCCTGAATAAAGTGGAATGTATAATCAGTTGGAGCAAATACATCTTCAAATACGCCCCATGTTTGTTGAACTTGCTTTCCATCAGTAGGTCCAACCCAAGGAGTTCGTGAAGAATGTTTAGTAGATGAATCTGGGAAACAACTAAGTTGAGGATATGCAGCAATAGCAGCAGATGCGTGACCAGGCATTTCGATTTCTGGTATGATCGTTACAAAACGATCAGCTGCATATTTTACTATTTCTTTTATTTCTGCCTGTGTATAGAATCCGCCCTCACGAATGCCATCATTCGACTTTCCAGGGAATCGACCTACAATTGTTCCATTTCTATAAGCTCCCACAGAAGTTAATTTCGGATATTTTTTGATTTCAATTCTCCAGCCTTGATCTTCAGTTAAATGCCATTGAAAAGTATTCAATTTGTGCATGGCAATAAAGTCGATATATTTTTTAATATAAGAAGCCGGGAAGAAATGGCGACCAGCATCCAGCATCATACCTCTGTAGGCGAATCTTGGTTTATCTTCAATTTCCACAAAGGGTACTGCTAGTGAAGCTGATTTTTCTGCAGGCAATAATTGAATCAGTGATTGAATGCCATAAAAAGTTCCTGTAGCATTATCTCCTTCTATGATTACTCCGTCTTTATTTACATGCATATTATATGCCCCTGCAATAGGGTATTCCATTTTGTAATAATTCAGAACGATATTGTTTTTGAAATCACCCTTTGAAACAACTTTTAATTTAAATCCATAAAATTTCTCTAGAAAATCATTTAAAAAAGTAGCGGATTTTTCTAGTCCACTTCCGGCTAAAACAATTTGTGTTTTATTGGTGATATTGAAATTTCCTTTTGAAGTAACTAATTTGCTGGGTTGAGGAATAATGGAAACCTCTTGTGCATGAATTGTAATGAAACTCAGTGCCAACAATAGGAGAGTTGCTATTTTTTTCATTATTAATTATTTTAAAATTGGAAGAATGATCTTTGACTGGTTATTGAATATTTTAATGTTTTCTTTTTGATAATCATTTGGTTTAGCATGATAGATATCAGTGAATTTTTGAGGATTTCTATCTACTAAAGGAAACCAAGAACTTTGAATTTGTACCATCAAGCGATGTCCTTTTTTGAAAGTATGGGCAAGGTCGGGAAGAGCAAATTTCACTTGAGTTGGTTTGCCTGGAATAAATGCCTCTGGTGCTTCAAAACTGTTTCTGAATTTACCACGCATCACTTCACCGCGCACCAGCATTTGATAACCATTCATGGTATAGGTATCATGATCAGAGTATTTAAAATCGTCTGGAAATACATCTATTATTTTCACCACAAAATCCGCGTCTGTTTCACTAATACTCACCATCAAATCTGCAGAAACAGTTCCTGCAATTGTTAAATCTTCGGTTAAGATAGGTGTTTGATAAACTAATACATCAGGTCTTCTTGCTGCAAATCTTTGATCATCCGTCATGTATTCTCTGGTTCTTCCCATATGCACATTTTCTGCATAAGGCACTGGTTTTGAAGGGTCGCTTACATATTCTGTATAACTTGATAATGGGGCCATTTTATTGGTATAATAACTAAGTCCACCATTTGCTGTTAAGAATAAATTACGTTGTTCAATTTTAGATGATGGCCATTCTGTAAATTTCCTCCATTGGTTTTCACCAGAGAAAAAGATGGTAGCTTCTGAAATATTTTCAATAGTCCCTTTTCCTTTTAGATAAAAATTGAAGAAGGGTAATTCAATATTTTGCTGATACCAATCACTAGTGTTGGAACCAAAATTTATATTGCCTAAATGTGTGCCATCTTTTGTTCCCCATTGCCCATGATACCATGGACCAATCACTAATTGATTCTTATTTTTTGCTTTCGATTCTATTGCCTTATAAAGATTCCATGCACCCCAACAATCTTCTGCATCAAATAATCCTCCTACAATTAGAGTAGGAATTTTTGAAGAAATATTTTGAACATAATTGCGGTCGTTTCTATTTTTCCACCAATCACTATAGGTAGGATGATTCATTAAATCATTCCAGAATGCAATACTATCGCCCATTAATTTGCTCAACTGCGGAAGTGTTCCATTGCGTAAGAAAAATTCATAATTATCCTGAATGGGAAAATTAAATCCTTCCGGACCAACCGTTGTAGGCTTGGGTCTTGGTTTCCCAAATGATGAATAAAAGCCAAATGCATCCATCAGCATCAATGCACCATTATGATGGAAATCATCTCCAATAAACCAATCAGTAACTGGTGCTTGCGGACTAACTGCTTTTAAAGCTGGATGGTTACTCAATGCTGCCATTGCTGCATAAAATCCAGGATAAGAAGTGCCATATACACCTACATTACCGCTATTGTTTTCAATATTCTTAATTAACCAATCAATTGTATCGTAGGTATCAGAAGATTCGTCTACATCATTTTTTGTTACTTTGTTTGGGTTAAAAGGTCGTACATCTACAAAGTCGCCTTCACTCATCCATCTGCCACGAACATCTTGTTGAATGATGATATAATTTTCTTTAGTAAAATATTTTCTCGGACCACGCCATATGCCAGAAAAATTATTTTCTCCATAAGGGGCACAACTATAGGGTGTGCGTGTAATAAGTAAAGGATGTTTTTCTGATAGATCCTTTGGAATATAAATGGAGGTAAAGAGCTTCACTCCATCTCTCATGGGAATTAGAATTTCTTTCTTTGTATAGTTCGATACAAACCAAAGTGAATCGGTATTTTGCGAAAATCCAATGATTGGAATCAGGCAAATTACAAGGAGTAATTTTTTCATATGCGGCATTTAGAATGCCTGAAAATAAAAAAGTTTCCCCAACAAGGGAAACTTTTTTATTTTTTTTATTAAGTTATGTTTTTCTAAACTTTAGTCAGCTTAATCATATTGGTTGGTAAGTGTAAATGAACCGGTGTACTTCCAGTATTTACAACAACATCACCCTCGTGAAGGAATCCTCTTTCTTTTAGGATATCGATTTGGTCATTTACCATGTCATCAAAGCTTTCTTCTTCAGCATAATAGAATGCTCTAACACCCCAGCTAAGGCTTAATTGGTTTACCAATGAACGTTCTTTAGTGAAAATGAATAGAGGAGAAGAAGGGCGATAACTGCTCAGCATAAATGCAGTATAACCACTTTGTGTCATACCAATGAGAGCCTGAGCTTCTACATCTTCAGCAATTTTACAGGCATTATAGCAAATTGCATCACTATGATAAGATGGTGAATGTGGTTGAGGTTTTAGATCAGCCGAACGGTCGTATCTGTATTCCTTCTTTTCAATTTCACGTATAATTTTGCGCATGGTTTGAACCACCAATGATGGGTGATTACCAGCAGCAGTTTCCCCGCTTAACATCACAGCATCTGCACCTTCTAAAACGGCATTAGCCACGTCAGTGATTTCAGAGCGATTCGGTTTTACACGATCAATCATGCTCTCCATCATCTGAGTTGCTACAATTACAGGCTTTGCACGGTGTAAACACTTTCTGATCAGTTCTTTTTGAACCAATGGAACTTGTTCAATTGGTATTTCAACTCCTAAATCACCACGAGCGATCATAATAGCATCACTTTCCAAAATGATATCTCGAATATTTAATAAAGCTTCTGGCTTTTCAATTTTTGCAATGATCTTGGTCTTACTTTTCTTTTCAGCCAATTTGCTTCTAAGAATAACGATATCTCTTACACTTCTTACAAAGCTTAAAGCCACCCAATCGCATTGTTGTTCGATGATGAACTCTAGGTCAATCAGATCCTTTTCAGTTAAGGCTGGTAATGAAATTTTGGTATCAGGTAAGTTTAATCCTTTCTTAGAAGATAAAATACCACCTAAGGTAACTTCAACTTTTACATCTCCATTTTTTTCAATCCCAACTACTTTTACTTCGATTTTACCATCATCAATCATGATTGTATTCCCTAAAACTACGTCTCCGGCTAAATTTGGATAAGAGACATAAATTTTTTCCATCGTTCCCACACATTTTTCATTTGTAAGGGTAAGGATATCGCCGGGTTTAATATCAAGTGCATTATTTTCAATTTCCCCAACTCGAAGTTTTGGTCCTTGTAAATCTGCTAAGATTGAAATATTGTAAGGCTCTGTTTTATTGATATTTCTAATATGGTCAATAATTTGAGCTTTGTCTTCATGAGTTCCATGAGAAAAGTTCAAACGAAAAACGTTCACACCAGAACGAACAAGGTCCAATAATTTATCATAAGTATCACATGCTGGGCCAACAGTAGCAACAATCTTAGTACGATGGTCTACGTGCTCTAAACCTGCCTGTGTGTTCATTTCTCTGTGCAAGTATTGGTCAATGTTTTTTGACATAATAGGATGGGTTGTTAATAATATTTTTTTGAGGAAAATTTTTAGATTAGCTGGCGAGGATTTTTACAATCTTCATCCATTCTTCTCCAATTTTTTGTTTTTCTTTTATTGCTTTATCCAATGGGGTATAGTGTACTGCATTATTTACAATACCGATCATTTCATTTCTTCTTCCTGATACCAAGCTTTCAACCGCATAATAACCCATGTGGCTGGCAATTAATCGATCCAGACAACTAGGAGAGCCGCCTCTTTGAATATGCCCGAGAATGCAAACTCTGATATCTGCCTGTGGTAAGCGTTCTTTTAAGACTTTACCTAATTCATTGGCTCCACCAAATTCATCCCCTTCTGCTACCACCACCAAATTAACTAGCTTCTTTCTTTTCTCTTTTTCAGTCAAAGAATTAATCAACGCTTCAATATCGGTTCTGGATTCCGGAATCAGAATATTTTCAGCACCCGTGGCGATACCACTGTGTAAAGCAATATATCCGGCATCTCTTCCCATCACTTCAACCAGGAATAATCGATCGTGGGCATCCATGGTATCTCTGATTTTATCGATGGCTTCTACAGCAGTATTGACTGCGGTATCAAAACCAATGGTAAAATCACTACCTGCGATGTCTTTATCAATAGTACCAGGTAAGCCCATACAAGGTATATCATATTCATTACTGAACTTTTGAGCCCCTCTAAAGCTTCCATCTCCACCAATGATAACTAATCCATCTATTCCTCTCTTAGTAAGATTTTCATAAGCCTTTTTTCTTCCTTCAGGCTCAAAAAATTCTTTACTACGAGCAGTTTTTAAAATAGTTCCACCTCTTTGAATGATGTTGGCTACAGATCTAGAATCCATTTGAAAGATATCATCGTCAACCATGCCGTTATAACCCCGCATAATTCCGAATACTTCTAAACCATGGTAAATTCCTGTTCTTACTACAGCTCTAATCGCTGCATTCATTCCCGGTGCATCACCCCCAGAGGTGAGAACACCAATTCTATTAACTTTTTTAGCTGACATTGTAGATATGCGATTCTTTCTTAATACGATAAAAAAATAAACTGACCGAGCAATCGTAATCAACTTGTGTATCAACTACACAAGTTCCAAAAATAAGCAATTATAGGTAAATGCCAAGTGCTTATCTGTACACAACCTTTAGTAAATTAGCAAAATGAAGGTATTAATAACAGGAGCAAACGGTTTTTTAGGTCAACATCTTAGTTTATATATGCATAAAAACAAATACGATGTTTGTGCAGTTTCCAGAGGCGAAAACAAGATTCCTGATGCAGAAATAACTTATATCTCACTTGATTTAACAGATTTGCCTTCTGTTTTGGAAATGATTGATACAATTCAGCCGGATGTTATCATTCATACTGCAGCTATGAGTAAGCCTGATGAATGCCATGTTAACAGAGAAAATTGTTTATTACATAACGTAACTGCAACAGAATATCTTTTAAGCGCAGCCAAAAAAGTTTCTGCAAGATTTATTTATATTTCTACTGATTTTATTTTTGGAGAAGGGGGGCCTCATTCGGAATTGTCGGAACCTGCACCTCTAAATTTTTATGGGGAAAGTAAATTAATGGCCGAAAATTTAGTCTTAGCCAGTGGATTAAAACACAATATAGTACGGCCGGTTTTTATTTATGGTTCTCATTGGGAAGGTATGCGGCCAAGCTTCATCCAATGGGTAAAAAGCAATTTGGAAGCCAATAATAAAATAAGAGTCGTAACGGATCAAAAACGAACACCAACATATGTTAATGATATTTGTATGGGGTTGGATCTATTACTTAAGACGGATACAAATGAAACCTTTCATTTTGCTGGTTCAGACATTATAAGTCCTTATGAAATGGCAATAACAGTTGCTCGAATAGCCCAGTTAGACCTAAAATTGATTGAGCCAGTTACAGCTGATGTATTTCCTGAAATTGTTCAAAGAGCAAAAGAATCTGGTCTTAAAATTGATAAAGCAAGAAAGATATTGGGATATCACCCCCACAGTTTTGAAGATGCTGTTTATCAATCCATTTTTAACAAAGCTTAATGAAAGTTTCACATTAGGCTTTATAAAATTGTTAACTTTAGTGTGAACTTTATTTGTAATTTGAAATCTTCTGAATGTCAGAGTCAGCTTTATATTTATATTATAATCAAAGGGTTAAACAAGTTTTTAATCACCTTTTAGAGTTTGACATCAGCTCTTCAGAGAATTCTTTACACGATTTTAGGGTAGAAATTAAGAAGATGAGGGCGATCATGAAATTTCTAAAATCGGTTTACCGAAAACAAAAGCTTAAAAAAACGACAAGACAATTAAATAGCATTTTTCAGGAAGCTGGAGAAATTAGAGAATATCAATTACTACTTCTTTGGTTTCAAAAGCATGATTTAAACATTTTTATAAAAAAAACATTTCCAGTTGAAACTCTTGAGGAAATGATTAATAAATTTCATAAAAAAGTGCATGAGTTCAAACATGATTTAAAAGATTTAAATGATCATGTTAACGAATATATATTAAAGACAAATGAAATTCTTGCAGAGCAATATGTAACTGATCTTTCTGTACAAATAGAAACACTTGTTAGGAAGAATTGTCCAATAAGTGAATGGCATGAATTAAGGAAAATAATAAAACAATGGATGTACGCCATTAATTGGGTCGAGAACGGTATAGTAACTGATATTTCTTTTTATCAAAAATTACAAGAAGCCATTGGATATTGGCATGATGCACAAGTCATCAAAGAAATACTTTTTCAGAAAAAAATATTTCTCTCTCAAGATGTTGAGCTTCAGAAATCATTCTCAATAGCCAATGAAAAATTAAATCAATCTCTGAAATATAGAGAAAAACAAATTCTGGAATTGTTAAGCAGAAAAGAGATTGTTGCTTAATCAATTACTTTAGCGGCAAAAAAACTTCAGCAATCATACACCTTGCGCTACCTCCTCCATTTTTTTCTATGGTACTAATATCTGAATGAATAATTTCATTAAAATATTTGATCTG
Source organism: Bacteroidota bacterium (assembly GCA_037139075.1). Classification (GTDB taxonomy): domain Bacteria; phylum Bacteroidota; class Bacteroidia; order Chitinophagales; family Chitinophagaceae; genus Sediminibacterium. Next base: position 20,085 of record JBAXHC010000006.1, read on the forward strand.
ATCGATTTGTTCTAATGATAAGCTTTGATATGCCTGAGTTGACATGACCAAATATTTAGTACCACTAATATTTTCAACCTGCAACATATTGCCTGCAAAATGATTCATTTGATCTACCGTAATTGGAATGATGGTCTTATTTGTAACTATCAATGATTGCATCAGACTTTCTTTTTCCATTTCATTTGGAATACTATCAATACAGATAACTGCATATCGATCGGCAACACACATCATAACATTTGTATGATAGATGGGGTATCCTTCTATATCAACTGCTTCAAATGCAATTTGGGTATAGCCCATTTCTTCACAAAACTGTTGTAATACATTTTCATCGGTTCTAACTGAAAGACAGGCGTATGCAATTTTATGATCCCGATCTAAAACCATGCTGCCAGTACCTTCTAAATATCTTAGTCTTAGTTCCTGTTCTGTAAAATCAACAGTATTATTTAGTGTAAACTTTTCTGAAATTTGTTTTAATACAGCAGGCTTTCTTTCTTTTCTTCTATTTTCTGCAAACATGGGGTAGAGGCAAATAGTGCCATCCGAATGAAAAGAAATCCAATTATTCGGGAATATAGAATCTGGGGTATAAGGCTCAGGACTGTCTTGAACAACAGTAACATCTATTTCATGTGATCTTAAAACATCCACCAATTGATCAAACTCTTTTAATGCTTTTTCAGGCACAAACTGATCGCCTGAATTGATTTGAAAACTGTTATTTACTGCTGTTTCCTGATTAAAATCAAAATGGCTTGGACGAATCATCAAGATATGTGAAGTCGTTTGCATAAAGTTATTTTAATGCGTTTCTTAAAATAGGCATACTCATGCAATGAAATCCTCCTCTGGCTCTTGAAAGTTCTGCTGATGGCATTAATATTAAACAGTCCTTCATTTCATCAACAGAAATAGTTCCTGCCTCCAGTTCTAGTATCAAGTCCTTTGCATGAATAACACTGAAGCCAGCTTGTTTAAATGCTTCGGTGGTTTTATCATTTCGGTCATATCCTAAAACTACACCTTCTTTCAATGCTAATAAATTACAAGAATCTGTCCATTGCTCCCTTGCATTATAAGGAAACTCATTATTCCCGGAAAATATAAAACGAACTTCTCCATCACAATGCAAATCGTTCTTACTAATATCTACAAGAAGGTCTTCCAGACTATCGAAATATACAGGGTTCTCTGGTGATTTTTTATGAAATTGAAGAATCTTGATTTTTTCTTCCTTCTTAATCTCGAGAATCCTTTCAATTGCATTTTCATCCTCATGTTTTACAGCCTTTCGCGAAAAGTTTCCAAGCATTACCCATACATCTCTTTTCACTTGCGTAAAAATTGTATCGATATGCATATAATCTCTTTTCTTAGGAATCTTTACAATTGTTACTTTTTCAACTATATTTTTTTCAAATAAAATATTTGTAATCTGAACAGCGGCCTCTGAGGAAGTTCTTTCGCTTACTCCAACTAATAAATGATTACTGCTAACCACCATAATATCGCCACCTTCTAAGGTAATCTTTCTGTCATCGTCTTCTTTTGGCATTAAAAAACTATGATGAGAATCGGATAACTCAATAATATTCTCTTTGTAGTTTTCAAATAAGGGATGATTAAAGAAAATATATTTTGCCAAAAGCGCTTCTCTTGTTCTAGCTTTTTTTGCAGGTCTATTTAGTAATACATGATCATTGATCGTAATTCCAATATCTCTTGTAAATATGAAATTAGGTATAGGTGCAAACAACAATTGTTTATCAAATGAAGTTCCTGATACAAATGTTTTTGCTAATTCAGTGGTGCTATATTTTAATAACTTTTTCTGTGTTTCATAAGTACAGGCTTCAATAGCACAAACCGATGCGACTAATTTTATTTTGATATCGTTGTTTTCAAGTACTTGTCCTAATAGCCATTGTAATTCAATCACTTTATCGGAAGCATAGAAGTCTTTATGATCTGGTTTGTAAAAATTACGATTAGCTTCTATCGCATCTACCTGAGCAAGTTTCCCTTTTATTTTTTCAGGGTCTAAAAAGTAAAGTAGAATTTTTGTATAGTAGTCGTATTCATTTCTCCTGATGGTGTCTAAGTGAACAATATCTTCAAAAAGCCAATCTTGTGCTTTTGAAGGAACTACTTTTCCTAAACCACTATCCGGGCTATGAACTAATAAACGTTTTAACGTGCCAACTTCTGAGGTAACAGACAATTGCTGATCCATACAATATGTATTGAGTAATAAAAATTAGGTTATTTAATATATAAAATCTAATTGCCTAGCTAGTGATCTGGCATTGAGTTCAAACCCCTGTACATCCATGCAAAATGGGCAGTAAGAAATGATATTGTAGTACAGTGGTTCATTAATTATTTGCAAGATAGGGTTTTCTTTTTAATGGGTCAATGCCCTTTAAAGTGCCATAACTGGCTATTGGGATAAAACGCACAAACATTTCTTCACTATACCAATCCTCTTTTTTTGTTTTTTGAATTACAGTTGCATGTTCTTTCATTTTATAGGCAAAATTACGCATTGCCATTTTCGACTCCCATAAACTAAAAGTAGCCTGCTTTTTCCAGGGTATTTCGCCAATCCCATAAGATCCAATAAAACCTTCTAAATCGTTCATTTTATTTGCAACAGGTGCAACATTCAACCAAAAGCTTTTCATTTTATTAAGCCGAATGGTAGCTCTCGTTAATACGGCAATTTTACCCTCATACTCTGTATTCTTTGAAAGTTGACCGAAAACTTCCTTTCCATCCCATAATCCATGGCCCTCAATGGGATTTAGCACAATAGTCCAAATTTCACAATTGAAAAACTGCCACCATTTTTTTATGAAGGATCCATATTGTTGCTTCAGTATTTTTTGATGGTCAATATCATTTAACTGGATCTGCAAATTAGTTGCATCATCGGTTTTAAATACAGAAATGAGTGCCCATTGTCTTAAATCCGGTGTTTTGTCGAAACTTCCATTTTTGCCAGAACCCATTAATTTCCAAAAACTAATTTTAGGATTCCACCAAAGTGGTAATCGTAAAACAGCCATAGACAAAATTCCTGCCCATGCTAGCCATTTGGGGTATCGAACAATTGTTAGCGCGGTAATCATATTTGAAAATACATGCTTTAGCGTTGATAATGATGGAGGGCTTCAAAATAATGGCAATTCCATTCTTTCTGATTAATTTGCTATCATGAAATTGCTAATTACTAACATTCATCAGCTCATTAATGTTCGCACAGAAAATGTTTTGTTAAGGGGAGCGGCTTTGGCAGATTTGCCTATGTTGGAAAATGCATATTTATTTATTGAAGATGGATTAATTTCAGATTACGGGCTGATGCATCAGCTTTCGATTCGTTATCCAGAAAATGAAATGCCCGTTTACGATGCAAAAGGATCTACGGTATTGCCTAGTTGGTGTGATAGTCATACGCACCTTGTTTTCGCGGCTAGTAGAGAATCTGAATTCGTAGATAAAATAAATGGATTATCCTATGCTGAAATCGCTGAGAAAGGAGGCGGAATTTTAAATTCGGCCAACAAATTAAACATGGTCTCTGAAGCAGAACTATTTGATTCAGCTTGGGAACGACTACATGAATTAATTCAATTAGGTACTGGCGCCATTGAAATAAAATCGGGTTATGGGCTTACAGTAGAAGGAGAGATGAAGATGTTAAGGGTAATTAAGAGATTAAAAAAAGAGTCACCCATTCCAATAAAAGCAAGTTTTTTAGGTGCACATACCTATCCACTTAACTATAAACAAAATCACCAGGCTTATATTGATCTTATTAAAAATGAAATGTTACCCATCATTGCAAAAGAAAAATTAGCCGATTATATAGATGTGTTTTGTGAAGAGGGATTTTTTAGTGTTGCAGAAACTAAAGAAATCTGCCAGGCAGGAAAAGCAATTGGGCTATTGCCAAAGATTCATGCCAATCAATTAAGTGTATCCGGTGGGGTAGAAGCGGGAGTTGAATTGGGAGCACTTTCAGTTGATCATTTAGAAAGTATGGATGAACATGCTATTCAATCATTGGCAAAGTCCAATACCATTGGTACATTATTACCAACAGCTGCTTATTTTTTAAGAATGGCATATCAACCTGCAAGAGCATTAATCAATGCTGGCTGTGCCATTGCTATAGCGTCTGACTATAATCCCGGTTCAAGTCCCAGTGGCAATATGAACACTGTGGTTTCAATGAGTTGTATCCAACTTAAAATGTTGCCAGAAGAAGCCATCAATGCTGCAACAATTAATGCTGCATATGCAATGGGTTTAGAGGAGAAAATTGGTTCTATCATGAAGGGAAAGTTGGCCAATCTGATATTTACTAAACCCATTTCCTCAGTAGCATTTATTCCTTATGCATTTGGTTCTAATTTGATTGATAAAGTAATGATTAATGGGGTATTTCAATAATTGATATTTTTCTCTATCGAGCTAATTGGTTAAATTACCATGAGCAGGAAATTTCAAATCTAATTTATGAAACATTTCAAGTACTATAACAAAGAAGATATTCTTTCCATTACTAAGATTCGTAGATATGAAACTAAGTTAGGTGAGCGAATTCAAGTTCTTGCTAACACTAACAATTTAGAACTATCATTACAAGATTCAAAAGCAGGATTTGTACTTATCGGGATTCCTGAAGATATTGGTATTAAGGCAAACCTTGGAATAGGAGGGGCAGACTCTGCCTGGATTCCATTCTTACAGTCTTTTTTAAATATACAGAGTAATGATTTTTTAGAAGGGGGAGAACTTTTGTTGTTGGGGCATTTCGATTTTTCTGACATGGAACATTTGATTGAAAATAATGCATTAAGTTTTGATGAAAGATCAGAAGCGTTTCGACATGCCGTAAACACCATTGATGCAGAGGTGGAACAAATGATTCATTTAATTACTCAGAACAAAAAAATTCCGATTGTAATTGGAGGTGGGCATAACAATTCTTATCCCTGTATCAAAGGTGCCGCAAAGGGATATTATAAAGCAGGGTTATTACCAATTGCTCAAATTAACGCCATCAATCTTGATGCACACGCAGATCTGAGACCAATGGAAGGTAGGCATAGCGGTAATGGTTTCACCTATGCAGAAGAGGATGGTTATTTAGAAAAATATTGTGTGATTGGCATTCAAGAAAATTACTTGCCTCAAAATGTTTGGATGGATATCGTAAACAACCCATTTGTGGATTGTATTACCTACGAAGATATTTTTATTCATGAAAAAAGAACCTTCCTTCAGGCGATTGGCCATGCAACTTCTTTTACTGATGACACAAGATGTGGAATAGAATTAGACCTTGATATTGTTGAAGATGTTTTAAGTAGTGCTACTTCTCCAGTTGGCATTAGCTCTAATCAGGCTCGTCAATATATCCATTTTGCAACTGCACAATCGAAAGTAGCTTATCTGCACATCTGTGAAGGAGCTACTCATTTAACAGATGGAAGAACCAGTCCAAGTACCGGTAAACTAATTAGTTTTTTAGTTAGCGATTTTGTAAAAGCTGTTTTGATCGACTAAATATTACCGACCATTTCCGGGTTTTTTAACCGGAGCGGGCATAATTGCCTTTCCTTTTTCAACGGGTTTATTTACCGGAGGCGGTGTTTTGCCATCTGTTGTTTTTGGAGTGGTTTGTGGTTTAAGATCTGACTCTTTTAGTTTTGAGTTTTTGGTTGCATCTAAATTGATATCTGATTCCGGTCTGATTTCTTCTGCTTTAATTTCTTTGGGGACTTCATAATCTGTACTGGTTCCATTACCCTGGTCTTCTCCTTCACCGATCATGGGTGCAGTGGTTCCATTGAAATAATCAAAGTTTATTTCACTCATATTTTCTGGCTTCACAAATGTTTGACTGGGATCTAAACCACAATTAGGATCTGCTGCTGCTTTGGCATAGAAATAAGCCCAGATAGGCATGGCAGCTCTTGCTCCCTGTCCGTTTAAATTCTCACCATTAAAACGAATAAATCGATCGTCTGCACCAACCCATGTTCCTGCAAGAATTTGTGGGGTATAGCCCATAAACCATGCATCACTATTTTCGTTAGTTGTTCCTGTTTTACCGGCCATTTCTAAATTTCCGGGTAGATCATATGCCCAAATTCCTCTTGCAGTACCAAATTGAACAACACCCTGCATCATTTTAACCACAGAATAGGCAGTTACTTCACTAATTACTTCTTTACGTTTGGGGCTAAAGCTTTCTAATACATTTCCATTTCTATCCTCGATCCTGGTAATATACATTGGTTTTGCATTCATGCCTCTTCCAGGGAACATACTATAGGCTTGCATCATTTCAAATAATGAAATTTCGCAAGACCCTAACGCAATGGAAGGGTAGGGTTCGATTTTTGTTTGCAGATCGCATCGCTTCAAATAATCCACAAACCTTTTCGCTCCGTTATTGCCAACCGCATCGAGTTGCTTCATGATATATGCTGATGCACAGTTTCTGGATTTCGCCAGTGCTTCAGCCATAGTGATTGTAGCACCTGTACAAGATTTACTGGTAGCAGGAACTAATCCATAAGAGCCAAAACTTTGCTGTTGATCCTCTACTGTTGTATTAGGGGTAAAACCTGCTTCTTCAATAGCTAAACTATACAGAAGTGGTTTCATAGTAGAACCTACCTGACGTTTCGTATTAATATTCGCGTGGTCGTATTTGAATGTCTTAAAATCGATTCCTCCTACCCATGCTTTTACTTCACCAGTATTAGGGTCCATCGCCATAAAACCAGCCTGCATCATTTGGCGTGTATATTTTATGGAATCATAGGGTGTCATGAATGTGTCTTTACCCCTTGTATTATTCCATGCAAATACATGCATTGGAATCTTTTGTTTAAAGCTGGTTTTTATGTCCTCTTCATTAATGCCTTCTTTTTTCATAAAATGCCAGCGATCACTTTGCTTCATTGCTGATTCTAAAGTGTTTTCATGGTCTTTCCAAACTGATCCACTTTTTATATTATCCTGTGTATTCAGAATCTTCTGCATATAGTTCATATGCTTTGCTACAGCTTCTTCTGCATACATTTGCATCCTGGGATTGATGGTTGTATAAATACGAAGTCCGTCTCTGTATAAGTCGTAGTTATCGCCATTACTTTTCTTGTGAAGTTTACACCACTTCTTCATGTCTTCACCCAATACCATTCTAAAATAGGGCCCAAGGCCAGCACTTTCATCCAGTTTCTTATAATTTAATTCAATTGGCTTTCGTTTTAAAGTTTCTGCCTCAGAAACACCTAAAAAATTCTGTTGAACCATTCTGTTCAACACTAAATTTCTTCTTTCTAAAGCCTGACGAGGATTTCGTCTAGGATTATATAATCCAGGCCCATTGATCATTCCAATTAATACAGCAGATTCTTCAATATTTAAACGATCAGGTTCTTTTTGAAAAAAGGTTTTAGCACCATTACGAATACCAAATACGTTATCGCCAAAAGCAACTGTATTCAGATATAAAGTGATTATTTCTTCTTTCGTAAAATTTCTTTCTAATTTAATAGCAATGATTCCTTCTTTTAATTTTTGAATACTTCTAAGCAGAAAATTTTTAGTACTCCAATTCTCAGTGAATAAATTTTTTGCTGTTTGCATCGTAATGGTGCTTGCTCCCCCTTGACTACCCAAATAGATGAATGCTCTGGCTAGTCCCTGTGCATCAATTCCACTATGATCATAGAATCTTTTATCCTCAGTAGCCACAAGTGCATTGATGGCGTGTTTACTGATATCCTTATAAAATACATTAATTCGATCCTCTACATAATATTTACCCATCAGGTAGCCATCCTGTGCATACACTTGGCTGGCTTGTAATGCAGTTGGGTTCTCAATATCTTCAATGTCTGGCATATCACCAATCCAGCCCCAATTAATCATCAACAAGAAAAGGATAACAAATCCCATCCCGCCAAAAAATATACGCCAAAATAATTGTACCGGTCTAGACATATTGAATAGTATAAATCTTTGTAAACTTATTGTAAATCTAAATAACTGTTATCGAATCTTTAGTTAGGATTTTTAAAAAATATCAGGAAAAATACCATGCATAAAGGTTTTATAAGCGGCAATGTCTTTATTCGCCAATAATAGGCTCAGGTTTGAACTACTGATTATGGTGAAACTATATTTATCTGCAGCTAACCAAGGAATAATTCTGGATGCTGCTAATGGTTTTGTTTTATTTAAATATCCAACGGCATCCCCGGCATTAACAAATGGCCCTATTAATATTAATTGTTGTTGATTGGTAACAGCTGATGCATTAATACCCAATTTGAGGTTATTATAGTTATCTCTGTTATATCTGTTAAAAGCGTTCTTACCCTCGCTGGCATAGATGCCATCAACTTTTGTAAGTATCACCGCTACATATTGTGAATCTGCAGGATTAAAAGAAAAACCATCTTTGGCAATTGTTATTGGTTTAACTGTTGGTGCAGCAATCCCAGGTAATTTTAATTCTTTTGGAGTTTGTTTTACGGTAGAACCAGATTGAAAAGGTATCGCTGTTTTAACTGTTGCAATTGTGTCTATATCGATTTGGCGAATCGCTTCTTCTTCTGGTTTTTCAATTTTAAGATTTGTAAGATAGGTTTCAATTTCCTTTCGTCTATGTAATACATCCACCATGATTGCTGCTTTATCAGACATAGGTGATTTTGGGAAACGAGCTAATATCACTTCGAGTCGTTTATTTGCGATACTATCTTCTCGGTTTTTTATATAGTAGATTGCTTCAATATACAATTGCTGAGGTGTCCAATATGTTGTGCCATATATTTTATCTGCCTTTTGCTTTGTTTCTATTGCTTTTGTAAAATCGCCAGCTAAAAACAAATCATAGATCTGTTTATAAGTATCAGTTGCAGGATCGCTCTTAACTTCTTTTACTTTTTGTTGTGTGAGTTTACTATAATTTCCATTTGGAAAATTCAACTTCAAAAGATTCCTGATAGAATCAGCTTGGATCGGTTGGTTATTTCGGTCGTAGCAAATTGCAAGATTAAAATATGCTTTTTCTGTTTCGTTAATATTGGTAAATCTTGTTACAACAGTCCGATAATCTTCAATAGCACTTGGGTAATCGTACAGGTCGTTTTGAAAGGTATTGCCATTCCCCACTAATGCAGTAAGCACTTTAAAATAAGAAGCTGTCATTTTTTCATTTGTAAGAGGAAGGTCATCTGTCAGAGCTTCAATACTAAGTTCCTTTGTTTTGGGTACAACAGCTTCACCTGCATTTTGTGTAATTGTTTTGGAATTAGGGCTCGACTTTGAGAATGATCGTTCTACAGAAGATTGCCTTCTCCAATTATCTACATTGGGTCGATTCCCCCATTTTGCTTTAAATTCAGTGAACCCTCTTGTTTTTAAAGAAAAGTTCTGAAAATAAAAATCTGTACCGCCTCCGCCAAATTGAGAATTGTTTTGTGAAAGAAAATTTTGAGTATTTACATTACCAAATGTGGTTTCAGAATTTTCTAATTCTTTTAATCCTGCTTCTTTCCGCAACTGCTTTAGTTTATTATTTAAAAAAGCAGTTCTTTCTGGCAGTGATAATAAAGCTATTTTTTGCAAACTATCCTCTGTGTAAATAACGGTAAGGTTGTCATTAATTATTTTAAGAGCTGGTTTTCTGGTATTGACCCTTAATTGGTCTGCATCTTTAAGCTGACTAATATCTAAACTATCATAAAACCGAAAAGCATCCTGATAATGTTTTCGGGTATAATTTAAATCGGCTAAAAGTAAAAAACTTTCTTGTCTCTGGTAAAGGTTATTTTGGTTAAACTTGATACTTTTTAATAAATAATCTTGCGCTTGGTCGGGATGGTATTGTTTTAATTCTAATTTAGCTGCAGCATAAAATATGATGTCTTTATATTCTTCATATAAAGGCCTTTTGCCCATTTTTTTTAACTCTTCTAAGTTTTGTTGAACGGCATCTTTTTTATGTACCGATTCCAATGAGCTAATTGCTAAATGCGCATATACTTCAAGAATAGGGTCAACTGTTAATTTTATTGCTTGTTTAAAATGAGTTACTGCAATGCTATCCTTACCAACAGTTGTGTAGAGTTGTCCAATTAAATACTCCCAGCGTGCTCGTTCTCCTTTATTAATGGCTCTGTCAAGCGCTTTTGTAAGATGCACAGCAGCACTATCTGGGGTGTTTTCTTTATAATATTTATAGGCGATCAATTCATGTAAATGGGGATATAAACGAACAGGAAAGTTTGGATCTATTCGTAAAATTTCTATTAAAGCACCTGCCTCTGCCAATTTATTTTGTTCAAGATAAGTTCTAACCCTCCAAAGAAAACTTTCATTTCTACCAGGAGGATTTGTGGTTAGTTTTTTCCAAAGGCTTTTTGATTCAACGGTTGAAATAGAAAATGATCCTTTTTGATTACTGGCATTACTACCGATGGGTATATCATAGCCATCATCTTTGGGAGCAAAGGAATAATTAATGTATTGGAAAACTGTTGCAGCAGAATCATAATATTGTTTATATAAATATGCCTGTCCCATTAAAAGATAAAGATCGTCTACCCAATCTGTTCTGAGATCGTGCAGTAAAATGCCTGCAGTACATTTATAAATAACAGAATCTAATTGCACATTATTTTTAGAAACTCCTTCCATTGTATAATTATAAAATGGGAGTAATTCAGTAAAATCATCGTGAAAACTACCTTTCGCTTTTTCTAGTATATCATTTATTTTATTGTAAGCATTAAAATAGTAGTTGTAATGGGTAACCGCATTTTGATAAAATTTTTTTGCAGGTTTGATTTTTCCAGAACTTGTCATTTCTGCAACCAGAGGACGATCTTGATATGGTTTTGGTTTTACTAATTCAATAGAACTGTATGGCTGCGCATTGCCTTTAAAAAAGGGTAGAAGGGATGCTGAAAAAACGACCAAAAATATTAAATACCGATACTTTGCCATGCTGTCTGAACAATGATTTTTAAAAACTTACTTAAAAATACAGTTATTTCTCATTTCTAGATGGCTAAAAGCTGATACAATCCTACCTTTATCCTGATTTAACAATATGGCCAAACTGGAATATAGCGATACGCTAAGGCGTTTAAGGAATAGTTACCGCTTGGTAATTATGAATGATGACACCTATGAAGAGGTGGTTACCTTTAAACTTACTAGGTTAAGTGTATACATTGGACTCAGTGTAAGCTTTGTTTTATTAGTGGGGTTAACCATTGCTTTAATTGCTTTTACCCCGATTAAGTTTTATATACCTGGGTATGGAACCAGAGAAAGTAGAACTGCGCTTCAAGTGCTTAAAATCAGAACCGATTCATTAGAGCAAAGTCTTCGGTATAAGGATCAGTATCTTGAAAGTTTAAAAAAAGTATTAAATGGTACAACCCCAACACTTAGGGATACCGTACTTTTGGAAACACCGAAAACGGCTATTTCAAACGAATAAAAGTGGATAAAAACGACAGCAACCGGTTGCTTTGGCAATATGCAGGACTTGCTACTCAATTATTAATTAGTTTGGGTGTAGCATTGTATATTGGTATTTGGATAGATAAAAAAATAGGTTGGCAGGGCTCTTTTTTGGCTTGGATATTACCTGTATTGGTATTATTGGCAACCTTATTTAAACTTATTAGGGACACTTCAAATAAAAAATGATGTTGGAGAGAAGGAAGATTTTTTTACCGTTGGTATTAGTTTTTGTGGTTGTTAATTTGTTGGCCCTTCTTATGGGGTCGGTATTTAAAACCTGGAATATTGACCCATGGTTATTTGCAGGAGCAAATTGTTTACTTTTTTTAATAAGTATCTATAATGCTGTACAACACTTAAAAGTGATGTCGCAAAGTAATCCTCATGCAATGGTTAGAGGTGTAATGGGATCAACAGTTTTAAAACTTTTCGTATTAGGCACTGCCGCATTCATTTATCTATATAATACAGGGGAACATAGAAATGTAAATGGACTTTTTCTTAGTATGGGCCTTTATATTCTATATACCTGGCTTGATGTTCGTATTGCATTAAAAGGTAAACCCATAAAAAAAGATGGCAGTAACTGAGCATCCGATGCAGGCATTGGCAGCCTATTTGCCCGTTGGAAGCTTTGAACCTGTCGTTTCTTATCTCCACCAATACAAAGTTCACTTAACTGTTACTAAACAACGAAAGTCGGTTTTAGGAGATTATCGCCATGCAGGGTGGGGCGGAAATCATCGGATTAGTATCAATGGCAATTTAAATAAGTATGAATTTTTAATTACTTTATTACATGAGCTAGCACATTTGCTTACTTACGAACAGTTTCGTAATAAAGTAGATGCTCATGGTAAAGAATGGAAATATTGTTATAGTCAACTTTTGATTGTATTTGTACAATTAAAAATATTTCCGGCAGATGTTGAAAAAGCTTTACAGAAATCTATTGCAAATCCTGCAGCTACTGCAAATGGAGAGACTGCTTTGTTATTGGTTTTGCGCGCCTATGATGCAATAAAAAAAGAGGGCCATTCTACTGTGGCTGAATTAAGTGATGGTGATTTATTTCAGACAGATAAAGGAAAGATATTTCGAAGAGGAAATATTCGGAGAAAAAGAATTGAATGTGTTGAAGTAAAAACAGGATTACTTTATATTTTTAGTCCCATTACATTAGTCAAAAAAATAGATGCCAGCTAAATCAATTCACGGAGTGTTTTAGCGGTTTAAAATAGGTGTTTAAAATTTAGCTTTTTTGAAACAGCAGAGTATTATTGTAGTCCAAAACTAACATATATGCTTTACCATCAAAGAAAGTCAGAAAGATTACAACTTGGAAAAAACATTAAATCTATTCGTGGAATGAAAGGACTGCCTCTAAAATTTGTTGCAAATGAATTAGGGATGAGTATTTCAAATCTGAGTAATATTGAAAATGGCATTACAGGAATAGAATTAAAAACACTTCTAAAACTTGCCATTGTTTTTGGAATAGATCATCAACAAATACAGGTCTTTAATCCAGATAAGCTAATAGAGTTAGCTGTTCGTTGATCAAAAGTTTAAGATCTTTTCCAAAGTTTCCAATTCTACAGGTTTGCTTAAATAGTCTAAAATTTCTGGGAAGGTTTTAGATTTTTCGAAGTCTTCATTGGCTATGGAAGAGCTCACTATATAGATTGGTATTTTTTTGGTATTAGTGCTATTCAATTTTCTGAATTCAGTTAAGAATTCCCATCCATCCATGATTGGCATGTTTATATCCAATAAAATAATTCCGGGCAATTCTTGATTATTGTTTTTAAACTGCATAAGTTCTTCGAGTGCATCTGAGCCGTTTAAATATGAAATCACTTCATTATTGATTCCCATAGCGGATAATGATTTTTTTATCAAAAAGATATAAATCTCATCATCGTCAATAATGCATATTTTTTCGTTTTCTTTCATGTATTCCTTTTTGTTAAACTTTATGTATGTAATATTAATTATTCTAAACCAATTCAGCTAAAAGTTATCTTAAATGTTGTTCCTACATTTACTTCGCTAAAAACTTCTACTTTGCCCCCCATTGCATCTATTTGATTTTTTGTGATGAATAAACCAATGCCTCGAGCATCTTTATTCCCATGAAAGGTTTTATACATTCCAAATAATCTATCATGATATTTACTTATATCAATTCCTATGCCATTGTCAGAAATAAAGAGCTCAATGGCATTGTTTTTTTGAATTGTATTGAAATTTATGATGGGCAATCTTTCTGGAGAAGCATATTTAATGGAATTAGAAAGGAAATTTAAAAGAATGCTCTCCAAATATGCTGGGTTATAATTAATGGTAATGTCGTTAGGTACTTGGTTATTTACTAGTACATTTTTTGAGTTAATTTCTTTATTTAAAACCGATATAGCCTGATTAATATAATCGAATAGATTCAATCTTTCTAATGTGGTGTTCAAATTTTTTTGAATTGAAACCACTTCATTTAAATTATAAAGTGTTTCATTTAAAAGTTGAGAGACTTTTTTTAAATGGATCAATAAACCAGCTTTTTCATTTTCTGATTTTTCTTTTTCTAAAAAATTCAGAATTGAAATCATATTACTTGCATGAGAGCGAAGATTATGTGAAACAATATATGAAAAGTTTAAGAGCCTTTTATTTTGTTCGGTTACCAAATTCAAAGATTTGTTTAATTCGATTTCATTTTTCTTTCTATCTGTAATATTCTCCATCGACATGATGAACCCCGCAACTAAATAATCTTTATTAAAAACCGGTGAAAACTTCACATAATACCAATGGTGCTCACCATTATGAATGATAAATCTTTCAAATGAAGTTATTTTTCCTTTCAGAACTGGAGCAATTATATTAGTTAAATACTCCCGCATTATTTCGGGAAAATAAGTAGAAAAATTTGTGCCAATATGAATTTCCTTGTTAAACTCTTTGATTGCAAAAAGGGAAGCAGGTCTATTGTAGGAAACGATGTATTGAAACTGGTCGAACAAAATATAACCTACCTCAGTATTTTCAAATACTGTTCTAAGATTATCTTCAGAATTTTGAATAGCGTCTTCGAGTAATTTTTTTTCAGAAATATTTGTAAATGCGTTTATATAGAAGCATTCGCCATTTGAAATAAATGTTTCAATTGAAACCAAACAAGAAATGTTTACTCCGTGCACATTTCTAATACATATTTCTTCGTTTTGAATTTTTCCTTTTGCATCGAGAAGTAATAGGATTTTACTAAATTCTGTTTTATCGGCTATAATTTCATCAATATTTTTACCAATTATAGCAGCTTTTTTGATTTGTAAAATATTTTCCACTCCTTGACTAATCATTACGATCTGTCCATTTTTTTGTCGAGTAATAATTAGAGGAACTGGTAGAAAATTTAAAATACTATGAAGCAATTGCTCATGATTCTGAATACTGAAATCAGTTTCATTTGATAAATCATCTAAACAAATTGGAATTTGCTGATCTAATTTTAGTTGTAAATCACTTTTGTTTTGAAATAGATCATCATCAGAACTGTACTGTTTATTTAAGTGTAAAGATTTCATCAAGCCATTAAGATTTTGATATTAATGATGTTACAGAATGGCGCTAAAAATGTTCCAATTACTTAGAAGTAACAATTTCGTATGTGGGATTACAGTATAATAGTAATCAAAAAGTATAAATATTTATAATTTATTATGTAAAATGAAAAGCATGCATATAGAGCATCGCAAAAAAAAAGATCTCGTTTAGGAGATCTTTTTTTTTAAAACTATTATTTTATTATGCTACTGCCAGTTTAACTAATGCTGCAGCTTCGCTTAATTGAATAGCTGATTGAACCTTAAGTCCACTTTCATCTATTAATTTCTTCGCTTCTACTGCATTGGTACCTTGTAATCTTACAATAATCGGGATTTCAATATTTCCCAATTTATTAAAAGCTTCAATTACACCTGCAGCTACACGATCACAACGTACAATACCGCCAAATATATTGATCAGGATAGCTTTTACATTAGGGTCTTTCATAATAATTCTAAATCCAGCTTCCACTGTTTGTGCATTTGCTGTACCGCCTACATCTAAGAAGTTGGCAGGTTCACCACCACTTAATTTAATCATATCCATGGTAGCCATAGCCAAACCAGCACCATTTACCATACAGCCTACATTTCCGTCTAGTTTTACAAAATTCAGGTTAAACTGTCCTGCTTCCACTTCAGTAGGGTCTTCTTCAGTAACATCTCTTAATGCAGCAATATCTGGATGGCGCATCAATGCATTATCGTCTAAGTTCAATTTACAATCTACTGCGATAATTTTTTCATCACTTGTCTTGAATAAAGGATTGATTTCCAACATACTTGCATCAATACCTACATAAGCATTATACAAATTAGTTACAAATTTCACGCAGCTTTTAAATGCTTCACCGCTCAAACCTAAGTTGAAAGCAATTTTGCGAGCTTGAAAACCTTGAAGTGCACCGCCTGGGAACACCCATTCTTTATGGATTTTTTCGGGTGTATTATGTGCTACTTCTTCAATGTCCATGCCACCTTCGGTGCTATACATGATTACATTTTGACCTTTTGCACGATCAAGTAGTATTGAAAGATAGAATTCCTTTGTTTCATTTGGACCAGGATAATACACATCCTGAGCGATCAAAATTTTATTTACTTTTTTTCCAGCTGGTCCGGTCTGGATGGTTACCAACGTGCCTCCTAAGATGTTTTTAGCAATATTGCTAATATCTTCTAAGCTTTTACCCACTGCAACTCCACGTTGTTCACTACCTATAATTTTACCTTTACCGCGACCACCAGCATGAATTTGGGCTTTTACAACCGCAAAATTGTTATTGGTTTGTGTCTTTATTTGGCGGTAAGCTTCTTCAGCAGCCATAACAGTATCTACGGCGATACCTTCCTGAACTGGGACATTGTATTTTTTTAGCAATTCCTTTGACTGATACTCATGCAGATTCATACAGTAAAAATTTTTGCGAAGATAGTTGAAACTAGTCTATTAAAATTGTAGATAATTTATCATTGTTATAACATTAATTAATTTATTTTTGCTTTCTATTAATTTAAAAATATATATGAAAAAAACAATTTTAGCAATCACAAGTTTTGCCTTGATTTTAGGTTTATCATCTTTTGTAACATTGAATACAAAAAGTGATGTAGTTAATTATGCTGTTAATGCAGAAAAAAGTAAAATCGATTGGATCGGTTCTAAAAAAGGAGATTTCCATACTGGTTTTTTCCCCATTAAAAGTGGTTCTGTTTCAGTAGATGCTGGAAAATTAACAGGAGGAAAATTTGTTATTGATTTAGCTGGCGTAAAAGTTACAGATGCAGCAGGTGGTGATCGTTTAACTGGTCATTTAAAGAGCCCTGATTTTTTTGATGTAGCTAAATTTGCAGAAGCAACATTTGAAATTAAGACTGTTAATTACACAAGTGCTCAAACTGCTGATGTAACTGGCACTTTAAATATTAAAGGTGCAGTAGTTCCTGTAAAGTTTGTTGCAAATGTTCGCAGTGCTGATGAAAAAGGCTTTTTTGCCCAGGCTTTCTTGAGTATCGATAGAACTTTATTAGGTGTTAATTATGGCCCTGGTATGGTTTCTAATGATGTTCAATTAGCAATTCACATTTTTGGTACAAAGTAATTGTTCTGGTATAAAAAAAAATCCCGTCTAGTTTAATCTGGACGGGATTTTTTTTATAAATATCTTTCTTTGAGAATTTTTAAATGGTGCAAATTATGCCCATAAATAATGAAGCATAGCGCTTTGAGAGAAATGGATGTATTACTTGCATTGCCAACATACTTTAATTGATGCTCCTGAAAACTACCAATCATTAAATCAGTGGCTTCGCGTAACAATAAAAACTCCTTTACTAAGTCATCCAAATTTCGATGAGATACAGGTGCATTTGCAGCAAAATAATTTTCATCAAATCCTGCCAAAGGGGTTTGATCATTTCTTGAAATTCTCAGAGCCCGATAACTAAATACCCGCTCTGTATCAATCATATGTTGCAGCAATTCTTTGATCGTCCATTTATTAGGAGCATAACGGTAATCACTTTTTTCTTCAGGTATTTCTAAAATGTGTTTTTTAATATAAGCAGGATGAACATCTAATACGGCTTCTATTGAAGCTCCGGTTGCGGCATCTGCATATCCTTTATAAAAACTCCCGTATTCGGTATCTAAAGGTCGAGACATTATTTTTTTATTTTAGCGGTTTTTGTGTTTTGCTTTCCAGCATCTTTTGGGGTAAGCGGCTTCATCAAATCGGCTGCGGATACCGCATAATAGGCATTTACAATCCCCCCGGTCTTACTTAAAGAAGCAAATGCTACAGGAGTATGTTCGGGGCCGGGTTTTATATTTTCAATCGTTGAATCTGGAATCATCACTGATTCCACTAATATTTTTTTTATTTGTGCAGCAGATAATTCAGGATAATAAGAGCGCAGGAGTGCAGCAAGACCGGTTACGATTGGAGTTGACATACTCGTTCCCTGTAAATTGCCATATTTTGATTTTCCAGGTAATGTAGAGAAAATTTTTACCCCCGGTGCAAATAGGTCTACCGTTTCTTTGCCATAATTACTAAAATCTGCGGCAAGGCTTTTTGAAATTTTTGGATCGGTACTAGCAC
Organism: Bacteroidota bacterium; assembly: GCA_037139075.1. Classification (GTDB taxonomy): domain Bacteria; phylum Bacteroidota; class Bacteroidia; order Chitinophagales; family Chitinophagaceae; genus Sediminibacterium. The sequence goes on from JBAXHC010000006.1 coordinate 38,377, forward strand.
CTATATTGAGAAAATTATCAACTGTGTTATTATATTTTTGCGAATAAGGGCTTGGAAAATTATCCTTTATGTCATTGTCTGCGCCATCATTTCCTGAAGCATGCAGTATCAATACATCTTTTGAAGCAGCATAACGAATAGCACTATCTACCCAGGGCTTTTCTGGAGAAAATGATTTTCCAAAACTCATATTAATCAGTTTTGCTCCATTATCAACAGCATATCTAATTCCAAGTGCTACATCCTTATCGTATTCATCACCATCTGGAATCACTCTAACCATCATGACCAATACATTGTCAGCAACACCATCCATGCCAATGCCATTATTTCTCTTTGCACCGATAATACCTGTTACATGGGTTCCATGCATGGGATTGGGGCCCATCACATCATTATTCCCATAATGATTATCGGAAAAGTCTGCATAATTATCTTGTACGATTTGAGAACGATAGTCAACAGGAACCTGTTCCTTTGATTCAAATGCAGCTTTCTTTCCATCAATATATTCGTCTAATTCTTCAATGGTGCTTTTATTAGTTTCTTCTGATTCTATTCCTAAAATTTTCATACAGGTGAGGTATCCTAATTTTGCCTCCCTGCCAATTTTTGAATTTGGCTCAAATTTTTCAAGTGTTTCCACGGTGTATTCTTCCTGTTCTAATTCTTTTCTTAATATTTTATCATGCTTTTTAATCGCTTTAGCCGTAATATCTACATACATCAATTCGGTTTGCTCTTCTGCACTGAAATTTAATTCGGAAGCAGCCTTTTTCCAGAGAGTATAATGTGATTTTTCGTCATAACTAAGCCTGGTAGTATCAATCGTTTTATTTAAGAAATCGGCTTTATAATGGTGATAAATTCTAGATCTTTCATCGGAACATTTCTTGACATTTCTCCCATCTTTACCACCTAAAAAATTCCAACCATACACATCATCTATATAACCGTTTCCATCATCATCGATCCCATTACCCGGAATTTCTTTAGGATTTCTCCATAAATTATCTTTCAGATCCTCATGTGTGGTGTCTACACCCGAATCCAAAACAGCTACTACCACTTGTTTTGATTGTCTGTTATGCTCTTTTAAAAATTGATAAGCTTTGTTTAAGCTGATGCCATAATAATGATCATCTATCTGATCCAATAAATGCCAACCTTTTGGAATATCCTGTGTAAAGGCCTTAAAAGAAAACACGGAAATACAGAGAAAGACAAAAACAATCGATAGTCGCTTCATTATTAAGAATTCATTCCTTACAAATTTGCGAAAACCTGTTGATATAGAATAAAAAGGGGCTCAGTTTTATGAAAATGTTAAGTTTACAAGGGATGGATTAGGATAAGAATAATAAAAAATCCTTAAAAAAGCGTTTGTACGCCATGAGCAACTTTGAACTCCTGTTGTAATAGCCATTTTTTACGCCACATCCCTCCTGAATAACCCGTGAGAGAGCGGTCGCTTCCAATTACTCTATGGCAGGGAACTATGATTGCAATTTTATTCTTTCCATTGGTGCTTGCAGCAGCTCTTATTACTTTAGGATCTCCCATTTTTTTTGCAAGATCCATATAGCTAATTGTTTTACCATAGGCAATGCCTAATAAATGGTTCCAAACTCTAATCTGAAAATCAGTGCCCTCTTGGTGCACGGGGATGGTAAAATTTCTTCTAGTACCATGAAAGTATTCAATCAATTCCTCTGTGCATTGGTGCATTATTTCGGGAATGCCAGGTTCTCCATGTTCCATTTGATCTGATTCGTCCACAAAACTTAGCTCACCTATATACTGGTCAGTGCCTCCAATTTTTAAAAGGCCAATAGGACTCTCGTAATAGGTAAAATGAAATTCGCTCATCAGGTTCCAAAACGTTTAAACCAAGTTATAATAAATTAATCCAACAAAGCAGATAAAGCCAATAATTCTACTTTTTTATAATCGTTCAATGTATTGTTGAAACATTTTGATGTTTCCCTAATTAATAATTGAATGATTTGTTTATGCGAAAGAGGTTTAAAAAAAGATGCTTTGGGCAATTGCCCGATTTTTGTAAAATAGGTTTCAATGTCTTTGTGCGAAAACGCTTGCCCAGTAGTACTATCAATATAAAACTGGATAAATTCCTGAGGATTGCCTATTTGTGAAGCCGGGTCATAATCTGATTGAAAAAAAGCGATGATGCATTGTTTGGGAATATTAATCACCCTGGCATTAATATCTAACTGTTCGCACATTACCTGGTAAATAATTCCGTTTGTTATAGCATTCCCTTTTTTAGAAGATAGTACCTTATTGATACAAAAGTCTTCAGGACATTCGTGGTTAATCTCAACACCTTTTAAATGAAAATATTTATAAAGTATGCTGGATAAAACATTTGCCTGTTCCAGTGGTGTAAGAAAATTATTCAGTTCTAACCAAACATTTCTTCTTAGTTTTTCAATGTCTTGAAGTACAGGACTACTTTGTAAATCTGGATATTGGAATTTCGAAACAAGTAATGCGCCTAATAAAAGGTCGTTATATGCGCTATCCCGCCACTCAACTATATCATTCGTAAGGTCACAATAGTGTAATCGATGAATGATCATTTCAATTCTTTCTTGCAGTGCATCGCTCAAAGTAGTTTCCCAAAGATGTTCTAAATTGGGAATAATGGCTTTCCCATAGGCAACTATTTTTTCCGAAACCGTATAATAGACCTCCTCATCCGGATCATCGATCAACGTAAATAATGCGGTAATCTCTTTCGTAGTTTGCATATGGATCAATTTGAAAATGACAGCAATAGGGTTTAACCATTCTCTGTGATTATTCTATATCAAACTAACAATTAATTAACTGAATAATAGCAATTTAGTTATCCTATTTGTGTGGAAATATCAGCCTTTTATGACATAATAATTCTCTATTTCAATCGTTCGATGCTTCCTTTTGGATTTTGATAGCAATTTTAACATGAGTATCTAAATAGAAAGTTTAGTTTTGTTGCTTATTTTAATTTGCTTTTTATGTCCGATTTTGCCATACCTAAGTTTCCTGTAGTTTCCCAATCTCTTCATGCTGAATTGAAAAAGAGGGTACAAGCCTATTTCGATGAAAGAGGAATAGATTCAACAGGAACACCAAGGCTTTTTACAAAAGCTATTATAATGGTCATTGCTTTTATAGCATTATATATACAATTATTGGTTTGGACACCAGTATGGTATGTAGGTGTTTTTGAAAGCATCATACTTGGCGGGTTGGTTGCAGCAATTGGATTTAATGTGATGCATGATGGAAGTCATGGAAGTTTCAGCACTAATAAATGGATTAATAGAATTGCAGCTTCTTCCATTAGTATGTTAGGTGCCAATCATTTTATGTGGAACATGAAGCATAATATGATTCACCATAGTTTTACCAATATTGCTGGGGTAGACGATGATATTGAAATAGGTGTTTTAATGCGGATGGCGCCTACTCAGAAACTCCTCAAAATGCACAAATTTCAGCAATACTATTTTTGGTTCCTATATATGTTGCTTTATCTGTTCTGGATCTTCTTTACTGATTATAAAAAGTATTTTTCAAGAAAAATCGGAAATGTTCCTTTAAAGAAAATGTCTTTAGGCGATCATATTGAATTTTGGGGAGTCAAGTTATATCATGCTGCTTTTTTCATTGTGATACCCATTTATGCGGTAGGATGGTTAGCTTGGCTGATCGGATTTATTATAATGAGTTTTGTGGCTGGCTTTATTTTAAGTATTGTTTTTCAATTAGCACATACCATTGAACAAACTGCTTTTCCAATTGCAGATGTAGAATCCCATAAAATGCCCGACGAATTTGCGGCCCATCAAATTAAAACAACGGCAAATTTTGCTACTAGAAATAAATTGGTGGGATGGTTAGTAGGAGGTTTGAATTTTCAGATTGAACACCACCTTTTTCCAAAAGTTTCTCATGTGCATTATCCGGCAATAAGCAAAATTGTAAGAAAAGTTTGCGCGGAATATCATTTGAAATACATAGAATACCCTACCATGGGAAGGGCTGTTCTGGCACATGTTAGATTCTTACGTTCTATGGGAAGGGCTTAGATTACTTCTTTTTGATGGCTTTTTTTACTGCTTTTTTAGCTGGTGCTTTTTTAGCAGCACTGCTAGATTTTTTTGCAGGAGTCTTCAATTTTTTAGTAAATGCTCCAGGTACTTGTGCTTCTATCATTTTTTTGATCTCTTCCAATTCTACAATTGCAAGGTCTTCGGGCAAAAACTTAGTGCCATCTGCCTTTTTGCCCAATTTCAACATCTTTTTCTGGAAACGAATAAAGGCACCCCAGCGTCCATTCTCTATTGAGATTTTTTCTGCTGGCCATTGCCTGATAAATCGATTGGCTTCTTTGTCAACCTTCTTTTCAATAAGAGCATTGATATCAGCCTGACTTAAATTATCAAAATCATAAGCCTTAGGAATATTTATATAGAGGTCGTTCCATTTTATAAATGGCCCAAATCTCCCCTTGCCTTTTGTAACTGGTAATTCTTCAAAAAAACCAATCGGGGCATCTGCCAATTGTTTTTCATTAATTAAGAGGATCGCTCTTTCAAGGTCCATTGTGTGAAGATCTTCTCCTTTAGGAATGGAGATAAATTGTTCCCCTAATTTTATGTAAGGTCCAAACCTTCCAATATTCACCATTAATTCCTGTCCTTCGTATTCTCCAATAGTTCTTGGCAGATCAAACAATTGCATGGCTTCTTCCATGGTAATTGTTTCGATGCTTTGTGATTGTTTTAACTTTGCAAAACGCGGCTTTTCTTCTTCATTACTGCTATCTCCGATCTGAACCATTGGGCCATATCTTCCCATTCGGGCGATAACTTTTTTACCAGTGGGTTCATCTATACCTAATTCTCTTTCGCCTTTAGCTCTTTCTGCAGTTTCAAGGGTATGTTCGATGGTAGAATGGAATGGTTTGTAAAACCCATCAATCATGTTACTCCAGACTATTTTGCCATCGGCAATTTCATCAAACTCTTGTTCTATTTTGGCTGTAAAACCAAAGTCCATGACTTTAGTAAAGTGCTGTTTTAGAAAATCAGTAACAACCATTCCTAAATCAGTAGGGAATAATTTTGATTTTTCTGCGCCTGTGTTTTCTGAAATAATTTGTTTTTCTATTTCGTTCGCAGGATTTAAAGTGTAGACAATACTTTGTCTTTTTACAGCATCTTTATCTCGTTTCTCTACATAATTACGCTTCATGATAGTTGTAATGGTAGGAGCGTAGGTAGATGGACGGCCGATTCCAAGTTCTTCTAGTTTTTTTACTAAAGAGGCTTCAGTATATCTTGCTGAAGCGCGAGAAAATTTTTCGCTGGCACTTAATTGTGTTAATTCCAGAGTTTGCTTAATGGCAAGTTGTGGCAACATACCTTCTGTATCTTCTTCCTCATCATCATCCTTACTTTCTAAATAAACTTTCAAAAAACCATCAAATTTCATCACTTCACCAGTGGCTTGCAGGTGCTCTTTATTAGTACTGATTTCAATACTTGCAGTTGTTTTTTCAAAAGCTGCATCAGACATTTGACTGGCAATAGTTCTTTTCCAGATTAATTCATACAGTCTTCTGGTTTCATCGTCAGCAATTGTATGATTGTTCATATATGTAGGACGAATGGCTTCGTGCGCCTCCTGTGCTGATTCGTTCTTATTCTTAAATTTTCTTGGCTGGTGGTAATTCTTTCCGAAAGCACTACTGATCTCGTTTTGAATATCAGCTAAGGCAGTATCACTTAAATTGATACTATCAGTACGCATATAAGTAATCTTACCACTTTCATAAAGTTTCTGAGCCAGTAACATTGTTTTACTAACACTATACCCCATTTTTCTTGATGCTTCCTGCTGAAGTGTAGAAGTTGTAAAAGGTGCTGCTGGAGTTCTTTTGGTAGGTTTTACCTGGATTTCTGTAACAGTATATCCTGCATTTTTACAAGTCTCTAAGAATTTTTTGGCTGCTTCTTCTTTTGCAAATTTTGTTGGCCCTTCTGCTTTGAAACTTACTTTTTTCCCATAAATATCAAGTGCAGTAAATGCCGCTTCAATTTTAAAACTGCTTTCAGTAACGAATTGGTTGATTTCCCTTTCCCTTTCAACTACTAATCTTACTGCAACACTCTGAACCCTACCAGCACTAAGGCTTCTTTGCATTCCTATTTTACGCCATAAAACCGGACTTAATTCAAAACCTACTAATCTATCTAATACGCGTCGAGCCTGTTGCGCATTCACCAAATTCATATTGATAAGCCTGGGATTTGCTACTGCTTTTTTGATTGCAGGAGCAGTAATTTCATGGAAAACAATCCTTTTTGTAGTCTTCGGGTCAAGACCTAATACTTCTGCCAAATGCCAACTAATACTTTCACCCTCACGGTCCTCATCCGATGCAAGCCATACTTCTGTTGATTTTTTTGCTAGCTGTCTAAGTTCCTTCACCACTTTTTCCTTGTCCTCTGGTACCTTATATCTAGGTAAATAATGATTATTAACATCGATCCCCATATCGTCTTTTTCAAGATCACGAATATGACCAAAACAGCTTCTTACTTCAAAATCAGACCCGAGGATCTTTTCGATTGTTTTAGCTTTTGCAGGTGACTCAACGATCAGTAGATTTTTTGCCATAATACTCAAAACCGCCATGGGCGGTGATTTGATGAATTTTTTGCTATATGTTTTTACCTTAAAACTCCCTGCGGAGACTCCCACGGAGTTTTATTAGTTTGGATGCAATATTAGGTCAAACCTACAAATTCCAAAAAATATCAATTTAAGCCTTCTCTAAAAAAAAGATCAATCGTATTACTAATTGATGCTTCTTTATAGATTCTACTATGTCCCAAACCTTCTGTAATTATAAACTGAATATTTGTGTGTTTTTCATCTATGATAGGTAATACATCGTCAAAAAGACAGATTTTGTCATCCTTATCATGCACCCATAAAATGGGTGATTTAATATGTTTGATAGCGTATGTTACGGAAATATTATCAATTGTTTCATGAGTCATTTCGCTAATAATCTGCTCAAAAGCATTCTTAAATTTCTGGTCTACAGAAAGTAGACTATAAAAATGTTGAATGGCACTGTCTGTTTTAATTGCTGGTGCAATTAGCACTAAACGTCTTTGGGATTGATTTGAAAATTCTTTAAATGCCAGAGAACCTGCTAATCCTCCTAAAGAATGCCCCATTAACCCGTAAAAAGGACCAAATGCTTCTTCTATTTTTAGAATTGCCTCTTTATATATGAGTGCATTAATTAGTTTTCCTTCGCTTAATCCATGTGCAGGGGCATCAAAAGCAACCACTTCAAAACCTTGTTTTTTAAAAAGACTCACATACTTTTCGAATTTATAGCTATAGCTACTAAATCCGTGTAGGATCAATATTTTCTTTCCATTTGGATGCGGAGGTATAAATCTAAAACCCTTTAATGTAATACCATTTACTAATAACTGAAGCTTTTCTGCTTTATGAAACAAAGGTGGTTCTTTAAGCTTTTTTGCTGGTTTTCTTGGCGTACAGAAAAGTTGATAGGCCATTTCTGCAGCTTTTCTGGGCGAAACAAGACCAATTGTATGAATTTTGGTTTTATAATAAGTGATAACTAACCGCTGTGATAATTTCATTTTCATATAATTCGCAAATATAGTGAGGATGGGATGATGGCACTCTCAATTATAAACAGTTGTAAGAATTTTCGCATTTCGAAGTGTTTATGAACCATTGAACCAATACTTTTGCAGCAAATAAGGTTCGCATGTATAATATAACAATTGAATTTGAGCAAAAGGGTATTTTGCCAATTACATTGAATGCCGTTAAGGAAGGAGATAGTTTGTTAGAAGTTTGCCTCGATAATGGCATAGAATTACACCATAATTGTGGTGCAGTCTGCGCTTGCAGCACCTGTCACCTTTATGTGGAAAGTGGTTCAGAATTTATCCAGGAATTGACAGATCGGGAAGAAGATTTTATCGATCGGGCAGTTAATCCAAAAATTAATTCTCGTTTAGGTTGTCAGTGTGTTTTAGAAAATGGGAGCGGTGCAATTAAGATCACGATACCCGATCAATCTCAGTTTTTAGGAGAATAATTCATTTAATTTTATTGAATAGAAAATAATATGACCCATTTTGAACCGCCCATTTACTGGAATGATCATGAAGATATTGCCATGAAACTGTATGAAAGATTCGGAGATGATTTTACAGAGTCAAAAATTTATAGAATTCGGTTTACCGATTTATTAGAATGGATTTTAGAAATACCCAGATTTGAGGGTACAAGAGAACAAAGTACTGAAGGGCATTTAGAAATGATTCAAAGTGCTTGGGTATATGAATGGCGCGATAATCAAAAATAACAATTACCTGTTTTCAGTAAAACATCCTTTACTTGTCTTAATTTCATAGTACAATATGAATATATTAAAACAGTTTAATTCAATTTCTTGTTTTGTATTTGACATGGATGGTGTTTTAACAGATGGCACTCTTTTAGTATTGCCTGATGGAGTAATGGCAAGAAAAATGAATATTAAAGATGGGTATGCATTACAGCTGGCTGTAAAAAAAGGATACCGTGTTTTAGTGATTTCGGGGGGTAATTCTCCGGAAGTAAAAGAACGGTTATTGAAATTGGGCATAACTGAAGTTTGGATGCAGGTTACGGATAAGGAAGCATTATTAAAACAATGGTTATTAGAAAATCAGGTTCCATCATCTGAAGTTCTATTTATGGGAGATGATGTTCCAGATTTACATATAATGAACTTGGCTGGTTTGAAGGCTTGTCCTTCAGATGCAGCTATCGATATAAAAAATTCAGTAGACTTTATTTCTATTTATAAAGGTGGGGAAGGTTGTGTAAGAGAAGTTATAGAGAAAGTGATGAAGCTAAGGGGAAACTGGGATACTGAAACCGGATTAAGGGCACAATAGGATGAATTAATAATTAATCATTTTTTTTGAAATTAATTACAGCGTTTTTACGTTTGATACGATGGCCCAACCTCGTATTTATTGCACTTACTCAAGTATTGTTTGAGTATTGTATTTATGAACGAGTATTTAGTAAAGAATTTCAGATACACGCAACATTTTATTTATTAGTAATTGCTTCTGTTCTAATAGCTGCAGGTGGCTATATTATTAATGATTACTTTGATTTGGATATTGATCAAATTAATAAACCAGAAAAAGTGGTGGTTAATTCAATGATCAATAGAAGATGGGTTATATTTTGGCATATGTTCCTTAGTTTAATTGGAATTTATTGCACCATGTTTGCATTGCACTTTACCGAGTATTGGCATTTGATTTTGGCGAATATGTGTAGTGTTATTTTTCTTTGGATTTATAGTACTTCGTTAAAAAAACAATTACTCATTGGTAATGTACTAATATCATTATTGACTGCTTGGGTGATAGGAATTTTATATTTTTCAAAATATCCATTAAACGATTTTCCAAATTCAAATTATTCTTCTAATCAAAATGTACGTTTCTTTCGATTGTCAGTTCTGTATGCAGGATTTGCATTTGTTATTTCACTCATTCGAGAAGTAGTAAAGGACCTGGAAGACATGGAAGGTGACCGGAAATATGGAGGTCGTACAATGCCCATTGTTTGGGGGGTAAATGCAAGTAAAGTATTTATATCTGTATGGTTAATTGTATTAATTACAACCCTCATTATTGTTCAGTTATATGTAATTCAACTTGGTTGGTGGTTTAGTATATTGTATTGCCTTATTTTAATTGTGGCACCTTTACTTTATGTGTTCAAAAAATTGTTTTCGGCGTATACGACATCTGATTATCATCATTTGAGTATTATTATCAAAATGGTAATGTTTACAGGAATACTTTCAATGATTTTTTTTAGATACTATCAATAACTTTGAAGAAATTTTCCTAGATGAAAGACTTTATACTTGCTTCACAATCGCCCAGAAGAAAACTTTTATTAGAATGGGCTGAAATGTCTTTTGAAGTAATTGTTAAGCCAACTGATGAGGTTTTCCCTGAAGGACTTTCTATTGATGAAATACCGGTATATATTGCCCGCCAGAAAGCAATAGCGGTAAAAGCATATATTCAAACTGCATATCATCAGATGTATGCAAGAAAACCAGTTTTGGCTGCGGATACGGTTGTAGTACTGGAAAATGAAATTATCGGGAAGCCGAAAGATCGAACTCATGCAATAGAAATTCTCAGTAAACTTTCCGGAAAAAAACACAAGGTAATAACTGGCGTTGTAATTCTTCACGAAGAAGGGGAGATTACTTTTTTAGATACCACAGAAGTTGAATTTTATCCTTTAACATTATCTCAGATTGAGTATTATGTGGATCATTATAAGCCCTTCGATAAAGCTGGCGCTTATGCCATTCAGGAATGGATCGGGGTGGTAGGTATAAAATCTGTAAAGGGCGACTTTTATAATGTTATGGGCTTGCCAATCAGTAGGGTAGTTCAAGCTTTTCAAAATATTTTAGTATAATTATTTTTCAAGGGTTGTCATTGATATAAAAGGCTACTAATTTTCTGTAGAACCTTTTTTATGAATGAAAACCTGTTGCAATTTATTTGGAAGAACCGCTTCTTTAATAAAGGGCCTTATTATACGATTGATGGTACTTTGATAGAGATCATAAATACTGGGATACATAATTTTAATCAGGGCCCTGACTTTTTAAATGCAAGGATCAGAATCGGAAAAACAGAATGGGCGGGCAATATAGAATTACATATTCATGCATCAGACTGGTACAAACATGAACATGAACATGATCCAAATTTTAGAAACATTATTCTACATGTAGTTTGGATAAATGATCTATTTGTTTTTGATCAAGTTGCTGTATCATTTCCAACACTTTGTATACAACCCTATATTTCAAATCTTTTATTGAGCAGATATGCAGGCTTAATGCATAATAATCCATTTTCAAAGCCCTGCTGTTCATTTCTTCCTGCTATGAATCAATTAAAATGGACTGGATGGAAAGAGCGATTGGTTATTGAAAGACTAGAAAGGAAAGCAAATAAAATATGTACCTATTTATTTGAAGAGAAACAGAATTGGGAAATGGTAAGCTGGTGGTTACTGGCTGCGAATATGGGGCTTAAAGTAAATGAACATTTATTTGAATCTGTGGCTCGTTCCATTTCTTTAAAGATTATTGCAAATCATAGGAATCGAATTCAACAACTTGAAGCTATATTGCTTGGGCAAGCTAATTTACTGGATGAAACCTTTGAAGAGCTGTATCCACAAATGCTTCAAAAAGAATATCGTTTTTTACAAAAAAAGTATCGTTTAGAAAAACAATTGATTCAACCTGCTTTTTTAAGAATGCGTCCGGCATCATTTCCCACATTGAGGTTGGCACAATTGGCAATGTTGATTCAAGAAAATGATCATCTTTTCGATTTTTTTAAAAATGCAGAAAATGTTAATGAGGTTCAAAAAAGGTTGAGGGTAAAACCAAATGACTTTTGGCTATACCATTATCGCTTTGATGACCCAGGATTATTTAAAGAAAAAAGGCTGGGAAATTCAATGGTTAATTCAATAATAATCAATACAGTTATCCCTTTGTTATTTGCCTATGGTTTAATGATGAAAGAACCAATCTATCAAGAAAGGGCTATAAATTGGTTGATGTTATTAGGTGCAGAAAAAAATCGGATAACCAATATTTGGACTTATTATCAAGTATTGAATCAGTCGGCATTTGATTCACAGGCATTATTAGAACTTAACAATTGTTATTGCCAAGAAAAACGATGCCTTGAATGCACTGTTGGTATTTCTATACTTGGAAATACATGATAAATTAAAATTAGCACATCTATTATTTCATAAATGTGCTAAAAATTCATTACCAATTAAATGCCATATCTAATTCAATATCAGGATGCAAGCTTCTTTCCACGGGACAGGTTCTTGCTGTTCTTTCTAAAATTTCTTTTTGCTTGTCATCTAAATTTAAATGAGCTGGAAAATAGAGATGAGCTATTATTTTACCAATTCTTCGAGGATCAGAAACCATAATTTTTGTTACTTCTACTCTTGCACCATCAAGTACAATATTCATTGTATTCGCTTTGATAGCCATTGTAGTAATCATACAAGTGCCAAGAGAGGTAGCCAATAAGTCAGTGGGTGAAAAACGCTCGCCCTTACCCTGATTATCTGAAGGCGCATCTGTCTCTATTTCAGTTGAACTTTGTAAATGGATGGCACTTGTTCTTAGTCCACCTTTATAAATAATTTGTGAAGTCATTGCATCAATTTTGCCCTAAATTTACTGCATCAAAACAAAAGAAGTGAAGCAAGCCTTTTTAATTTTATCAATTCTTTGTACGATAGCAGTATCGGCGCAACAAAAACAACCTAGTTCTACAGCTCAGGATAAAGCCCAGAAAAAGGCTGAAAAGCGTGAGCGTATCAATATGTTAATAAAGCAGGAGGAAGAAGGAGCGTTGATTTTTCAAAAGCAATCCGCATTTGGATTCAAATTTAATACGGATGGATGGGGTTTCTTTTTAGAGAAGGGGAAATACAAGACGATAACAAAAACCAATTTATGGTGGCTGGAAATTGGGGAACGCAAGGATAAAAAAGAAGAAAAGGTTCCAACCCTTAGCACTTCACAGGGCTTCGTTGTATTCTCTAGCTATATTTTCGGGAAGCAAAATAATTTTTATTATGCAAAGCTGGGCTTTGGTCAACAAAAGCTGATTGGGGGCAAGGGTAATAAAAATGGGGTTGCAGTGTCTGCCATTTATGGAGCAGGTTTCTCTGCAGGGTTATTAAAACCCTATTATATTGAAATTGAAAAGCCCTTTGGAAGTGGTATAAAACAAGATATTAAATATACTAATAATGATAGTGTCTTTTTAGATCCTACCATCATTGTTGGTCATTCTAGTCTTGGAAAGGGTTTTAATGAAATTCAATTTGTTCCTGGAGCCTATGCCAGAACCTCACTTCGGTTTGATTATGGAAGGTATAACGAATTGATAAGTGCTTTGGAAGTAGGATTAAATGCAGAATACTATTCTAAGACAATGCCAATTATGGTATCAGGAGAACCAAAAAAATTCTTCTTAAATGCCTATGTTTCTATCGTATTTGGTAAACGAAAATGATTTTTTTTTGTTCTCTTTGCACGAAGCTGCTAAAAAATGCTGATTTGAACATATCGGGATTATTAGCTTAACATTTATTTTAAACTGATCAAGGATTAGAGGCATGCAAGAACTACCAGTTATTACATCTATTGATAATACATCCACAAGATTACAAAAGCCGAATTGGTTGAGGGTTAAATTGCCTATCGGTGAAAGTTATAAACATGTTCGGGGACTAGTTGATCATCACAAACTTCATACTATTTGTGAGAGTGGCAATTGCCCTAATATGGGAGAATGCTGGGGGGAAGGCACTGCCACTTTTATGATTCTTGGAAATATCTGTACCCGTTCTTGCGGGTTTTGTGCAGTTGCAACAGGTAGGCCTGATGCAGTTGATTGGGATGAACCCCAAAGGGTTGCTGAAGCTATTCATTTGATGAAAGTGAAGCATGCAGTTTTAACCAGTGTAGACCGGGATGAATTAAAAGATGGAGGATCTATCATTTGGTATAATACTATAAAAGCGGTTAGGTCTTTAAGTCCAACCACAACTTTAGAAACCTTAATTCCGGATTTCAGGGGGATAACGGACCAAATACAAAGGATTATTGATGCGGCTCCAGATGTTGTTAGTCATAATATTGAAACAGTAGAACGTATCACTCGTCAGGTTCGGATTCAAGCAAAATATCATCGCAGTTTAGAAGTACTCAAAACCTTAAAACAAGGTGGTATGCGAACAAAAACCGGAATCATGTTAGGATTAGGTGAGACGAAAGATGAAGTGATTCAGAGTATGAAAGATCTGGTTGCTGTTGGAACTGATGTTTTAACGCTTGGACAATACCTGCAACCCACTAAAAAACATTTACCAGTACAAAGATTTGTACATCCCGATGAGTTTGCTGAGTTACGCGAGATTGGATATAGCATTGGGTTTGACTATGTAGAAAGTGGGCCATTGGTTAGGTCATCTTATCATAGCGAAAAACATGTGCATCCTGGAATTGGTCGTAACATTTGGGAAGCTGAAAAGCAGACTTTATAATTAGTCTTTGCCCCATCTATAAGATTGAATATCTATTCCTGCAAGATCCAAAGCTCTATCTATGACTGTAGCTGCAGCTTCTTCAATGGTAGTTGGGTTACTATAAAAGGAAGGGCTACAAGGACATATAATTCCACCAGCTAGGGTCACTGTTTCCATATTTTTAATGTGGATCAAATTATAGGGTGTTTCTCTGACCATTAAGATCAATTTCCTTCTTTCTTTTAGCACCACATCTGCTGCTCTGGTTACAAGATCATCACTTACTCCAGTTGCAATTCTTCCTAAAGTACCCATACTACAGGGTACAACAAACATGCAATCATATTTTGCAGAACCAGATGCAAATGGGGCGTTGAAATTGTGCTTTTCAAAAAAACGAAAAGGAAGATCCAAATAAGATTGATTACCTATTTCTGTTTCCCAAACAGTTTTGGCATTTTGACTCATCACTATTGAAACATCTTCAATCTGATGAGCAGCTTTTTGTAATTTATCCAATAATATTTTTGCATAAACCGATCCACTCGCTCCAGTAATGGCCACCACAATTTTATGCTTCATAATTCGGTTTTAGATAGAACAAAATTAGGGGGTAAAAGTTTATCAGATGAAGCAAAAAAAAGTCCCTGCATCGCAGGGACTAATATTATCAAAGACTATTCTATTTTGCTTTGTACATCAGCTCATAGTATTCATGTGCCATTCTATTACTATCAAACTGCCAACGTACATCCATCATACCATTTTTCATGATTTGTCTCCATGTATCTGGTTGTTCGTAGTAAAGAGGAAGTATTTGCTGATTTAAAATTTCATAGATTTTGTTTAAATCATAATCGTCTTGTTCTTGAACAGACATGTTTGCGTAATCAGCTTTCGGTACCACAAAACCATTATTACCATGGTTAATGAATTCTGGAATCCAGCCGTCATCGGTAGAGAAATTCACGGAACCATTCATCGAAGCAGTCATGCCACTTGTTCCTGAAGCTTCGCGAGGTACTCGAGGATTATTTAACCAAACATCAGAAGCTTGTTTAAGACGTTTACTTAAACTAAGTTCATAGCCAATTAGAACAGATACATTCTTGTATTTTTTGCTAATCTGAACCAGGTTGTTAAACTGTGTAATGGCTGGGTAATCTAAAGGGTAAGGTTTTCCTGCCCATATAATCTGAACGGGATATTTAGTATTCGCTAATAAATTTTCGAATTTTTCTTCATCCCAGCTCAACATATCAGCACGCTTGTATCCTGCAAAACGGCGGGCCCAAACTATGGTAAATACATTTGGATCAAATATTTTTCCGGTTTGATCTGCTACAATTTCAAATGCCCTTTTCTTTAAATATTTTTTTCTGTCATCAAAACTAAAATCGTTCTTTTCTTCAAGAGAACGATACAATTGTTTGTCAGCCCAATAATGCCAGTTTTGTGCATTGGTAATATTAATAATTGGACAAATACCTTCATAATGCGACCACATTTCTCTACTCACGTCTCCATGCAATGCAGATACTCCATTTGCTTTTCTAGCAAATCTGAGAGCCACCAAAGAGTGATTAAATTGATCATCTTTAATGCCAGTTAATTTGCGTACTTCATCTAAACTCAATCCGCAGAAATAACTCATTTTTTGGCAGAGATAAATATCGTGTTTTTCATTACCCGCTTCCTCAGGAGTATGAGTAGTGAAAACTAAATGCTCTTTTACTTTTTCTACGCTTTTGAATTTATTCAGAAGATAAAAAGCTGCTGAAATACCATGTGCTTCATTTAAGTGGTACACTTCAGGATTGAAACCAAGTTCATCAATTAATTTAGCACCTCCAATTCCAAGTAGAATAAACTGAGCAACTTTTGTAGCCACATTTGCGTCGTATAAACGATGTGTGATAGTTTGTGATACATAATCATTCTCTGGTAAATCGGTGCTCAATAGAAACAAAGGAGCACTTTTAAATGTTTCTGGATTTAGATAGTAAGCTTTAACCCAAACAGGATGATCATGAATTAAAATTTGAAATTTAATATCAGTCTCTTCCAAATAACTATGCATTTTCTCCATGAATGTTACTTGCAAAGTTTGATCCTGATTTCTGGCTTGATCATAATAGCCATATTTCCATAAAATACCAACGCCAATCATATTCTGGCGTAATTCATATGCACTACGTAAATGTGAACCAGCTAAAAAACCTAATCCACCACTGTATATTTTTAGTGGTTGATGAATAGCAAACTCCATTGAAAAGTAGGCAGCTTTTTTTGCATATTGTTCGTCTACTGAATAAGGGACCTGAAAACTTCTAAAATTCATAAATTCTTATTTCGTTATCATTTAATCGGCTGCAAGGTAAGCGTTTTATCTAAAATGTAATTTTTACACATTAAATCAACATTATTTTAAATAAATGGGCCCCAAAATGCATTATTTCTTTTTGTTATTTCTTGGTTCTTTTTTTCGAGTGTATTGGTCATCAAAAAAACATTTAATACCGCGATGATTGCCACAGGATCCTGTTTCCTTAAAACTGATTTCATTATCTTCAAAAACAAAATCAATAACACAAGGATCTCCATTATAAGTATAGACTCCATGTGTGGCATCTTTCATTTTAAAATCTCCTTTTAGTTCGCCAATACAAGAAGCTTCATTTTTTTCAAAATGTAAGAAGAACGCATAGGTGGAAGTATTTTTACCATCTCTTATGGAAATGAAATTTCTTTTATCCTGCGCATAATCTGCACTGAATTTGTTTTTATGTGGCAGCGTATCAATGGGATTAATGATATTAGTTTTAGATGGACTTTCGTTTGAATCATTTATCACAACCATAAAACCAACTCCTGCAGTGTATACCCAGCCTGATCTTGAAAATTGAACTAAATTTTCTTTGCCTGGTTTCTCCTGACTTAATACAAAAGTTGGTTCCTTATTAACGCTAAAGGAATGCACATAATCATCTTGTGTACTATTATCTATTAAGAATTTAGATGATAAATATTTATTTGATTTAGTATCAATCACAAATACAATCATTTCAATTTTGTGTTTCATTACTATGTTTACCAAAAGATAACTTTCTTTTTCTTTTATGATTTTCCCAACAGGGTAGAATGATGCACTTTTTTCCTTACCAATATATTTTGCAATAATAGAGTCCGGAATAAATTGGTTGATAGCTTTTAGTCCAATTCTAGTTGTATCAGAAAGCTTTGTGAAGTTGCTGTCTGCGGCTACATAATTTCCTGAAATCACTGGAAAAATTGAGAGAAAATCCTTTGGTTTTAATGGTGTGGCACCAGATAAATCAAGTTTTTTTTCACCACAGGCAAACAAGAGTAGTAAAAATATATAGCACAATTTCTTTGGCATGAATCTATTATTTGCATAAAAATAAGTGTTTCATCCTTTCTGCTGTTATTAACTATTGTTTAAATGGGCTATATTATTTAGATTTGTCTAAAAATAATTTTAGACAAGATGAATTTAACTGTTGCGGAAGAGAATTATATCAAAGCCATTTTTCATTTACAACTAGATGAAGGGAATGTAAGTACTAATCAGTTAGCTGCTTCATTACATACCAAACCAGCATCAGTTACTGATATGCTTAAAAAACTCACCAACAAAAATTTATTGAATTACGAACCATATCAAGGTGTAAGGCTGAGTAAAGATGGTAAAAGGCAAGCTTTAATCATTGTTCGCAAACATCGGTTATGGGAATATTTTTTAGTGGATAAATTACAATTTGGATGGGATGAAGTACACGAAGTTGCGGAAGAATTGGAACATGTAAGAAGTAAGAAATTAGTGGATAAACTAGATTCATTTTTGGGTCACCCAAAATTTGATCCTCATGGTGATCCCATTCCGGATAGCCATGGCAATATGGCAACAATCCGTCAGTTCAATTTAATAGATATTAAACCAGGCTCCCTTGTAGAAGTGTGTAGTGTTGGAATTCAGTCTGCAGAATTGCTTGAACTTTTGCGACATAAAAATATTGGTATCGGAACCGTATTTCAAACAGTTAGAAAATTTGATTTTGATAACTCCATTGAAATAAGTCTTAATAATAGTCGGAGTATTAATATCAGTCAACAATTAGCACAGGCTTTATTCGTAAAATTAATTTGATATGAATTCATCTTTTCAGAATCAAAACTCACTTAGTGAAGTTCACGAATCGGTGGATATGAGTCATAGTACCAAAGGCTGGAGAAGATTATTGGCTTATATGGGGCCAGCATATCTTGTGAGCGTAGGTTATATGGACCCCGGTAATTGGGCAACAGATTTGCAAGGTGGGGCACAATTCGGGTATAGTTTAATTTGGGTTTTGCTGATGAGCAACTTAATGGCTTTGTTATTGCAAAGTTTAAGTGCCAGATTGGGGATTGTAAGAAGAAGAGATCTAGCCCAAGCTAATAGAGAGGTATATCCACCGATAGTAAATTTTTGTTTGTATGTTTTTGCGGAAATTGCTATTGCTGCTTGTGATTTAGCTGAGGTACTGGGAATGGCATTAGGTATCTATTTATTAACTGGTCTCCCTTTGATTTGGGGAGTTTGTATCACTGTCTTAGATACACTTTTATTGCTATGGCTACAAAATTTTGGAATCCGTAAATTAGAAGCCTTTATACTTTCACTGGTGGCAGTGATTGGTATTTCTTTTTTCGCAGAATTATTTTTTGCTAAACCCGATTTGCATCAAATAGCATCTGGATTTATTCCTGGATTATTGAGCAAAAACGCACTTTATATTGCAGTAGGAATTATTGGAGCAACAGTGATGCCACATAATCTTTACCTCCATTCTGCGCTAGTTCAAACCAGGAAAATAAAATCAGATAAAGAAGGAATTAAAAATGCATTGCGCTTCAATATGATTGATAGCACCATTGCTTTAAACGCAGCTTTTTTTGTTAATGCGGCAATATTAATTTTAGCAGCTTCTGTGTTTTTCAGTTCTGGCAATACTCAGGTTGCTAAAATTGAAGATGCACATAAATTATTAGCACCTTTATTAGGAAGTAAATTGGCCCCGATTCTTTTTGCTATAGCATTAATCGCTGCTGGCCAAAGTAGTACCATTACGGGCACGCTGGCTGGTCAGATTGTAATGGAAGGCTATTTGCAATTAAGAATCAACCCGCTTTTAAGAAGGTTTATAACCAGAATTATAGCAATTACTCCAGCAATCATCACCATACTTATTTATGGGAATGAAAAAATAGATGCTTTACTTGTTTTAAGTCAGGTTATACTCAGTGTGCAATTAGGTTTTGCTGTAATTCCTTTAATCCATTTTGTTAGTGATAAGGCTACAATGGGAGATTTTGCCATTAAAAAAACTACAAAAATTGCGGCCTGGATAGTGGCTTGTATTTTGGTTTTTCTCAATGTAAAAATGGTGTTGGATCAATCTATAGATTTTTTTAATCAGCCTGGTAATATTGTTTGGAAAATTTTGATTTTGATCGGAGCTGCAATTTTCATTTGGCTTTTTATAATGATGACCTTTCTACCCATTTTCAAGAAAAGAAAATTGCGTGATATTGCCCGAATGCACAATGATGTTCCCATTTTGCAAAATTTAGAAGTGAATGCAAATCGAATCATTGCGATTTCGCTCGATTTTTCTAAAGCGGATGAAAAATTGATTGCTTATGCTATTGCTCAGGGACAATCAGATGTTCGCTATATTTTGATTCATATTGTTGAAAGTCCCTCCGCCAAATATTTTGGTGAAGCGAGTGATGATTATGAAACTAGAAAAGATCTGGAAAGGCTAGAGGCATTAAGTCAACAATTAATGAATGCCGGATACCTTGTAGAATATGTATTGGGTTATAGGAATCGGGTATCTGAAATAGTAAGAATTGTAAAATTGAAAGAAGCAGATATGCTTGTGATGGGTGCTCATGGGCATAAGGGAATAAAAGACTATATATTTGGAGAAACCATCGAAAGTGTAAGGCACCAATTAGAGATTCCGGTACTAATTGTGAAGGTATAATTAACCGAAATAGTTTACCTTGTGCCCTCTAAATTAAACAGATTAGCTATGTCTCAGAAAATTAAAGTACTTAATCCAGTAGTTGAGCTGGATGGTGATGAAATGACAAGAATTATTTGGAAGTTCATTAAAGACAAATTAATTCTTCCTTACCTAGACGTTGAAATAAAATATTATGATCTTGGGATGGAGTATCGTGATGAAACCAATGATCAAGTTACTGTAGATGCTGCAAACGCAATTAAACAGTATGGCGTTGGTATCAAATGTGCTACCATTACTCCAGATGAAGCAAGAGTTAAAGAATTTAACTTAAAGCAAATGTGGAAAAGCCCTAATGGTACCATTCGTAATATATTAGATGGCACTGTTTTTCGTGAACCAATTGTTTGTTCTAATGTACCTCGCTTGGTTCCAAATTGGACCGCCCCAATTTGTATCGGTCGACATGCTTTTGGTGATCAGTATCGTGCAACTGATTTTGTTACAAAAGGGAAAGGTAAATTAACCATCAAATTTGAAGGGGAGGATGGTAATACACAAGAGTTTGAAGTATTTAATTTTAAAGGCGATGGTGTTGCTCTGGCCATGTATAATACTGATGAAAGTATTTATGGCTTTGCTAGAGCTTGTTTTAATCAGGCTTTAACAAAAAAATGGCCGCTATATCTTTCTACAAAAAATACCATTTTGAAAAAATATGATGGACGCTTCAAAGATATTTTTGAAGAAGTTTATCAAAACGAATTCAAAGTAGCATTTGAAACTGCTGGGATTGTTTATGAGCATCGCTTAATTGATGATATGGTTGCCAGTGCTTTAAAATGGAATGGCAATTTTGTTTGGGCTTGTAAAAACTATGACGGAGACGTTCAAAGTGATACAGTAGCGCAAGGCTTTGGTTCTTTAGGTTTAATGACTTCTGTTTTAATTACTCCAGATGGTAAAACAATGGAAGCAGAAGCAGCTCATGGCACTGTAACCCGCCACTATCGCGAACATCAAAAAGGCAGACCAACTTCAACCAATCCAATTGCTTCTATTTTTGCATGGACAAGAGGATTAGAGTTCCGTGGTAAATTAGATAATAACCAGGAGTTGATTGATTTTTGTCAAGCACTTGAGCAGGTTTGTGTTGAAACTGTTGAGAGTGGTAAAATGACTAAAGACTTAGCTCTTTGTATCTATGGAAGTAAAATGAATCACGGAGAACATTATTTATATACTGAAGAATTCTTAGATGCTTTGGATCAAAATCTGAAAGTGAAACTAGGTAAATAGAAGTCGAAAGTCAAAATTAAAAATTCAAAAAAAAAGCCTCTGATAATTATTCAGGGGCTTTTATATTTTGAATTAAAGGTTAAAATACTCCAAACCTTTTGACTTTTGAATTTTGACTTTTGAATTTATTTTATTGCTTCCTCGATTACTTTCCCAACTGATCCACTTGGCATTTGTATGTTTAGTAATGCTGCAATAGTAGGAGCAATGTCGGTCATATAATTCTCTTTATTAGTACTTCCTTTCTTAATACCCCAGCCATAAAATAACAATGGGATATGCGCATCATAAGGAGCCCAAAGTCCATGCGTAGTTCCAGTACTTCCACCTTCAATATATCCTGGTTTTAATATAATTTGAATATCACCACATCGATTAGGATAATAACCATTCGCAAACATTTCTCTTTGTGTTTTATTCAGTGTACTCGACATGATTTTGCTGGTTTCAACAGCATTAGCGACAGCTTCTTTTTTCAATAGTCCAGCAATGATTAATCTTTTAATGGCATCAATATCCGCTTTTGCAGAATCTATTTTATTGTGATTCAATGTTACCTGATAATTATAAAAGTTCTCAATGGCAGTAGTTACTCCAAACTTTTCCTTGATTTGATCATTCAATTCTTTTCGAGTTGTATTATCATCAAATAAACCTCCGGGTAATTTATGTTCTTTCATAAAACCTGGAACATGCGCTACTGCATGATCAGCTGTTAAGAAAACAGTATATTGGTTCTTACCTACTGATGCGTCTAAAAAAGAAAGTAGCTTACCCAAATCTGCATCCAATCTAACATAGTCATCTACCATTTCCCAAGAATTAGGGCCGAAGGAATGACCTATATAATCGGGTGAGGAGAAACTAACTGCTAAGAAATCAGTAGCATCGCCCTTGCCTAATTTTTCATTGATCACTGCGGCTTTAGCCATTTCAACTGTTAAGCTATTGCCATATGGTGTTGTAGCTATTTTGCCATAATCTTTTCCTTTAAATTTTGAAAGATCGTATGGAAAGGCATTAATTTCTTTTCCAAAAGGGGTTGCTTCATATGCCTTAATATCTTCAGTTGCATAATCGGTATATACAGATTTGTTTAAAACTGTATTCCATCCAATCTGATAAAATGAATCCACAATTTTCCTTTTATTAAACTGATTTACCCAAGCTGGTAATTCATTCATATAATAAGAACTAGTTATAAAGTCGCCTGTTTTACTATCATACCAATAAGCGGCGTTTGCTGAATGTCCGGCTGGTAATATAGATCCTCTGTCTTTAATAGCTACTCCAATAACCTTGCTTTTGAAATTAGTAGCTAATCTTAGTTCATCGCAAACTGTTGTAGTCAGCATGTTTTTAGGGCTCATCTGACCAGCATCTGTAGTAGTTCCTACACTGGTTACTGTTTTATCTTCACTGCAATAAACGTTTCTCATTAATTGGTTATCCCACCAATTATTTCCAGTAATTCCATGTATGGCAGGCACTGAACCGGTATACACACAAGTATGTCCACAGGCTGTAACTGTTGGGGCATAAGGAATTAAGGTATTATTACTTGTAAAACCTTCTCCCATCATTCTCTTAAACCCACCATTTGCTGCAAATAATGAATTGAATCGATACAGATAATCCCAACGCATTTGATCAATTACAATCCCAACTACTAGCTTCGGACGTTGAACACCCGTGGGTTTAGTTTGTGCATGAGCACCAGCAAAACACAATAGGAAACAAATAAAACTCAAGGTTCTTTTCATGTACAAATATTAAGGTTGCAAAAATAGGTCATAGGTCGCTTATTTCATTTAAACATTAGGTTATTAAGGTTTGTTAAATAAATGGCTTTGCCCATAGGCGTTAAAAGTTTATTTTTGCGCCCTATTGAATTAAGAAATAGTGTAATTATGGCAGATATATTTGAAAAACTGGTTAAAAATTACGGCCCCTTGGGCCAGCACCGTGAAAGGGCACATGGTTATTTTGCTTTCCCTAAACTTGAGGGTGAGATAGGGAGCAGAATGAAATTTCGTGGAAAAGAAATGATTGTATGGAGTTTGAACAATTATTTGGGATTGGCCAACCATCCTGAGGTTCGTAAAACAGATGGCGAAGCTTCTGTAAAATACGGGTTAGCAACACCAATGGGAGCACGAATGATGAGTGGAAATAGTAATTATCATGAGGAGTTGGAAGCAAAGCTTGCTGCATTCGAACATAAGGAAGATGCCATTTTGATGAATTTTGGCTATCAGGGTATTATGAGTGCGATCGATGCTATTTGCGGCAGACATGATGTAATTGTATATGATGCAGAATCTCATGCTTGTATTATTGACGGTTTACGTTTACATACAGGTCACCGTTATGTGTACAAGCATAATGATATCGCAGATTTCGAAAAACAAATGGAAAGAGCCACGGCTTTAATTGAAAAACAACCTGCTGGTGGTATTCTAGTGATTACAGAAGGGGTGTTTGGAATGGCGGGTGATCAAGGTAAATTAAAAGAAATTGCTGCCTTAAAAAGCAAATATAATTTCCGATTATTGGTTGATGATGCACATGGTTTTGGAACACTTGGTAAAACTGGTGCGGGTGCTGGAGAAGAACAAGGTTGCCAGGATGCGATTGATTTATATTTCTCAACATTTGCAAAATCGATGGCATCTATTGGTGCATTTATGGCGGGGGATAAAGCAATTATTGACTTTATCCGATACAATATTCGATCACAGATATTTGCTAAGAGTGTCCCAATGCCATTAGTACTGGGCAATTTGAAGCGTTTAGAATTATTACAAACCCAACCTGAACTTAAAGAAAAACTTTGGAGTAATGCATTGAAATTGCAAACAGGCTTAAAAGAAAGAGGATTTGATATTGGGAATACGGATACTCCAGTTACACCTGTTTATATGAAGGGTGGAGTAGAGGAAGCCACAGCAATGGTAATGGATTTGAGAGAGAATTATAAAATATTCTGCTCTATAGTTGTGTATCCTGTGATCCCTAAAGGTCATATCATTTATCGATTAATTCCTACAGCAGCGCATTCTGATGCAGATATTAATGAAACCCTTATTGCATTTACTGAAACAAAAGCAAAGCTTGATGCTGGTGCGTATAAATCGGAGGTTATTCCGGATATGGCGGGGTAGGATAATGTAAAAGTCAAAATTCAAAAGTAAAAAGTAAAAAGTAAAGCCTCTGAATTATCAGAGGCTTTTATATTTTCAAAATCTTTAATGCTGATATATTTAGCCCTTTCTATTTTTGAATTTTGAATTTT
>JBAXHC010000007.1:0-62755 GCA_037139075.1 Bacteroidota bacterium
ACAAATGCCTGATGAGATTGAAAAAATTGTTTTTTTCGCAATATAATATCGGAGATTAAGTACCATGGACGACATTCAATTACTTGCAAACATCGAAAGTTACCTCGCCGGAGAAATGTCTCCGACAGAAGTAGCTGTTTTCGAAGCCCTTCGCAAAAAAACCCCCGAGATCGACCAAATGGTGGTAGAACATAAACTGTTCCAGCATCAGATTGAAGATTATGCGGCTACTCAAAACATCAAACATACACTTCACGAAGTGCATGCTAAATTATTAGAAAACGGTGATGTTAACGAGGGTGGTGAACTTTCTACAAAAGCACAAGTGGTGCAATTATGGAACAGATATAAACGTGTAACAGCAATTGCTGCATCGGTTGGTGGTGTTATTGCATTGGTAATAAGTGGGCTTGTAGCCTATTTCTCACCTGTGGTTAATGGCAATCAGATTCAACAGTTGAGCAAGGACATCGAGATCATAAAACGTAACCAGCAATACCAAGGCTCTTTAATCAATGAAGTAAAAAGTAAAATCCCTAATGGCGTTACCGTTATTAGTGGAGGATCTGGTTTCTTGATTGATGCGAAAGGATTTATTATTACGAATGCCCACGTACTGAAAGGTACTGCCGCAGTTGTTGTTGATAGTAAAGGGAAAGAGTATAACGCTTCTATCGTACATATAGATACCAAAAAAGACCTGGCAATCTTAAAAATCAACGATGAAGATTTTTCTCCTTTAAAATCTTTACCATACAGTATCGGCAAATCAAATGCTGATCTTGGTGATGAAATATTTACGCTTGGTTACCCTCGCAATGATATTGTATACGGAGTTGGCTACTTAGCTTCTAAAACAGGTTTTAATGGCGATTCATTAAGCTACCAAATTCAAATTAGTGCAAACCCGGGTAACTCTGGAGGACCAGTATTGAATAATAATGGCGAAGTGATTGGTGTGTTAAGTACACGCCAGGCTCAAGCTGATGGTGTTGCTTTTGCAGTAAAATCAAAAAACATTTACGAATGTGTAAATGAGGCAAAAGAAGCTAATGCAGATCTTGAAAACATAAAGATTCCAGCACATTCAAGCATGAAAGGAACCTCTCGTAAATTACAAATCAGTAAAGTTGCTGACTGCGTATTTAATGTGAAGGCTTTCAGTAAAAAATAATTACAGTTGTTTTTTTAATATTTGTAACCACTTCCCACAGAAGTGGTTATTTTTTTACCCTATGACACAAAAAAACAGAGAACAAAAGTTCTCTGTTTTTTAATTTATTCAATCAATTCTATGCCCACAAATTATTGGGATAAACACCATCAGCAACTAATTTATTAATACTTGCCTGAACGTGAGGTGCGTCTTCTTTATAAGTTACCCCAAACCATTGAGCCGATGTTGGAACAACTTTTACAATGCCCTTACCAGATTTCATAAACTGTCCGGTTACAATCGGTATAAAGAATTCAGATTTGATATTCTTTAAATTATTTTCATTATTCAAGAACTCAGCAAATAATGTTTCACAAAAATCAATATAACCTGGAGCAAAACATAAGAAGTTCATACTCACCAAACTATCTTCACTTACCTCATGCAATCCAGTTTCATCTTCATACGTAATGATCCCTTTCCCATTTCGGAAAATACTTGTGCGTTCATTGATATCAGTCAAATTATGATTCGCATCAATAGCACATACCCCACGGCTTACACTTCCAAAATCGCTCAATGTTTTTTTCAACTCATAACCAATGATACTATAGGTTTGCTCATTACATTGGTTCATTAAAAAATCATAGGCTTTTGCAAATGAATCGGTTCCATAATAATCATCTGCATTTATTACTGCAAATGGCTCATTTACTTTACCCTTACAACAGAGTACAGCATGTGCAGTTCCCCAGGGCTTCGTGCGATCTGAGGGTATTTCTCTATCTCCAACAAAAGCTTTTAAATGCTGATACACATAATCAGTTTGTATCTTCCCCGCAAGTTTTGGTTCGAATATGGCTTTAAAGTTTTCGGCGAAATCTTCTCTAATGATAAAAACAACTTTTTCAAATCCTGCTTTTATTGCATCATAAATTGAATAATCCATGATAGTTTCGCCACTGGGGCCAAACGACTGAGTCTGCTTTTGACTACCATAGCGGCTGGCCATACCAGCGGCTAAAATTACAAGTGTAGGTTTCATAAAAAATATATAGAATTTTACGATATAAAGTTACTTGATAATCTTTAAATCCAACTCGGTAATAGTGCAAATAAATACCTCCTTAGCTAAGACTCAAACCCTACAGTTAGGATTTGACCAAAAAGTGCAAATTGACTTATTAAGGCTTGATCTTATTCATCCTGTCATTAGCGGTAATAAATGGTATAAACTTCGCTATTATTTGGAAGATGCCATTGATAAAGGCTTTACTGAAATTGCTAGTTTTGGGGGTGCTTATAGTAATCATATTGTTGCCACAGCTTGCGCCAGTCAGGAACGCAATATAAAAAGTGTCGGTTTTATTAGAGGTGAACAGACGAATCCACTATCGCATACCCTACAAGCGGCAATTTCTTACGGGATGCAATTAGAATTTATAAATAGAACCCAATACCAGAATAAGCAAATAATAATTGAACAAAACGCCGACCAAACCCGTTATTGGATCCCCGAAGGCGGTTATGGAATCTTAGGTGCCAAGGGGGCCACAAGTATTTTGGATGAGGTAGACCTTCGAAAATATACCCATATCGTTGCAGCAGTTGGATCTGGCACTATGATCGCAGGAATTTTAAATGGAACTATGTCACATCAAACTGTAATTGGCATTAGTTCTCAAAAAAACAACTTTAGTCTGGATAATGAAGTATTACAACTAACTGCACCCGAAAATCAGTATAGACTAAAAATGAATCACAACTATCATTTTGGTGGTTTTGCAAAGCATCCGTCTGACCTGCTTGATTTTATGGTGGAATTTTGGAATAAGGAAATGATCCCAACGGATATAGTCTATACAGGTAAACTACTCTTTGCTATCACTGACCTTTTACAAAAACAATATTTTAAACAGGGCGACAAGGTACTGGTAATCCATAGCGGTGGTTTACAAGGCAATCTATCGTTACCAGAAAACAGTTTACCGTTTTAATACTGTCATTAAATATATTTGTATCCCGATGAAGCATCCCATAGTAATCTTTTTCTGCTGTCTCCTATTAGGTAAAAACTCTATTGCCCAGGAAGTATTGCCTGAATTCAAAATAAAGCATATTAGTCCTGGTAAAGTTTTAATCAGCTGGTATAATACCCATCAGAATTGTATAAAATTAAACGTGCAAAGATCTAGCGACAATAAAAAATTCGAAACAATTGTATCTGCAAAAAAACCAGCTCTTTATGAGAATAGTTATACAGATACTAAATTAACGAATGATAAAAATGCCTTCTACAGGATTCAATATACAATTAAGGGTGGTTCTATCTATTTTTCAAACACACATAGCATACAGGAAAAAATAATAAATAAGAATACAGCATCAACAATAAACAATAGTAATTGGAAGGCATCCCCATTTGTGTTCACAAATATCAATGGCTATATTCAAATCTTAGTAAACAATCCCTCTGATCACGTTTATAGTGTAAAGTTTCAGGATGAGAAAGGGAATGATTTGTTTCAAATAAAAAAAATTGAAACGGATGATTTAATTCTTGATAAAACAAACTTTATACACGGGGGCTGGTTCCAGTTTGAATTATATAAAGATGATGTTCTACTCGAAAAGAATAAAGTTTTTTTAAAGGGAAATTAAAACCACTTTTCAATTATTCTGAAAACAGCGCGCAATCAAAAACGCGCTCGAAATTTTTCTTCACCAAATATTGTATTTCGTCCATGGGTACGGACTTACCCAATTCCTTTTGTAAAGAAGTTACTTGTTTACCTACTATTCCACATGGAACAATGTCGTTATAATAATTCAAATCTGTATTCACATTAAATGCAAAGCCATGCATTGTAATCCAGCGACTACATTTGATGCCCATAGCACAAATTTTTCGCTCCTTACCTGGAATAAGAGGGTCTAACCACACTCCGGTTTCACCTGAACTTCTATCTCCAGTAAGGCCATATTCTGCCATCGTTAAAATGATCACTTCTTCCAAGCTACGCAGATACCATCCCAAATCAGGCTTAAATTTTTCCAAATCTAAAATGGGATAACCCACTAACTGCCCTGGACCGTGAAAAGTAATATCCCCACCCCTATTTATATGGAAATAATCAATCCCCCTTTTTGTTAAAGTCTCTTCATTAATCAATAAATGATCTTCTTTGCCGCTTTTACCTAAGGTATAAACTGGAGGATGTTCTACAAAAAGCAAATAATTATTGGTAGGTATCGCGTCAGGAGTTAATCCTGTTTTTCGAAACAAGGCTTTAAGATCAGCATTATCCTTTAGCAAAGACTCCTGATAATCCCAGGTTTCTTTGTATCGCATACTGCCTAAATCTTTAAAACAAACTTGCTGCTGCATAATGTAAAATTACATAATAAGTCACAAAACAACTTGCACAATAGCAAGAATCGTAGATCTCCTGTAACAATAGTATTTTTGCGGCATGGAACACGAGATTGACATTGTAGCTGACGAAGGGTCAGAAGATCTATATGAGCGCAAAGCCTTTAAAGTTGATAAAGGTCAAGAGCCTCTGCGGATTGATAAATTTGCCAAAATGCATTTAGAAGGGGCCACTCGCAACAAGGTTCAGAATGGCATCGAAGCAGGCTTTCTAACTGTAAACGGTAAAAAAGTAAAATCGAATTATAAAGTAAGGCCTGGAGATGAGATTGTATTTCTTAGCTATATCAATCCCGAACATACAGAACTTAAGCCGGAGAATATTCCGCTAAATATTGTATATGAGGATGATGCACTACTGATAATTAATAAAACTGCTAATATGGTAGTGCATCCTGGTGTTGGCAATTATACAGGAACCCTATTAAATGGTGTGGCTTATTATTTATTACAACAAAATCCACATTTAGATGAAGATACACTTCCCCGTTTTGGATTAGTTCACCGAATTGATAAAAATACAACGGGCTTAATTGTTTTAGCAAAGACCGGAGAAGCTGCAGCTGCATTAGCAAAACAATTTTTTAACCATACTGTTTCCCGAAAATATATGGCACTAGTTTGGGGTAATGTGGAAGAGGATGAGGGAACAATTGTTGGCCATATTGCACGTCATAAACAATACAGAAAAATGTTTGATGTTTATCCGGAAGGTGAAATAGGAAAACATGCAATAACACATTATAGGGTTTTAGAACGGTTCAATTATGTAACACTTGTAGAATGCACACTGGAAACAGGAAGGACGCACCAAATCAGAGTGCACATGAAACATATTGGGCATACACTTTTTAACGACTTTGAGTATGGAGGGGATCGTATTTTAAAAGGCACTATTTACACTCGCTACAAACAATTCGTAGATAACTGTTTTGCCATCTGTTCAAGATGTGCGCTCCATGCAAAAACATTGGGTTTTATACATCCCATCACAGGAAAAGAGGTATTCTTTGAATCTGAATTGCCCACAGATATGAAAGCTGTAATTGAAAAATGGAGGAATTATCTTGATAATAAAAACAACATTTAATTGCCAGTTTCGAACCTCATAAAAAAAATAGGCAAGAAGCTACAAGCTGCTTTACCATTTGCGATTGGTAAAAATGAAGTCTACGATAGATCTACCCATAAAATCATATCCTCTCATTGCAAACAAGATTCTGTTTGTATTGACATTGGCGCTAATGAGGGAAAAATTTTAAAATGGATGATCAAAACTGCACCTCTTGCTAAACATTATGCTTTTGAACCTATTCCCAGTCTATATCAACAGTTAAAATCAAAATACGGCCATCAAGCAATAATTTTCCCCATTGCCTTGAGTAATGAAAAAGGCATCAGCATCTTTAATCATGTAACTACCAACACGGCTTTGAGTGGCTTAAAAAAAAGGCCATACAAAAATTCCCATCAGGAGGAAACAATTGAAGTAGCCACAGATTTATTGGATAATATGATCGATGAATTTGAAAAGATTAGTTTAATAAAGATTGATGTAGAAGGTGGCGAATGGAATGTATTAAAAGGAGCATCAAAAGCAATCAGACATTCTAAGCCTATTATTTTATTTGAATGCGGTAAAATTGGGGGTGAGCTTTATGGTTTCAATGCCTCAGATATATATCAGTTATTCAATGAAATTTTTGAATACCGGATTTACACTCTAAAAGGATGGCGCCATACCAAAAAAGAATTATCCTTTACTGAGTTTGAAAAAAATTATGAAACAGGTAAAGAGTATTTCTTTTTAGCTGCCCCTATAAGTTTTAACAAGAATTCTTAACTTACAATATAAATTTTCTTCTATGAACAAGTATGATTTGATTGAGGCTATGAATGAGAATCATCAGCGCTTTTCAAATTATATGAATATTCTGACTGAGTCTGAATATTTATATGCCATGCCAGAAAAATGGTCAGCCGGTCAGCAACTTGATCATATTGTACGATCCACAAAACCATTGATATTAGCTGTGAAGCTACCTCGCTTTATATTAAAGCTGGTTTTTGGAAAGGCTAATAGACCTTCCTTGAGTTTTGAAGAACTCGTAAAAAAATATGAGGATAAAATAGCAGCTGGCGCAAAGGCAACAGGTAATTTTATTCCTCCAGTAATTGGTTTTGATAAAAAAGATGCTTTGATTCAAGAACTTGGTTTAATCATTAATAAAATAAACAAAGGCATTGAGCATTTCACAGAAGAAGAATTAGACCAATGCATTCTACCACATCCGTTGTTAGGAAAAATCACATGGAGAGAAATGTTGTATTTCACCATCGATCATGTAGATCATCACCATTACATCATAGATAAAGCCTTACAAGAAAGGCCTTTACAATCTTAAAGAGGATCTCCTTTCAAATTAAAATTCAGAGAAATCTGGTGAAATAAATTCTGCTGGTAGAAGCCGGTAGCATATCGAATATGTAATTTATTTAACAGTACTCCAAACCCAAGACTAAAGCCATTAAGTCCGTTTGTAATGTTATATGCATTCAAACTTTGTCTCCTCATTAAATTCAAGGCTGCAGTTATTTGAAACTGATTACTAAGAAAAATATCTGTAGAGAAAACTAAATGAGCCATTATTTTCTCAAAACTATTTTTTGTTCCAAACCTGCTATCTCCTTCCAGCGCATTAAATAATGTATCATTATAAAAAATATCGAACCGATGTAAATGATGGGCTGTTAAAGAAAATTGTAAAGGGGCATTTAATAAACGTTTTGTAATTCCCGCTTGCAGATCAAATGGCAGTTCTTCTTTAGTTCCAGAGCCAGTATAAGTTTTAAGTTGTGTTCCCATATTTTTTGCAACTACGGAAACCTGTAATTGATTCTCTTTATCGTAATATGCTATGCCTGCATCCATTGCAATTCCATTGGAACGATAAACTCCATAATTAGAATTAATGAATTTTGTATTGAAACCAATCCACCATTTCTCTTTGTATTGTTTTGAATACATGAGCTGTACTACATAATCTGAGGGTCGAAAATTACCAAGAATATTTCCAGATGCATCAGTTTGTGTGATGCTGCCATAATCAAGATATTGCACTCCAATTCCAAGATTTGAATGGATACCTGAAACATGAAAAGCAGTTTGCATGCCATACTGCTTCACTCCTTCTGCAAAGCTGTAAAAAGTGCTGGATATTTGCTGATGCATCGAATCGCGTAAAAGTGCTGGATTGGAAAATGCCATTCCCACATCATTACTGATAGTACTCACGTTTACAGAACCCAATGAAGCAAGCTGGGCAGTATTAGGTTGTGTTAGAAAATTAAAGACGGCATTACCTCCAAGCGTTTGAGATTCGGCCTTGTTAGCCGCAAAAAACAAAAGCAAAAAAATAATACGATTCATACTGTTTATTCTCATTCAAATCTAAGGAGAAACAAGTAGCCTTCTTTCAAAAAAAGAAATCCCCCATTTCTGGGGGATTAAAAAATAAAATATTATGTATTAAACTAAAGCAAGTTCAAGAACCTGTTGCATCGTTTTCACAAAATGAAACTGAACCCCTGAGATGAAATTACTATCGATTTCTAAGACATCTTTCTCATTCATGGCACACATAATAATCTCTTTCAAACCAGCTCTTTTTGCGGCTAACACTTTTTCCTTAATTCCACCTACAGGCAACACCTGACCTCTCAATGTAATTTCTCCGGTCATAGCTAGGTAAGGCTTTACCTTTCTACCAGTGAAAGCAGAAGCCAATGCAGTGAGCATTGTAACCCCAGCACTTGGTCCGTCTTTAGGTGTAGCCCCTTCAGGAACGTGAATATGAATTGTTTTTTTAGCAAACATTTCAGGATCAATTCCAAACTTTCTGGCATTTGCCTGCAAGTAACTTAAAGCAGTGCTTGCACTTTCTTTCATCACATTTCCGAGATTACCAGTCAATTTCATTTCTGCTTTACCATCTCCTAGAATCGCTTCTATAAATAAGATATCTCCACCAACATAAGTCCAGGCAAGACCAACAGCAACTCCAGCCATATTCGCTGTTTTATATATTTCATTGCTATAACGTGTTGGACCTAATATTTTTTCCACATCGGTACTCGTAAGTACTGACTTGACTTTATTTTTAATTGCAAATTCTTTTGCTTGAAAGCGCATAATGGAAGCAAGTTGGCGATCTAATTCTCTTACACCGCTTTCACGAGTATAACTTTCGATTATTTTCTCCAATACTTTATCACTTAATTTAAAATTGATTTTGTCTAACCCATGCGCTTCTCTTTGTTTCGGCAATAAATGCCTTTTAGCTATTTCTACTTTTTCTTCTATTGCATAACCACTAAGATCAATAATTTCTAAACGATCGCGTAATGCAGGTTGAATGTTTTGAATATTATTAGCCGTAGTTATAAATAATACTTTGCTTAAATCGTATTCTAATTCTAAGTAATTATCGTAAAAAGTATGGTTTTGTTCCGGGTCTAAAATTTCCAACAATGCTGAAGAAGGATCGCTTCTTCCATCAGTTCCAATTTTATCGATCTCATCCAAAATCATAACAGGATTAGATGATTTACACTTTCGGATTTGTTGAATAATCCTGCCAGGCATAGCACCGATATATGTTTTACGATGTCCACGTAACTCGCTCTCATCATGTAAACCACCCAAACTAACACGTACATATTTTCTACCGATGGCATGCGCAATAGAACGTCCTAAAGAGGTTTTACCTATTCCGGGAGGTCCGAGAAAACAAAGAATCGGACTCTTCATATCTCCCTTCAATTTTAGGACTGCCAGGTATTCTATAATTCTGCTTTTGATTTTAGACATACCATAATGGTCTTTGTCCAGCACTTTTTGTGCGTTCTTTAAATCGTAGTTATCGGCAGAATAATCTTCCCAGGGAAGGTCTAACATTAAATCTAAGTGATTGTATACAATTGAATAATCGGGAGTAGAAGCATTCATCCTCTCCAGTTTTTCAATTCCTTTTTTGAAAAGAACTTTAGCTGATTCAGGCCATTTTTTTGCTTCTGCTTTTTTCTTCATATCGGCAATTTCCCGATCATTACTATCGCCACCCAATTCGTCTTTAATACTATTCAACTGTTGTTGTAAAAAGTATTCACGCTGCTGTTTGTCGATCTCTGTTCTTGTTTTGCTAGTAACTTTGTCTTTGAGCTCGGCAAATTGTAGTTCTCTATTCAATATATGAATCAAGCGTTCTGAACGTTTATATATATCGTGTATTTCAAGCAGGCTTTGTTTTTCAACTAAATCGCTATTTAAATTACTACTTACAAAATTGATCAGAAAAGAAGGATTTTCAATATTTTTTAAGATGATCGAAGCTTCTGTAGGTAGGTTTGGCGACAAATGAATGATCTGTGCAGCAAGATCTTTAATGCTACTAATATGGGCTTTAAAATCCTCAGAAACAGGAAGCACATCATCATCCAACAATCGAATTGAAGCCTTAAAATAAGGATCCTCCGTTTGCATTTCAAGAAGTTCAAATCGCTTTTTCCCTTGAATAATAATGGTGGTTCCACCATCTGGCATTTTGATCAATTTCACAATTTTAGCAACAGTGCCAATACTACATAAATCACCGGGTGCAGGTTCTTCGATATTGGCATCTTTTTGAGCCAGTACCCCAATTAGTTTATCCAGCTTATAAACATCATTTACAGCCTTTATACTTTTATCCCTTCCAACAGTAATGGGCAATACCACCCCTGGAAATAAAACGGTATTTCGTAGTGGCAGAATGGGCAAAATGTCTGGAATGATCAAGTTTTTATCCTGATCACTATCATTCTCATTAATCGGAATAATCGGCATGAAATCGGTATCATCCTCCGAACGGAAAAACAAATTTTCTTTCAACATGGTTAAATTCTTTGGTCAATTTGTCACAGTCCTTCGATTACTATTAATAAACAAAGGAAAGCTGAATATTGCAATATTGGTGCCACTGCCATAGAAATGGTTCATTTTGTACAAACTGACACAAAAAAAATCCTCCCGAATTTCGGGAGGATCCTTCTCAAATAAGTATAATAGAAGAAATACAATAAAGTAGTTCTACAATTTACTGATTATTTTTTCTTAGTAGTGTCGATTGCAGCTTTTTTAGATGTATCAACAGCAGCTTTAGCAGCAGTGTCAACCTTTGCAGCAGAAGAATCAACTTTTACTACTGGAGTATCAGCTTTAACTTCTTTGTTTTCACCATTGTTACAAGCAGCCATTACACCTGCTACAGCCAAAATTGCGAATACTTTTTTCATTGTAAATTTTGTTTTATTATTTTTTAATGGCGCAAAGATATAGGGCAGTTAATAATTAACAAATTTAATAACATATATTTTTTTCGTCAATATTTACTATTTTTTCCTAAAAAATATGCGAATAGGTACCCCTGTTAGTTTAAACTTCAATCTAAGCTGATTTTCTAGATAGTTTTTATAAGCTGGTTTGATATCTTCTGGATAATTGGTAAAGAATGCAAAAGATGGTACTGCTGTTGGTAACTGAGTGATGTATTTGATTTTTACCGTATTCCCCCTTACCACAGGTGCATGGTAAGCTTCTACTGCTTTAAGCATGATATCATTCAATTGAGAAGTAGGGATCTTACGATTACGATTATCATTTACTTCGATTGCCAATTCAATTGCTTTGAAAATCCTTGTTTTTTCAAGCACTGAAATAAACAAAATAGGCACATCTGTAAAAGGTGCAAATTTTGTCTTCAATAATTTTTCGTAATCACGGGCGGTATTAGTTTCTTTTTCTACTAAATCCCATTTGTTTACAAGTACCACTATTCCTTTACCTTTTCTTGTAGCTAAACTAAATATGCTTACGTCCTGAGCAGTAATTCCTTTTTTTGCATCTATCAAAAGCAAACATACATCCGCATCATCCATTGCTTTAATGGCACGAATGATGGAATAAAATTCAAGATCGTCTTTTTCAGAACTTTTTTTACGGATTCCGGCTGTATCAATCAACATGAATTCCTTCTGAAACATTTTATAGTGTGTGTGGATGGTATCACGGGTTGTTCCGGCAATATCACTCACGATTGTTCTATCCTCACCTATCAATGCATTAAGCAAAGATGATTTTCCTACATTGGGCTGACCAATTATAGCAAACTTTGGCAGTTCATTATCACGCAAAGTTTCGTCGGAATCTTCCTCCTTCATAGCTGCTGTTACTGCATCAAGCACTTCCCCAGTGCCACTTCCTGTAATACTGCTTACAAAAAAAGTGTTTTCTAGACCCAGGCTATAAAATTCAGTGGCATCTAACTGACGGGTACTATTGTCTACTTTATTCACCACCAAATAAACTGGTTTGGGTGTTCTGCGTAACATATCAGCCATTACTTCATCCAGATCAGTAATACCAGTTACTACATCCACCATGAATATGACGCTGTTTGCTTCTTCAATTGCAATTTTAACTTGCTTTCTGATTTCTCTTTCAAAAATGTCATCGGTATTAGGTACAAATCCCCCTGTATCCACCACATTGAAAGTTTTACCATTCCAATCTGTAACACCATACTGACGATCACGCGTAACTCCGCTCTCATCATCCACAATCGCTTTACGCTGTTCGAGTAAACGGTTGAAAAAAGTGCTTTTTCCAACATTGGGTCTTCCAACAATTGCTACTGTATAACTCATAATAAATCCTCCTTAAATAATGTTTTTATGTTAGTTACCTGAAAATTCAAGCTAACCATTATTTATATCCGTACTCTTTTAATTGTAAGTCATTATCGCGCCATTTAGGTCGCACTTTTACAAACAATTCTAGAAATATTTTTTTATCGATAAACTGCTCAATATCTTTTCTTGCTAATGTTCCAATTTCTTTAATCATTTTGCCCTTTTCCCCAATGATGATAAACTTCTGTGTATCACGCTGAACAATAATGTCTGCCTGAATTTTAACGATATCATCCCTTTCTTTAAATTCATTAATCAGTACAGCAGTATGATAAGGAATTTCATCTCCGAACAATTGGTAAATTTTTTCTCTGATCATTTCTGATGCAAAGAATTTTGTAGGCAAATCACTCAGATCCTCTTCACTATAAAATGGCTGCCCTTCTGGTAATAATTCCAAAATTGCTGCCAGTAATTTATTCAAATGCACTTTCTGTAATGCAGAGATCTTAACGATCTTACTACAATAGCTTTTTTCGGAAAAGAATTTTTCGGCCAAAGCAATTCTCCCATTCCCTGCTTTATCTATTTTGTTCAGCACTATTAATGCCGGAACTTTTAAACGTAGTTTCTGAAAGATGGCATCTATCTCCTCTAAATCTTCATTTGCGTCCACGATCAGTAATGCTATATCCGCATCCTCTAATGCACTTTTCACAGACGTCATCATGTGCTCGTGCAACTTATATTGAGGATCAATAATTCCAGGTGTGTCAGAAAAAATAATCTGATACTCCCCCGGAGAATTTAAGAAAGCCTTGATACGATGACGGGTAGTTTGTGCCTTCGGTGATGTAATAGCCATTTTCTCCCCAATCAAAGCGTTGATCAGCGTACTTTTCCCGGCGTTCGGCTTACCAAATATGTTTACAAAACCTACTTTCATCTGATAAAGGTACAAAATAACAAAGGCCTCAATAGAGGCCTTTTAAGTTGCGAGAGAAGGGATCGAACCTCCGACCTTCGGGTTATGAGCCCGACGAGCTACCGCTGCTCTATCTCGCGATATAAGATTAATCTAATTATCGCTTTTTCATTAAGATTTCTTTTCCACTACCCTAACACCTCTCTTAATGGGTTGCAAAAGTAGGGGTTGAAGGCTTACTTTCCAAAAATATTTGGTTTATTCGTCTGATTTTCTTTTTACTGATGCACCTCCACTGGTACTAATATCCCTAATCGACCCAGCGCCCTTATAAAAAATAGTACTTCCACCACTGGCTTCGGCACTCAGTTCTTTATTATTAGTGATCCTAACAACGGAGGCTCCAGATGCATCTACTTTAAGATACTCTGTTTTTAGTTCATACGCTTTGATATCACATGCTCCAGATGCATCAATACTCGCATTTTCGGCAGTACCAGAAACCCTGAAATTCGAGGCACCACTGGCATCTAATTTAAGTTTAATTGCTTTTACTTCCCCAGTAAAATCACTGGCACCAGACAATTGAATTTTCAAATCGTCAGAACTAATCATATCAGCAGTTTTAATATTGCACGCGCCAGAAGCCTCTAATTTGTGCAATTCAATGAAAGTGATATAGGCTTTCATTTTATTATTATTACTCCAGGTTTTCCAGTTCCAGCCACTACCGTCGAAATAAATATGAAGTTTCCCATTTCTTACCTCCGTTTTAATTCGTGAAAGCGCCTCGGGATTGCTAGCACTAATTGCCACTGCTTCTTCTTTGCCTTGCGACAAGTAAAGGTCAATTGCTCCTGATACTTCTACCCCAGTAAACCCTTTTACAGATCGAACCTCGGCATTTGCATCGAAAACTAAATTCTTACCATTTTGTGCCTGCACCTGATAAATACCCACAAGCAAGAACAACAGTATAGATAGCTTTTTCATGAGAGATGTTTTGTATTCAACGTTATTGATGTGATAAAGTTACAGTTGGTTTTATAATCTGAATAGCTATTTTTGCACCAGACATTCCTCGGGGTGCTGTTCGGAACATATCGAATGGCTGAGATAATACCCGTCGAACCTGAACAGGGTAATTCCTGCGAAGGGAAGGTGTACTGTTCTACAGATCCTCTCCATTAGCTATCCCTGTTTCCATTATTAACTTTTAAAATCATTAAAAATGAAAAAGTTTTTGGGAACAACCATCATTGTATTCCTTTCATGCTTCGCAATTGGCCAAGCAAACAAAACAACCGTTAAAGGCATTATTACCGATGCCACTAGTAAAGCTCCAATATCAGGAGCTGTAGTTACGCTAGGTAAGTCGCAATTACTAAGCGACAACAATGGCGTTTTTCAATTTGTAAATTTTACAAAAGGAAAATACACTTTTACAATTAACAGTATTGGTTATCGGCCATATCAAACTGAAGTAGAAGTAACAGGTTCCACCATTAACCTGGAAATAGCTTTAGATGGAAATTCTTTCTACTTGCAGCCCCTAGAAGTCAGAGCTACAAGGGCATCTGCTTCTGCACCCTTTACGAAAACAAATATTAGTAAAGAACAAATTGCATTAGTAAATACAGGGCAAGATCTTCCCTTTTTATTAAATCAAACTCCCTCAACTGTAATCAATTCGGATGCAGGAAATGGAGTAGGTTATACTGGAATTCATATCAGAGGTTCTGATGCAACCAGAATTAATGTTACACTCAATGGCATCCCTTATAATGATGCAGAAAGCATGGGTACCTATTTTGTGGACCTACCTGATTTTGCATCTTCCATTAATAGTATTCAAATACAAAGAGGCGTGGGAACGTCTTCCAACGGCGCTGGGGCTTTTGGTGCTACACTAAATTTAGCTACCAATGAGTTCAATGAAAAATCGTATGCAGAACTCAATAATAGTTTTGGTTCTTTTAACACCTGGAAAAACACATTGAAATTCGGTACAGGATTAATTGCGCATCATTTTACCATTGATGCCAGAATAAGTAAAATTAGTAGTGACGGCTATGTTGATCGCGCCAGTTCTGATTTAAAATCGCTCTATGTTAGTGCTGCTTATGTGAATCAAAATTCATCCTTACGTCTAAATATATTTTCTGGAAAAGAAAAAACATACCAATCATGGTATGGTATTTCTGAATCTCAACTTTTAATTGATCGCAGATATAATCCGGCAGGTACGGAGAAACCAGGTACTCCTTATGAGAACCAAACTGATAATTATACGCAAACCCATTATCAATTATTCTTCAATCACAAGTTTAATACCAACTGGGCTTTCAGTACAGCTGTATTTTTAACGAAGGGGAAGGGTTATTACGAAGAATATAAAGCAGATCAAAACTATGCCGATTATGGATTACCCGATCAAGTAGATGGTAATACCACTTATGCCACAACCGATTTAATTAGGCAGCGTTGGTTAGATAATAATTTCTTTGGACAGATTGCCTCATTGCAATATAAAACAGAGCATGATGAACTAACTTTTGGCGGAGGTTGGACAAAATATGAAGGAACACATTTTGGTAATATTATTTGGATGCAAATCGGTAAAGTTTCTCCTGATTACCATTATTATGACTTTCCTGCAACAAAATGGGATGCAAATTTTTATACAAAATGGATGCATAAGTTTAATAACAAATGGCAAAGTTTTATTGATGTGCAATACAGAAATGTAAATCATCAAATGGAAGGATTTGAAGGAAATGCCAATCTTTCAATCCACAGAAATTTCCAATTCTTGAATCCGAAAGCGGGTATCACTTATTCTTATAATGGATGGCAGGGGTATTTGAGTTATGCGCTGGGAAATAAAGAACCCAATAGAGATGACTTTCAAGCTAGTTTAGTCAGCCAGCCTAAACAAGAATCTTTGCATGATTTTGAATTCGGTTTAGAAAAACGAACTCAGAATTTTCATTATGGCGCAACTGTTTATTATATGAACTACATCAACCAATTAGTATTAACCGGGCAAATAAATGATGTAGGATCTTATACGAGAACGAATGTACCAAAAAGTTATCGCCTTGGCCTAGAATTGCAAGCCACTGCAGTACTTGCTAAATGGTTAAATGTTGTTGGCAACCTCACATTTAGTAAAAATAAAATTCAATCCTACACAGAATATATTGATAACTATGATAATGGTGCACAAAATGCAATTGATCATCATAATACTGATATATCATTTTCGCCTAACACCATTGCTAGCCTTAGTTTCAATCTGCTTTTGATTAAGAATATTGACATAAGTTTATTGAACAAGTATGTTGGAAAACAATACATGGATAATGCCCAAAATGAATCAAGTAAACTTGATGCATACTTTACACAAGATCTTAGGTTATCATATACTCTTAAAAATAAACTCTTTAAAGAGTGGCATATTATTGGTCAATTGAATAATTTATTTAACATAAAATATCAGCCCAACGGATATGCCTATAGTTATATTTACAATAATGCAAGAGTCAATGAAAATGGATATTACCCAATGGCTGGAACAAACTTTATGCTCTCTTTAAATATCAATTTTTAAATTAAAAATTAATAATTCAAAAAAAAGCTCGTTGAAAATCATCAACGAGCTTTTTTTATATACCTGTAAATTTATTTTACAATTCTATCCTGCCAGGCTAACATTCCACCTGATACATTGATGAGGTTTGTAAAGCCAGCTGTTTCAAGCATCATACAAGCTTGACCGCTTCTATTACCACTTCGGCAATAGATATATACTTCTTCATTTTTCAAATCTTCAATTGCATCGATGTTCAATGTTTGAACCTGACCTAATGGTAACAAGATTCCACCAATATTAAAGTCAGCGTGTTCATGTGGTTCTCTCACATCTACTAAGTTGATTTTTTCGCCGGAGTCGATTTTTTCTTTTAAGGCTTCTACAGAAATGGTTTGCATGTAAATATAAATTTGATTGTTTATTGATTGATAGGTGCTTGAACTGTATCTTTTATGGGTGCCACTGCACTAATATAAATATCTAATAACTGACCGCTTCTAATTTTGTTGGATGATCTCTGACCAGGAACTGTTTCGATATAAACATCGGGACTTTGCTTAACAATAAATGCGGCATTCGTATCTGCAATTGTGCCTACAGGTATAATAGATCCTATATTAAGACTTAAAGAGGTTAACCAACTTTTTGCTTCTACTAAAGTCATCCCTATTAAATTAGGCACTTCAAAATCACCACCGCCAACACCACTACCCAATACCAACCCAATAGAACTTCCCAAAGGAATTTTGGCGCCTGGCTTTACTTCAATATCATTCAAAGTCTGCTCTAATACTGCATTGCGCGCAATATCTGGTTTGTAATTAATCATTCCCAATTTAAGTCCAAGACTTTGTAAATACATTTCAGCACTTCTAATTGAGAATCCAACCAAATTAGGCATATCAACCATTGGTGCCGAACTTCTATTGATGGTCAGATAAATTGTTCTTCCTTGTTTAACTATAGCGTCTGGTTCAGGTGATTGACGAACTACCGCCAATTTTGCAACACTATCAACATATACAGAATCCTGTAATGCCACATGAAAACCTTTATCCTCTAAAATTTTCTTTGCGGCTGTAGCGTTTTGTCCAACTACACTTGGCACTTTTTCCGATTTCCCAAATCCTGTGATCCATGACAAGGAAAGAAAAAACAGTACTACCAACAATACGATAAGTCCGATTGCTGCCAGAATATTTGCCCATAAGGGCTTGCTTGTGATGTATTTAAACACAGAATTGAATTTGGAAATAATATTGGGAAATTCCTTTATTTAAATGAAACTACCAATTCCATCCATAAGGATTTGGTAATTTCTTATTTATTTTAACGCTTCTTCTATTATAGCAGTATAAAAATCTGTCAATTTCCAACCCATTGTACGAACCTGCTGTGGAATAATACTGGCGTCACTCTGACCAGGAACTGTATTCACTTCCAGCATAAAAGGTTTTGCTTTTTCTTCATTGTAAATAAAATCTATGCGCACTACTCCCCTACAATTCATCACTTCGTATACGCGCTTGGCAGCAGTAGTTAACTGTTCAAACATTTCTTCAGAAATAATAGCTGGTGTAATTTCTTCGCTTTTTCCTAAATACTTAGCTTCAAAATCGAAAAAGGTATTATTCGTTTTAATTTCTGTAATTGGCAAAACAGTAATAGTGCCATTTGATTTAAAGACCCCAATGGTAAATTCTCTTCCACTGATAAACTCTTCTATTAATATTTGATCATCCTCCTTGAAAGCTTTTTCAATTGCAGCATCCAATTCATTTGCCAAATCCACCCTACTCATCCCAATACTACTTCCGCCATTATTAGGTTTCACAAAAACCGGTATTTGCAATTGTTCTAAAATGGCTTTGCTTGTGATAGGGGTATGTTTGAAAAGGTGTAATGACTTTGCAACATCAATACCTGCAAAAGAAGCAACAGCAACTGTATATCTTTTATTGAAGGTAAGTGCAGAAGTTGCTGCATCACAACTGGTATAGGGCAAATGTAACATGTCGAAATACCCTTGCAATTTTCCATCTTCGCCTGGCGTACCATGGATACACATTAAAATTGCATCGAACCGAATTTTTTGTCCATTATCAATAACAGAAAAATCAGATCTGTCTACTGCTGAAATTTCTCCATTTACGGGTTCGTACCACCAACCTTTATCATTAATATCAATTCTATACAAATCGTACTTTTCTCTATCCGTATTATTGGATACTGTGATAGCGCTTTTATAACTAATCTGCGCTTCTCCACTCAATCCGCCAGTAACAAGGGCAATCTTTTTTTTCATGCTTTTCAATATATATAACAAATATAACTGCCAAAATAACAAGGGCAAAATGGCGTCTTAATATAAAAAAAGCTGAAGAAACTCTCCGTCTCTTCAGCTCACGTTAACGGGAAATATCACCCGCTGTTACAAGATATTGCCGTTTTAATGGCAATAATTAAAGTACTATAAAGTTAGAATAAGCTTTCTCAATTTGCAAGTATTTCATGGCAAAAAGTTTAGCACATTCTTAAGTGTTAACTGTGTAAAGCATCTTTTTTAGCCATTAAAGCATCAACAGTTTCTTGGTATGCTTCATCATGAACACAACAGTCAACAGGACATACTGAAGCACATTGTGGTTCCTCATGGAAACCCTGACACTCAGTACACTTGTTTGGAGTAATATAATACGTATCTGTGCTAAGAGGAGCAAAACGCTGATCTGCACTTGCTGCAGTACCATCTAATAATGTAAAAGAACCTTTTACGGTTGTACCGTCTGCTAAAGCCCATTCTACACCGCCTTCATAGATTGCGTTGTTAGGACACTCGGGTTCACATGCCCCGCAATTAATGCATTCATCTGTTATTTTAATAGCCATACAAAATTGGTTTGTTGAGTTTGTAACTACATTTACAGTTCAAAATTACGGTTGACTGATGACTTTACAAACTAGAATTCAAATATTATTACGATTAAGGGAATTTTTTTTGCAACCAACCGATTTATGGCTCGAGTGTCAGGAAAGGGCTTGTCGCGAAAATCCATGGTTTATCCCTGAATTTGTTGAGCTTTCTATCAAA
Source organism: Bacteroidota bacterium (assembly GCA_037139075.1). Lineage (GTDB taxonomy): Bacteria > Bacteroidota > Bacteroidia > Chitinophagales > Chitinophagaceae > Sediminibacterium. The sequence goes on from JBAXHC010000007.1 coordinate 19,929, forward strand.
AACATTTCTGACAATTTTTTGCCCGAAAAAGCTTTAAACAATTGGATAAGTCATTATTCGATCCCTGAAATAAACCCTAACCCAAAAAATATAGGGCTGGTGATGGCAGGAAATATTCCTCTTGTTGGTTTTCACGATCTGCTATGTTGCTTCGTTACGGGGCATAAAACCACCATTAAACCTTCTTCAAAGGATAGCATACTCATAAAATTCATAGTAGCTGAAATGGTTTCATGGAATGCTGAAGTTGCTGATTGGATTCAATTTGCTGAAAATCTGAAAGGTTGTGATGCCTATATTGCCACAGGCAGCAATAATACAAGCCGGTATTTTGAATATTATTTTGGCAAGTACCCCAATATTATTCGAAAAAACAGAACCTCCGTAGCCATCTTGGATGGAACTGAATCACCAGAAGAATTGAGTGCTTTGGCAGATGATATACAATTATACTTTGGGCTCGGCTGCAGAAACATTACAAAAATATTTGTCCCTGAAAACTATGATTTCCTTCCGCTTCTGAATGTATTAAGGAAATATGAACACTATATAGATTTTCATAAATACAAACACAATTACGATTACCATTTAGCCATTCTAATAATGAGTAACCGCTATTATATGAATAATGATTCTATCATTTTAACTGAAAATATTGCAGCTTATTCGCCAGTTAGCCAGATCCACTATGAAAAATATTCAGACAGTGCAATCATATTAGACGCCTTAAAAGAAAACGAAGAAATTCAATGTGTACTGGGGCATGGACAATTAGCTTTTGGAACGGCTCAAAGCCCTGGCCTATTTGATTATGCCGACGGAATTGACACGATGCGTTTTTTAACAAGTATATAAATTCAATTTAACATTATTCATACTTTTAAGCGATTAAACTAGCCTACATTTATTGGGTACAAATGCAGGCTTTATCCGTAAAAAATTGTTAAAAGAGATAAAGGGTAACCTGTCATTTCATCAGGTTTATTTAATTGCCAATTGAAAGGCATAGAATTTGAAATAACTGAAAAAAAATAGGATTATGAACTTGAAAAACATTTTAGCCATTATTGCAATCAGTGCTACCACAGCAGTTGCAAGTGTTTGGGGATACGGAAAAATAATTGAACACCAATATGCTGGCACACAGGAAGCAGGCAAATTACCTGTGAATTATGTTGGATTTACAGGTAATAATTCACCTGGAACACCTGTAGATTTTACTCCTGCAGCAACAAGTGCTACACCAGCAGTAGTTCACATTAAAACGAGAACAAAATCAAAGCAGGTTGCCAATAATCAGCGTCAGAGAAATCCGTTTCAAGATTTCTTTGGAGGTGATGATGCATTTGGAGATTTCTTTGGTGGACCAAGAGTAATGCCAGAACAAAGAGCTAGTGGAAGTGGTGTTCTGATTACGGAAGATGGTTATATCGTTACCAATAATCATGTGGTTGATGGTGCTGATGAAATTAATGTAACACTTCCTAATAAAAAGTCATACAAGGCTACTGTAATTGGTGCAGATCCAAGTAGCGATATCGCTGTAATTAAAATTGAAGGAAAGGGATTCCCTTATTTAGTATATGGCAATAGCGATGATGTAAAACTTGGACAATGGGTTTTGGCAATTGGATATCCACTAAGCTTAGATGTAACAGTAACAGCTGGAATCGTAAGTGCAAAATCTAGATCTATAAATATCAATAAGCAACAAAGTGCCAGTCCGGTTGAATCATTTATTCAAACAGATGCTGCAGTAAATCCAGGAAATAGCGGTGGGGCATTGATTAATACAAGTGGAGAGTTAATTGGAATCAACTCTGCCATTGCTTCTCCCACGGGTTCATATGCTGGATATTCTTATGCTATTCCAGTTAATATTACCAAAAAGATTGTGACTGATATTGTAAAGTTCGGAACGGTGCAAAGAGGTTATATCGGAATTAATTTTTTAAACGATAACTTATCTGAAGAAGAAATAAAAGCGATTGAAAAAGAATTGGGAATTCCATATAAAGAAGGGGAAGGTGTTTTTGTAACAGGGGTTCCAGCTGGCGGATCTGCAAATGCCGCAGGAATAAAGAAAGGCGATATCATTACAAAAGTAAATGGTACTAATGTAACCAATGGCCCAGAATTACAAGAACAGATTACTCGTTTCAAACCAGGTGACAAAATATTACTTACCTATAAAAGAGCTGGCAAAGAAAATACAGTAAATCTTACTTTGAAAAATAAAGCAGGAAATACTGATATCGTAAAAAACAGTTCCATCATGGATCAAATAGGTGGCGAACTAGAAAACGTTGACAAAAAAGTAGCTGCTGCCAATGAGTTATCAGGTGGCGTTGTGGTTAAAAAAATTGGCACTGGTTTATTGAAAAATACAAAAATGCAGGATGGATTTATCATCACGAGTGTGAATGGCCAGGAAGTTAAAAATTTAGATGAATTAAAAAGTATCCTGGTTGCATCCAAAGGTGGAACAGTAAGATTAGAAGGTGTTTATCCTGGATATGAAGGCTCCTATGCGTATCCGTTGAATTTAAAGGAAGAATAGAATAAGTCAAAAATTAAAATTCAAAATTCAAAAAAGCCTCTGATTATAGACTGGCCCAAAAAAGTTAGACACTTGATGGGGCAGTCTAATTTGGAGGCTTTTTATATTTCGAAATTGCCTTATTCGTTTTTGACTTTTGAATTTTGAATTTTCTTTACGCTTTCTTATAAAGAAAAAATTCACCACCCTGTAGTTCAAATTCTTCTCCTGGTTTAAATTGAAATTTTAATCCAGAAAAAACATTTTCAAATTTTCCATCCAACCAACCATGCGACACTTGAATTTTTAATCTGTTCTTATCAGATAAATTTAAAATTACAAGAATAGTATCTTCTCCTGATTTTCTCATGAATGCAAATAGTGCATCATCATTTTGTGAAGGGAGAATAAAAGTTTCTCCTTCCGAAATCGCTTTATTGGAATTGCAAATATGCAATAGTGTGGAATAAAAGTTTTCCAACTCCAATGGCTTAGTCCAATCAATTTCATCTTTATCAAAAAATGCCAATCGTTTTTTATTAGGTATTTCCTGACCGCTATAAATTAATGGTAAGCCTTTCCAGGTAGCTGAAAAAACAGACCATGCTTTTGAAATTGCACCATATTTTTCTATCTCAGTACCATTCCAACTATTTTCATCATGATTACTGGTAAAGAATAATTTAATTGCTTGATTTGGATATTGTGAATAGCTGTGCAAACAGTTTCGAATATCATTCAAACTCGCTTCATGACGTGAAAGCTTTTCCGACAAGTGCATCCAATTCCAGGCATAGCTTGCATCAAATGCCTGATGGTAATCTGGCACATCGCATTCAGCTAACCAAAACAATGGCTTTATAGTTTCACATTCCTTTCTTGCATTTATCCAAAAGTCTAATGGAACTAAGTGTGCCATATCACATCTAAATCCATCAATGTCGCATTCCCTAACCCAATATTGCATAGCCTTGGTCATTGCAATTCTCATGGCTTCTACTGAAAAGTCAAGATCTATCACATCATGCCATCCATTAATTTCAGTGAATCCACCTTTTGCATCTTTTACATACCAATTAGGATTTTCAAAAGTCCATTGATGATCCCATCCTGTATGATTTGCTACCCAATCAATGATAATCTTGAAGCCAAGTTTGTGTGATTCATTCACCAATTCTTTGAAGTCTTTCAGCGTCCCAAACTCTGAATTGATACTTGTATAACTGCTACATGCATAATAACTACCCAGGCTACCTTGACGTACTTTTTGACTAATTGGAGTAATCGGCATTAGCCATAAGATCTTTACCCCCATTGCTTTTAATCTCGGTAAGTGTTTTGCAAAAGCTGCAAAACTACCCTCTGCAGTATACTGGCGAATATTTACTTCATAAATATTGGAACCCCGGGCCCATTCAACTGTCGAAAAATTTTGACTCATAATTACTTGATCTCCTTACAATGAAATAGTTTTATGCAGATATGACTACTAACGCGCAACCAAAACTGGACAGAAAGATAAGTATTTTACAGGCTACGGCAATTAATATGACCGACATGGTGGGCATCGGCCCATTTGTTGTTTTAAGTATGGTAGCAGAAATTATGCAAGGGCCTTGGTTTTTATACGCATGGATTGCAGGGGCACTTTTATCATTTGTTGATGCCATGGTTTGGAGTCAACTTGGTTCAACCTATCCTTTGGCTGGAGGCAGTTATAATTTTCTAAAGGAAGGCTTCGGACCAAAATGGGGAAAGCTCATGAGTTTTCTTTTTGTTTGGCAAACTATGATTCAAGCACCTTTAGTGATTGCATCAGCTGCAATAGGTTTTGCTAGTTATTTCCGCTATATATATCCATTAAACGATTGGCAAGGCAAAATAATGAGTGGAAGCATTGTGATATTAATCGTAGTAATGCTATACAGAAAAATAGAGGCAATTGGAAAAATCAGTGTGATGCTTTGGGTGGGCGTTTTAGTTACCATGGCATGGCTTATAGGTGGCGGATTATTTCATGGTAATTTTCTGCAACCCATCTTACATATGAATGATGGATTAAAATTAGATCATGCATTTGCTGCAGCACTTGGTTTTGCCAGTGTCAAAACTATTTATAGTTATTTAGGATATTATAATGTTTGCCATTTGGGTGGAGAAATCATGCATCCTCAAAAAAATATTCCTAAGAGCATGTTTATTTCCATTGTAGGTATTGCCGTCTTATACCTGATGATGAATATTAGTGTGGCTTCTGTTTTACCATTTGAACAAATTCAAAAAAGCAAATTTGTAGTTAGTGAATTTGTGGCAGTTCTATTTGGTTCTACAGCAGCAAACATTGCAACGATACTGATACTTTGGGTTGCTTTTGCTTCAGTATTTTCTGCTACCCTTGGATATAGTAGAATCCCTTTCGCTGCAGCATCTGATGGTGCTTTCTTTAAAGTATTTGCGAAGCTGCATCCTACCAAACATTTTCCTTACGTATCACTTTTAGTATTGGGTTCTGTTGCATTTGTATTTAGTTTACTTTTCAAATTACACGAAGTTATTAATGCCATTTTAGCCATGCGCATATTGATCCAGTTTATTGGTCAGGCAATTGGCCTTTTATTATTAGTAAAGAAAAAAGGGAAGGCACACTTTGCATGGAAAATGCCGCTTTATCCTGTTCCTGTAATACTTGCCATTATAATTTGGGGTTTGGTATTTATTTCTACCGGCTTTAATATGATACTTGGTGGCCTTACCGTAACTGGGCTCGGCATCATTGCCTTTCTAATAAAATCAAACAGGAACAAGGAATGGCCTTTTAAACTACCAATTTAACAGGCTGCTTAGGTAAAAAATGATGTAATATGAAACTTAATAGAACTACAGCTAATGCCCCTACTACGTTGAGCCATAAAAAACCTAATCCGATTATTTCATATTTATCCATAAAGAAGACAGTAATTACAATTACTTCTCCAATAATAGCAGCCCAAAAAACAGCATTCGCCTGAATGTTTTTTAAATAGAATGCTACAAGAAATATTCCTAAGATTACACCATAAAATAGCGAGCCTAAAACATTCACTGCTTCAATTAAACTGCCCATACCCGTTGCGAACTCTGCGGTGATGATGCTGAATATACCCCAACCCAATGTATAGTATTTTGAGATTTTATATTCATCAGCGCACTGCGCGATATTTTTACTATCATATGCTGTTTTCCGGAACCGAACATGAAAGTCTATCATGGTGCATGATGCAAGCGCATTCAATGCAGCAGCTATAGAGCCCCATGCTGCTAAAAAAATGATGGCTATTAATAATCCTACCAATCCTTTGGGTAAAAAGTCAACCACAAAACGTAGAAAAATATAATTGGTATCGTTTGTATCAGCATTAGGTAATGCTTTCTTTAAAACTGCTTTGTATTCTTTTTGTGTCGATGCCATTTGAATGGTTCCCTTTCGCAAGCTATCCTTCAATTCGTTATTACCAGGAACTACAAATCCCCTACTCCATTTTTCTTGTTGCAATTGTTGCTGGTCGAAATGGGCTTCTATCAACTTTAAAGAATCTTTATATGGGGTTGTGTAGGCCTTTTCTGCAACTGATTTATTAAAGAAAACCGGGGCATGATTAAATTGATAAAAAGTAAAAAGCATTGCACCCAATAATAGAATTAAAAACTGCATGGGAACTTTTACAAGTCCATTCATTAATAATCCAATCTTACTTTCTTTACTATCTTTTGCAGTTAAATACCTTCCCACTTGTGACTGATCTGTTCCAAAATAAGAAAGGGCAAGAAAAAATCCACCAATAATACCACTAATGATATTGTATCGATCTTTCCAATCGAATCCATTTTTTGTGAACCCAGTAGTAATGACATTTAATTTCCCAGAAGCACCACTTACTTTTAATGCATCCGCAAAACCAACGCCAGTAGGCAGATAATGAACAATCAAGTATCCTGCAACAAACATTCCAATAAAAATAATAACCATTTGTAATTGTTGCGTATAAGCCACTGCCTTTGCACCACCACTAACAGTATAAATGATGAGCAATCCGCCCATTACAATATTTGTATAAAAAATATCCCAGCCTAATAAAGAAGATAGAATAATTGAAGGAGCATAAATACTGATTCCTGTGGATAATCCTCTCGAAATTAAGAAGAGAGAAGAAGTGAAAATTCTTGTTTTTATATCAAAGCGATTTTCTAAAAATTCATATGCAGTGAATATTTTTAACTTATGAAACAATGGAACAAAACTGATGGATAAAATAACCATCGCAATTGGCAAACCAAAATAATATTGAACAAAGCGCATTCCGTCTGTGAAAGCCTGACCTGGCGCAGATAAGAAAGTAATGGCACTAGCCTGAGTTCCCATGATACTCAATAATACCAAATACCAGGGCATAGACCGATTGCTCAAAAAATATCCTTCTAAGCTCTTAGAGGTACGACTTTTATATAGCCCATAAGCAATGATACCTAATAAGGTAATGGTTAATACAATCCAGTCGAGTTTACTCATGCAAAATGATTTGTAAACCAGATAAAAAATACAATAAGAACGGCTAATACAAACAGTACAAGCAAATACCAGCCCGACCAACCGGAGAAAATTGATATTTTATTTTTATTGTTCATTACTTATGATTACTCATTATTCCTCCTGCCATGAGTCCTAGACCGAGACCAATAATTAGGCCAAGTTTTACATTCTTTAGTAATAAGCCTATTCCTAAAGCAATTAAAATTATCGTGAACGCCCCAATTCTTTTTCTTGGCTTTGAATTCATTATTAATTGTTTTTAGGAAGTGCAATCAGGTTTGCCAACAATTTATAAGCCCCAGTATTACCTGCTGGCAATTGTCTGAAAAGAACCAAACTCACATAGGCAAAATTTCCTTTCCCAAATTTAGCAATGGCTAAACTGCCCGTAGCAGGTTTGTCGCCAGTATCATTCATGCTCAATGGCATTTCATAATGAGGGTCCACCTGTTCTGCTTGATAAGTGCTTCTTTCCTGGATCCAATCATCAAAATCTTTTTGTTCGATTTTATTAGGATAATTCAAGACAGCATGCTCAGGTAAAATAAACCTCACAGGCGCATTCTCTTCCGTAACTCTTGAACTTGCATTTACGATAAATGGATAGGGTCCCACTTTAATTTTCTTTAACCCAATTTGATTGCTTTTTAAATATTGAACAATCAGGTTGCCTCCATTCTCGACATAACGATTTAACACATCATTTTTATTACTCAAATATTCAAAAACATTATACGCTCTAATCCCTAATAGAATGGCATCGAACTCCTTTAATTTCTCATCAGTAATATCAGACTCATGCAGGTATTGTAAATCGTAACCTAATTGCAGTATGGCATCAGGCACTTTGTCACCAGCACCTGTGATATAGCCCACTTTTTTACCAGACACTTTTACTTCATCTGAAATAATACGTGCATTATTTTGGAAAAAATAGTGAATGGCGGGAATATGATCATATTTAATAGCTCTTAAATAAGAGGTATAAATATGTTTTTTATTGTTGATGAATGTTGTAATTGTTGCTGCCACATTTGGATCTTGCTCCTTATTGAAAGATTTAGGCATGGCAATACTCTCAGCAAAAATTTTACCAGCTTCAAAATCAATGATGGTATCTTTTGAATAAACTGTTTTATTCCCTTGTAAGAGTTGAATCGTAACAGGTATTTGTTTAGCTGCAAAGTTTGATTTGTATTGTAATTGCAATTTTGGATTAGCAATTTGTTTGTTGTTCAACTTAACATTCGTTAAAACCACATCTGGAGTTAATGAAACAATAATAGGAGTGATCACTATATAAGGTTGGTATAATTCCCCCTTCACAGGATCAACATACTTATATTGAACAGGTTTCTGATCAGTAAAGATTACTCCGTTAATGGAGAAACTAAAATCAACAGAGTAAGCAGCTTTGTTTTCATCCTGGCCAATTAATTGTTGGTCTTCTACATTAAAACTTCCAATCTTATCTTGTTTATTTGCTAACCAATAAGGCTGACTTAATTTTTTAGAATTTTCAACCGTAAAAACTTTATTGAAAGAGATGTTACCATTTGAAGGAAGTGTGGAATGAAATAAAGTATCAAATGCATCATTCACCGAATTATTGATCCAAATATGTTCCAAAAGAATATTTACATTATTGCGTTTGTTTACAAAAAAATTGACACCCATTTTTTCGCCTAAGACTGCATATTCTTCCTCGGTAGTTGCTTCAAAAAACAATCCGCTGCAAGCCATAATCAAGTGTTTAACTTCTTCCATCTTTTTGGTTACCCAAGCAGATTTATCAGAAATCTGTTGCATGTTTTTATATAAGGCAATCAATGCATCAACAGATTTTTCAGGATGTTCAAATTGATAGACCCCTATAATCGCATCAATTTCATTAGAAATTTTTTCAGCACCTTTTATTCTATTCCAACTTATATCTACGCCATCAGTTAGTTCATTCTTTGGCGCATCCCCACCAAGTGTTGCGAAGTATTCATAAAAGGGACCTCTTCTTCTTGGTCTACCCTCACCCTGACTTTTATGCATGCTCCTGGCCTCTCCACCAATTTCTCCATAACTTTTTCCGATCAAAGGATTATAGCCGCCCACATCCATTTTAAATTGGTCGTTATTCGTTGTATTGTTTCCCCCAAAATTAAAAGTATTCCAAAGAATTCTCTTTGCCTGCCAGGTGCTAACTCCATACTTTAATTGATCAGGGAATCTATTTGGATCAGCTGCTGCTGTAAAAGCTTCCTGTGCTAAAATAGAAGAAGCAGCATGATGTCCATGTCCAGCCCTTGCATCGCCAGGAAAACGTGCAATAATTACATCAGGTTGATATTGTCGAATTACCCAAACTACATCACTCAGAATTTTTTCTTTATCCCAAATACGAAGTGCTTCATCGGCATTTTTACTGAACCCAAATTCGTAGGCCCTGCTAAAAAATTGCTCTGCTCCATCTTGTCTTCTTGCTGCTAACAATTCCTGTGTTCTGATTAAACCTAAATCAATGCCTTGCTCACTTCCAATAAGGTTTTGACCTCCATCTCCCCTAGTCAAGCTAAGATATCCTGTACGATATAATTTTTCTTTAGCCAAATAAGGTAGAAAGCTATTATTCTCATCATCAGGATGTGCAGCTATATATAATACGCTTCCTAATACTTTCAGTTTTTTCAACTGCATATAAATGTCAGCGCTATTATTAATAACAGGATTCTGTGCATTCGTTTCAATAATTGAAAGAAGCATACATAAAATAGCTATTGAGTTTAGCCGCAAAGAAAATCTCATCATAAAGTTCATTGTGTGTGTAACGAAGATAGTGTTCTCGAAAAGACTCTAATAACCGTTCAACCTAATTATTGTCCTGCCAAGAAAACAGCATTACAGAAAAGTAATTTACCGTTTTCCCAAAACTGACGAAACATAAGATTATCAGCCATATAAACAACAGATCCTGCTCCAATTGGTTGAACACCGAGTACTGTTCCGTCTTTTAATTTCGACTTCACTTTTACCCCACTAAATCCAGTAATATATCCCTCTTTTTTTAGCACACCCACATTCCAGCCTTCTTTCATGAATTCATAAATATTTGAGTCACGTTTTAATGTATAATAAAAATCAGGATATCCGAATGCCAAGGGATGGGTATTATCGAGTTCTACTTTATAAATAGCCCCTGGAATGGAACCGGTTAATGCAGTTCTCTCTTGATCTGCAAATTTCTTTAAAGCAGCATATTCATTCTTATCTTCCGTTTTGTCTTCTTTTAATTTAATTCCCCAATCAGCACCTGCCAACTGATCTGCAGCAGATTCAATTGCGATTAATTTACCACCACTTTTTACAAAGTCCTTTAATTTATCTGTTGTTGTTTTATCTGTAAGTGTTTTATAGGTGCCATCCGGAACTATCAATACTTGGTAATTCTTAAGATTAAATCTTCCTAAATCAGTGGCATTTACAAGTGTTACTGGATAATCTAATTGTTGGTCAAAGAATTGCCAGATCTCTCCTGCACTTAAACTTGAACTTTGCTCCCCACTAATAAGCGCCACCTTGGGTGCTGAATTTATTATCCGAATATCAGGTGAACCAAAATCGGCCCCTTTATCCATCAATCCAGTTTCAACGGCAACTGGCTGAATATGATATTTCTGACAAGCTTCATTTGCAATGGCACTCCAATTTACAGATGCATTACTAGTCTTTAAGACAACCAATGTGCCACGGTCATATTCTTTTCCATTATAACTAAAAGGAAGTGTGGTATAACGAACTTTTACATTGTTCTTTAATAAATTAGCAAGCACTTTTGCTGCGTTCAATGAAGTATAAGGAATCAATATCCCATAATTTGCACTTTGCATCGTGATTACTGAAGCTGATTTAAAATCAGTATTTACATCAAGTTTTTCTTTTACTGCATAGGTTTTTATACCATACGCAAAAGGGATTGACCATGCAGTAATATCATAGGTATTTGAATCAGACAATTTTGTTTTAGGTTCCAGTAACACTTTTGCTAATACAGCATTCGACTGATAAGAGCTTACAGCAAGATGCAATCCCTCATCTACAAAAGATTCTTCTTTACCAGAAAAATAATTGTATCCAATAAATTTTTTGTTATTAATAGTTCCAGATTCTATTCCGTTTTGATCCAGTAATTTTTTAACCGCTAATAACTTGTTTTCATCTTTAGAAGTAAATACATAGGTTTTATAGTCTCCAATTTTTCCACTCTTGTTATCCGTATAAAATTGCCTGAACTCTTTCAACAATCTTTGCTGGTTTTTGGCACTTGTTTCAATAGTAGATAATCCTGTGGTATAATGGTGCATTACACGATCAGTAAGGGTAAGGGTATCTCCGTTCTTATTCAAAATTGCAAGTCCGCTTCGAATTCCACCTTGTTCAAAAGTCATTCCAATTGCCCCTTTATAAATAGGGTAAGTATCTCCGTATGAAGGATACAAAAGATCAAATCTTTCTTTTGTAAAAAACAACCAGCCATTTTTATCAAAATAGCTTGCATTACTTTTTCCTATTAGTCCTTGAAAGTCTCTCTGCCATTGCGTTATAAGTTCATGGTATGGTTCTGCAGCAGGTGCAAAATAATAAGGTTGATCAAACCCTTGCTCATGATAATCTACATGCACTTGTGGTAACCACTCGTTATATTTTTTTAATCTTTGCTGAGATTCCACCTGTGTTTGCCAAGCCCAATCTCTATTCAAATCAAAATTGTAGTGATTACTTCTGCCTCCTGGCCAAGGCTCAACATGCTCCCTTGCAAGAGGCTCTGGATTTGCATGCATCCCTACCATCGAATTAAACCAGTTCACATAGCGGTCTCTTCCATCAGGGTTGATACAAGGATCAATTATTATAATTAGGTTTTTCAACCACTCTTTTGAAGTAGCATTTTTAGGATCGACCAATGTATATAGCGTTAGCATCGCAGCTTCAGAAGATGAGGTTTCATTTCCATGAACATTATAACTAAGCCATACAATTGCAGGAGCATCTGCTATTGATTCCGCACTGTTATCTTTTAAAACTCCAGCCATTGACAGATTATTATGACGAATCGACTCCAATCTTTTTAAGTTTTCGGGACTGGCAATAATCGTAATTAGAAGTTCCCTTCCTTCATTTGTTTCTCCATATTTTTCAATCTTTACTATTTCAGGTTTAGCCTGTGCCACTGATTTAAAATATTCTACAACACGATGATGACGGGTATATTTTGCACCAACAGAATATCCCAAAAACTGTGATGGGCTTTGTAATTCCTGAGCAAAAAGGATGCTGCCAGAAAAAAACAGTACTAATGCTAAGCTGAGTTGTTTCATAATTTAAAAATGAGCTGTGAATGTAGTTAAACTAAAAAAGCTTTGAACGTTGTGATGCACTTATTTTTACACAACCTTTATAACTAATAGGTTGTTTTTGTATCAAATCAATTAATTTTCTCCCATGAAATGAGACATAATCATTTTTTCATACTTATAAAAATGACATTAGTTGAATTCCATGTAACCAAAATCAAAAATCGACAGATGAAAATGTTTAAAACCCTCAGCATTTGTATTATACTCGGACTAGTACAGCCCGGTCTTGCACAGGTTTCCATTGTTGGTGCCGGTAAAAAAGTAGATCCCTTTCATTATGAAGTAGTAAAAAACGGGCAGTTCAGAAGGGCATCTGTTAGTTCAGCGCATCCGCTTGCGAGTATGGTGGGAGCTGCCATCATGGAGCAAGGAGGTAACGCATTCGATGCAGGAATTGCAACCCAACTAGCATTGGCAGTAGTATATCCGGGTGCCGGAAATATTGGTGGAGGTGGATTCTTACTAGCCCGTCAAAGTAATGGAGAACTCATAGGATTAGACTATCGCGAAGCAGCACCATCAAAAGCTAGTCGGGATATGTATTTAGATAAGAACGGGAATGTGCTTCCTGCGCTTTCTCAGTTTGGGCATCTGGCATCCGGCATCCCAGGCACTGTAGCCGGCCTTTTCGCCACACTACCATATGCAAAGCTGCCCTTTAAAACTTTGATACAACCTGCCATTGATTTGGCTGAGAAAGGATTTGTGATCACCGAAAAACAAGTCATAAGTTTTAATTCAGAAAAAGAGAATTTCATTAAAAATAATAGCCATTCAATAGCTTTTGTAAAAGAAGGTAAATGGCATGTGGGAGATACCCTGATTCAAAAAGAGTTGGCTGCAACTTTGAAACGCATACAATTAGATGGCGCAAAGGGATTTTATGATGGAGAAACTGCAAAGTTAATTGTTGAGGAAATGCAGAAAGGCAATGGCATTATCAGTTTGGAAGATCTGAAAAATTATACAGCCAAACTTCGCAACCCTATTGAGTTTGATTATCGTGGACATCATATTATTAGTTTCGCTCCACCAAGTAGCGGAGGTATCATCATCAATCAGATGCTTAAAATGATTGAAAAATATCCTGTAAGTACATATGGTTTCCAAACTCCTAAATCAGTACAACTCATGGTGGAAGTGGAAAGAAGGGCCTATGCAGACAGGGCCGAACATATGGGAGATCCTGATTTTTGGAAAGTGCCTGTAAAAACATTGACCAGCGATAAATATTTGGCAGAAAGAATGATCGATTATTCTTCCGATAAAGCAGGAAACAGTGCTACAGTTAAAGCTGGTGCCATTCACGAAAGTGAAGAAACTACACATATTAGTATTCTAGACGCTGCTGGCAATATGGTAAGCATCACTACTACATTAAACGGCGGATATGGTTGTAAAACTGTAGTTGGTGGCGCAGGTTTTTTATTAAACAACGAAATGGACGACTTTAGTGTAAAACCGGGCGTCCCCAATATGTATGGTGCAATTGGCGGAGAAGCTAACGCTATAGCACCAGGAAAAAGAATGCTAAGTTCAATGACTCCAACATTAATTCTTAAAAACAAGAAACCCTATGTTGTTATCGGAACGCCAGGCGGAACAACCATTCCTACCTCTGTTTTTCAGGGCATCGTGAATATCATTGACTTTAAAATGTCGGCAGCTGATGCGATTAATAAACCAAAATTTCACCATCAATGGTTACCCGATATGGTTATGGTTGAAAAGGAGTTCGATGCGAATACAAAAAAGCAATTGCAAACTATGGGTTATAAATTGGTTGAAAGAGATGGTATTGGCCGAACAGAAGCAATCAGAATTTTGAGTGATGGCAAAAGAGAAACTGCAGCAGACATTCGCGGGGATGACTCAGTTGCAGGCTTCTAATCTGTAATAAATTGCTAATCTTCTACCATTTTTTTTAAAAAGCCTGCTTTTAATGAGTAAATTGAAAAATTGCCCATTTTGGTATTGTATTTGACTGTGCTTACCAAAGCGTAATTTTAACCCCCAAAGTCAGACGTTCTGAAGAAAGCCCTCAACATATCGCGAAAAATTTTATTAAGCATTTTTGCTTTATTACTTTTTGTTTTTATTGCTATACAAACTGATTTTGTTCAAAACAAAATCATACAAATAGCATTAAAAAAAATCTCTGCCGAATTAGGTACACAGGTAAGTATTAAAAATGTAAGCTTCTCTTTGTTTAATAGTATGAACCTGGAGGGGGTATTATTAAAGGATAAGAAGAATGACACTTTGGTTTATGCGGGCCAGGTTAAACTTAGGATTACTGATTGGTTTTTCTTCAAAGACCAGGCTGTTATCAAATATTTAGGGCTACAAGATGCAGTAGTAAAAATAAATAGATCTGATTCTGTTTGGAACTATCAATTCATCGCAAATTATTTTGCTGCTTCTCCTAAGAAAAATAAGAAAAAGGGTGGCATTGAACTTAATCTTAAAAAAGTTGATCTGAAAAATATTCATTTCATCAATAAAGATCTGTGGGTGGGTGAAACCATGGATGTAAAATTGGGAAGTTTATTATTGGATGCAGAGAATATGAATTTTTCTAAAAGCATATTTCAAATTAATGAAATCGCTATCGAAAAACCTTTTTTTACAATACAAGAAATGGACCCTCTTCGCCCAGACTCTTTAAGAAAACAAAAGAATTATAAAATCAAAGACACCAGCATGTATTTCAATGCAGGAGACATTGCCTTACATATTGCTCAAATTAAAATCAAAGATGGACAACTTTGGATTGAAGCAAATGAAGAAAATCCTTCTGAAATTTTTGATGGAGAACATATTAGATTGAGTAAATTAAATGGTGCTATAACTAATTTCTATTTTATTAAAGACACCATTAAAGCATCTGTTGTACTTTCTGCAAAAGACAGATCTGGATTTGAATTAAAAAAATTAAAAACACAATTTCGTTTTACGCCACAAATCATGGAGCTGTCTGCTCTAGATTTACAAACCAATAATAGTAGAATAGGACCCTACTATGCCATGAAGTATAAAGACTTTAATGAAGACTTTAACGACTATATTTCGAAAGTAACGATGGTTGGAAATTTTAAAGATTCGAAAGTATCTAGTGATGATATTGCCTTTTTCGCTCCGGAATTAAAAGACTGGAAAAGAGAACTAATACTTAGTGGTAACAGTATCGGAACTGTTGAAAATTTTACAGTTAAAAACATAAATGCAAAGGGTGGCGTAGGCAGCTCATTAATTGGAACGCTATCTATGAAAGGATTGCCCAATATCAATACAACTAATATACTTTTTGATAATGGCACATTTCAGACCAACTATTATGATTTAGGGTTTATACCTGCTTTAAAAGATATCAAATCACCTAATCTGGCCGCATTAGGCAACATTATATATAGAGGTAGTTTCAAAGGGACCATTAATAACTTTATAACTGACGGAGTATTTAGTACTGCACTAGGTGGTGTTACCACAAATGTTGCTATGCAATTTCCGCATAAAAAAGATCCTAATTATACCGGTAATGTTGAAACCAGTAGATTTAATATTGGCAAATTTTTAGACAATGATCAACTCGGACTTGTAGATTTTAAAGGGAAAATCAGTGGAACCAGTTTTAATATCAACCGTTTAAAAACGGAGCTAGATGGAAAAATTTCTACACTAGAATTTAATAAATACGCTTATAGTAATATAACAACCAAGGGTACTCTTCAAAAGAAATATTTTAGCGGGGAATTAAAAATTGATGACCCCAATCTTGATTTCACCAGTGATATAGAAATTGACCTTAATAAGGATCAACCAAGTTATAATATTGTGGGTGACTTAGTACATAGTAATATAAAAGCCTTAAACCTATATCCAGAACACATTGAAGTTACAGGCTTGTTGGATGCAAATTTTACAGGTACTAATATTGATAACTTCTTAGGGTCAGCTAAATTTTTGAATGCAAATATTAAGGGGGATATTACTACAATCAATTTTGATTCATTAAAATTGAGTTCTAGTTTTAAAGACAGCATCAAATCATTGGAGCTAACAAGTAGCGACTTTAATGCTTCCATCATTGGAAAGTTTAGCATTATTGATTTGCCTTCGAGTATTCAATCTTTCCTAAACCATTATTATCCGGCTTATATCAAGCCACCAAAGACAATCCCAATAAATCAATCCTTTCAAATTGAGGCAAGTACTAATTATATTGAACCCTATATTAAACTATTCAATAAAAAAATAAGTGGTTTCAATGATGCGAATTTTTCAGGAACTATTGATACAAAAAAGAATCTATTAGGCATTACAGCTAATGTGCCTTATGCAAAGTTTAAGAAATATACAATCTCAGGTGCACAAATAAATGGCAAGGGTAATAAAGACACTTTGGTATTGAATGGAGACATCAGTAGTATCCAATTAAGTGATAGTTTTCACTTACCAAATTCGCATTTTGAAATCAGCTCAGCGAATGACCACTCTCTTGTTTCCATAAAGGCAAGCGCCGATAACACCATCAACGATGCTACACTTTTAGCTGATGTCTTTACGATTCAGGATGGCGTTCGTATTCATTTAAGGCCTTCCACATTTGTTTTAAATGACAAGAAATGGAATATAGAAAGAGATGGAGAGCTGATCATTAGAAATAATTTCTTACACGCGAGTAATATACATTTCACCCAGGGATTCCAGGAAATATCTGCAGAAACTGAAGAAGAAGATGGTGGTAATACAAACAACTTGAATATTAACTTAAAGAATGTTTATTTAGGTGATATCACTTCGATGTTTTTTAAGAATCCAAGGATGGAAGGAATATCATCTGGAGATGTTGTTCTTAGAGATTTCTTTGGCAAATTCAACGCAGAGGCCGATCTAAAAACGGAACAATTTAGAATGGATGAAGACAGCGTTGGACTAGTAAACATAACTGCTAAATACAATGATGAAACTGGATTAATACCATTTACTGTTCGCTCAGAAAACGATGGATATCATGTAAAAGCATCTGGCTCTTATAATGTAAAAGACAGTGTTGAAAACCCTTTAAAAACAGATATTCAATTAGAAAACACCAAAGTAAATATTCTACATCGATTCATTGGAGATATATTCAGTGATATAACAGGTACAGCCAGGGGAAATCTTAGTATCAATGGAAACCCAAATTCTCCAGACCTTTTAGGCAAACTAAGTTTGCGTAAAGCAGGTTTAACAGTGAATTATACCAAAGTACATTATACCATCGATTCCGCAGAAGTTAAATTTGAGGAAAATGGAATTGATTTTGGTGAACTACAAATACAAGATAAATATCAAAATAAAGGATCTATAAAAGGGCGATTGCTAGAAAAAGGTTTTAATAATTTAGTTTTTGATTTTGATATGAGCACTAAAAGGCTCTTACTCATTGATACCAAATTAAAGGACAATAATATGTTCTTTGGCAAAGCAATTGGTAAAGCTCAAATGAGTTTTAAAGGGCCTGAAGACAATGCAAAAATGAATATCGTTGCCGAAGCTACAGATAGTTCCCATATAGTATTACCAAACTCAACCAGTAAAGAAAGTGGATCTTCTGATTTTATTGTTTTCAAACAATATGGAACAGTAATGGAAACAGTAAGACCTTCGAGTAATTTTAACCTTGCAGTTGATTTAGATCTTACTGCAAATAATAAGGTATCAATTGATGTAATTCTAGATGATCTTACAGGAGACGTCATCAAAGCAGTAGGAAATGGTCGATTAAGAATTCATGCAGGAACATCTGACCCTTTAACGATACGTGGAAGATACAATATAGACCGGGGCAACTACGATTTCAATTTCCAATCATTCATCCGTAAACCATTTGTGTTAATGGCAGATGCTGGTAATTATATAGAATGGAATGGCGACCCTTATAAAGCAGATGTTCATATTGATGCACTATATACTGCAGAGCGGATCAGTATGAATGAACTAGTTGGTAATAATAATTTTAGCGGTGCCGTAAAAGCTTATCGTGGTGACGTATACGTAATTGCCCAGTTGCGTGACAAACTTAACTTACCATCGATCAAATTCAAATTAGACTTCCCTCAGGGTAGTCCGATTAAAACAGATAATGAGTTTACTGCCTTTTTGAATAGAATAGAAAAAGATGACAATGAAATTTTAAAGCAAGTTTCATTCTTAATTGTGCTTGGTTCATTTGCACCAACAGGCAATAATGGAAACAATAATATTGCTAACCCATATATGATTACTTCATTAGGAGTAAATACCATTTCTCAGGTACTCACAAAGGAAGTGAATAAAGCTGTGTCCAATATACTCTTTAAAATTACAGGAGATAAGAGTCTTCGATTTGATTTAGGTACTTCATTATATAGCAGTAACACGTTATTGGATGCAAATAGTGGTATTACTACGAATAGTAATAAACTTGATCGAACCAGGGTTAATTTAAAACTCGGTTACGCTTTTGCCAATGACAAAGTGGTTGTTACTTTAGGAAGTGATCTTGATTTTAATGTGGGAAATTCTACATCTTTCCAAAATGGGAACTTTCAGTGGCTGCCGGATTTTAATATAAAATTTATATTAACAAAGGATAGAAAATTAAGTGCCATTGTATTTACTAAAAACAGTCTTGACATTAGTGGCTCTACATTTGGCAGAAGGAATAGGCAAGGTGTAAGTATATCATATCGCAGAGACTTCGATGAACTATTTGCTAAAAAGCCTGAGAGCATAGAAATCAAAACACCTGCCGGAAATAATTTAGAAGAAAAGAAATAATAATTATTGAATCAGCTCTTGCGGTATTTTCTTGCAACCTTTTAACCGATACACATAAAAATAGCGCACTACCCCACCATTTCTAATTTGATTTATCTGCACGGGTGCTTCTATACTGGTAAAATAAACTCCATACTGTTCATTAACATTTAATGGAAGGTTGGAAGGCACTACAGTATATGCATCATCACCTATTTGTATTTTTTTTCGATCTCTATTTAACCATGCAAACTTGTGTATGTCTTGTAAGGGGCCAATTGCGATCAGTGTTTGATGGGTTAACGGTGCTGTATAAAATTCTAAATGACCACCAGGAAACCATTTGGGAACAATCATAAAACTGTTAGGTTGCATTAAATGCTTTTGCTTATCTGATGCTACTAATTCAGCGTACTCAGCGCTAAAATTCGACCATCCGCTCAAATCAAGTGTAGGGCAATATTCTCCGTAATTTTCTTTTTCATGACTTCCAAAATTAACGGGCGATAGTCTTACAATGGCAGTAGCTATTATTAATAATGCTCCCACAAAAACACCTGCAAATGTTAAAACCCTTGGAGTGATTTGCAATTTTTTTTGTTCTAAATAAATGGCAGCAAGTAAGTAAAGTGGAATATAAGCAGGCCCAGTCCAGTGTGGAAGTGTGGGATTAAATAATGCAATTACCCAGAATAATAAAATCATAGGAATACTCATACAGAATACCCATATAGATGTATCCTTATTGGAGAAAGCAAAAGTCTTTCTTATAAATGCGATGAGTGCAACAAGGATCAGTACAAAAACAATTGGATTCTGATAAGCAAATTCACCTGCAATTTCCCGCACTAACATATCCCATTGCAAATGAGTATGAGTTACTCTTTCTGCATGAAATTTATAAGTAATGAAATCATATTGAATATTCCAATAAACAATTGGCAATAAGAAAATCAACGTTATTAAAACAGCTAAATAAAACCGCCAATTAAGCAGCCATTTTATACGCAAGAATAAAATACTCAATCCAAAACCAACCCACAAATACAAACCATGTACTTTACATAATGCAGCAAGTCCTATTAATACCCCAAGCATTATCCAAATTTTTGTATCCTTTTCTGCAGATGGTTTATAAAGCAATATTGTCATGCAATACAGAGCAGCAGACCAAATCGGCATTTGTGGTGAATCAGGGAGAATAAATAATCCTGCAATAATCCCAGTATAGATTGACGACTGATAAATAATGGCTGCATACCATCCTGCTTTTTCAGATGCAATGAGTTTTCCTGTTTTGAAAATAAACCAGGTTGCTAATCCTGCGCCAAGTATACTTCCTAATCGAAGAGATATTTCAGAAACCCAGTGAAGATTAAAAGTTGTAAGTCGAATCATCAAACCAATCAATGGTGGATGATCGAAATGATTCCAATCGAGCTGTAAAGCATAAGTCCAATAATACACTTCATCATTCCCCAATTCTAATAATCCCGCAATGATTAGTTTGATTCCCATGGATATGAGAATCAGCAACAAAACTTTCTTGCTATATATTGTTACATTATTTCGCATGTATCATTACTGATGGTCTATCAACCAGCGAATGGCAAGTTCATAACCTTTTAAACCTAGGCCAATAATGCTACCTGCCGCTTTTGCAGAAACATGAGAAAGCTTTCTAAAATCTTCTCTAGCATGTACATTACTGATATGCACTTCAACCAATGGTGTTTTAATTGCAGCAATTGCATCCCCGATTGCAACTGAAGTATGGGTGTACCCTCCGGGATTCATAATGATACCTTGAAAATCGAAGCCCACTCTTTGTAATTCGTTAATCAACTCCCCTTCTACATTGCTTTGAAAATAACTGAATTCAACTTTAGGAAAGATATTTTGCAACTCGATAAAATACTGATCAAAGCTTTGATTACCATAAATACCAGGTTCTCTTTGCCCTAGTAAATTCAAATTGGGGCCATTGATAATTGCAATTTTCATAAAACGAATTTAAGTAACTGGATGAAACAACTGAACATTTACATATTCAACCCTGCATAATAAATAGAACCTAACATTGGTGCCTTCTCATTCAACATAACATGAACGGAAACCGTGTTAAGTAAATGCTTCATTCTGCCACTAGATTCGAAAATTTCTTTCCACGTAGAAGGGTTCAACAAATTGATAATTTTTGGTGCTATTCCTCCAGCAAGATATAAGCCACCTGTGGCCTTGAATTTTAAAATCATATTTGCAGCTTCAATTGCCAAAAAGCGATCAAATAGTTGGATAGCTTCAATACAAGTACTGCATTTTGCATCTTTAGCGGCATTACTAATTACTGCTGCAGGGTCTGTTATTTTCATCGCTTCTAAAATCCATTCGGGCTTAGGTTTGTTTTCCATTTGTGTCAGATATTCCCAAATAGTTACAATTCCATTCCCACTTAAAAGACGCTCCCAACTAACATGTTCGTGCCTTGCCTGTAAAAAATATAAAATGCCTAGATCCTGTTTTGTTCTTGGTGCGTAATCACAGTGCCCTCCTTCCGTAGCAAATGGGTGATAGCGACTACCGTCAAAAAACAAACCAGCTTCGCCTAATCCCGTACCGGCTGCCAATATCCCAATATTTCCAGGCGTTTCATTAGTCCCCTGATGTAGCGTATGCAATTCTTCTGGCTTTAAAGCGGCTAGTCCGTATGCAGTAGCTTCCAAATCATTAAGAATTGTTACCGGACTTCCTCCAAGTGTTTCTGAAATTTCATTTCGATCTATTTGCCAACTAAGGTTTGTGAATTTTACCTTCCCATCAATGACCGGACCTGCCACTGAAAGACAAACTTTTTGGGGATTTGGGAGTCCCGCTATAAAATCGCTAATTATATCAGTAAAAGAAACATGATCCTTACTAACATATCTTTTTTCTTTAACCACTTCCATTCCATTAGCAGTAAACTTACACAAAGACATATTAGCCTTTGTTCCTCCAATATCTCCAGCTAGTACAATTACATTTTCATCATTGGAAAATTCTGTTTGTTTAAAAGCAATAGGAACTAAAAGTGCAATTTCCATATCAAATCATTTTTTCTTGTTACTTGTAAAGGAAAGAAATATCGCTTATAATTAGTAAAAAATATAAGTGCCCTATATAAAAAAAGCATATCGTCTATTGAGCGATATGCTTTTTGTAATTAGTTATTTTCTATTATTAATTTCCAAGTTTGAAAACCAATCCTCCACCTAATCCAAATTGGTAGAAAGATGAATAGCTTGAGATGCCAGCGCCGCTACCACCAGTTCCAAGGTAGAAACCACCACCAACGGCCTGTGATGCCGACATTAGTTGTGCCTGTAATTTAATTCCAACTTTAGGAGTTGCCCAAATATTTGCTCCAAGTCTAAAGCCGTATCCAAATTTTGTAGCTGTTTTTGTTCCGATTTTGAATCCTGTTATACCAGCTAGTAAACCACCATATCCTTCTACTTTTGCATTGGATACAAAATATCTGTTTACAGCTAACATAAAATTATTGATACCCGCATCGAAAGTACCTGTCTTTTTGACCACATCATAATAAGTCATTGGAGCTTTCGTATCCAAGCGATTGTATAGAAACTCAATACCCATCATCTTATTTGGTTTCATTTCAATACCAGCACCCCATTGTAAACCCCCGTTAATAGTTCCCTGAAAATAGTCAGTGCTTGAATAATAAGAATCTACTTTGTCGCTAAATGCTCCAATAGCATAGCCATGTAATCGAATATCAGCATGTTGCTGCGCTTTAGACGCAAATGCAAAACCAAAAAGCAGAATAGAAAGGAATAATAAGATTTTAATTTTTGAAATTTTGATCATGGTTTGAAATTTTTGTGGTGTAATAGACTGTTATCGCATTAATGAACATTTGCCATAGCCGAATAGAATATTCACGAAATTCGATTTAAAATATGAAACTTGTATAGATTATCACTTTTTTTTTGCATATAAAATGATAGAATTTGTAGCATTTTATTATTATGATACAAATTGTTGGATATACATTTAAAAAGTCATTTCAAATGATTTAGAAACTTTGCAAGTGCTTTAGATAATGGTTTATATATGATTAAAATCAGTCTAATCGTTAGCTTTTACTGATAATCATCATTCCCAAGCATTTCAATATTCAATAATTTTGTAATTGAGCAATATCGATCAAATGACAAATGCATTATATTTAAGTACCACAGAACCATATTCAGGCAAGTCGATCATCGCCCTAGGCCTGATGAATCTTTTAGCTGGGAAAACAGAAAAAATCGCCTATTTCAAACCGGTGATCAGTTGTATTGCAGGGCAAAAAGACAATCACCTGGAAACCATGATCCGGCATTTTGATCTTACCACTCCCTATGAAGACATGTATGCTTTCACCAGGGAAGAAGTGGAGAAGCTGAAAAATAATGGGCAGGAAGCGCTTATGATCGACAAGATCATAGAAAAATTCAAAAAATTGCAGGAAACAAATGAATTTGTAATTGTAGAAGGTGCTGATTTTTTGGGGAGCAGCACAAATCTTGAATTTGACGACAACATTAATATTGCCAAAAATCTAGGTATCCCTGTAGTTCTGATTGTAAAAGGGGAAGACAAGACCGAACAAGAAATTGTGTCCTCCACAGTTTCCACCTTCAAATTATTTCAAGATGAAGGCGTTCAAATTTTAACCGTAATAGCAAATAAAGTATTAGAACAAATTGCTTTTTCCGTATCTGTTAGTATTCGACATAATCTTCCAAAGGATATTATAATTACAGTAATTCCATATGATAGAAATTTAAGCAATCCAACTTTTAAAGAAATTTGTGATTCAGTAAATGGCAAGACTTTATTTGGAGAGCATTTATTTTCGAATCAAGTTGACCATCCGATAGTAGGTGCCATGCAGTTACACAACTGTTTATTGCGTTTACAGAAAAACACTTTGATTGTAGCACCTGGTGATAGGGGTGATATATTAGTAGGTGTTTTACAGGCTAACATCTCAAAAAATTATCCAAAAGTTGCCGGAATGATTTTAACAGGAGGACTAATGCCTGAGCCTTCTATTTTAAAATTAATTGAAGGTTTGGATACTGTATTACCTGTTATTACTGTTGAAACTGGCACATTTGAAACGGTAACAAAAGTTGCTGGAACACAATCAAGAATATACTATTATAATAAAGAGAAAATAGCATTAGCTATCAGCACTTTTGATAAGTACATCGATATCCAATCCATAGGTGAAAAGATAAATACTTTCCAGACTAGGAATATTACACCAAGAATGTTCCAATATCAAATAGTAAAAAGGGCTAAATCACATAAAAAACATATCGTACTACCAGAAGGTGGCGATGATAGAATTTTAATTGCAGCGAATCAGCTTGTTAAACAAGACATCGTTAAAATAACAATTCTTGGAAATAAAGAAAATATTATTGCTGCATCAAACAGGTTGAATCTTTCTATGGACTTTGATAAAATTCAAGTAATAGATCCGGCAACATCCGATAAGTATGATGCTTATGTTGACGAATTAGTTGAGCAACGGAAATCTAAAAATTTGCAAAAAGAAATGGCTCGCGATTTAATGTTAGACGTTTCATATTTTGGCACGATGATGGTTTTCAAAGGGGATGCCGATGGTATGGTTTCAGGTGCAGAACATACGACACAACATACTATTAGACCTGCACTACAATTTGTAAAAACAAAACCTGGCGTTAACACCGTTTCTTCTGTGTTCTTTATGTGTTTGCCCAATAGAGTTGCTATTTTTGGGGATTGTGCTGTAAACCCCAATCCTACTTCCGAGCAATTAGCTGAAATAGCTATATCATCTGCAGAAACCAGTCTCATGTTCGGCATTGAACCCAAGATAGCAATGCTTTCTTATTCTTCCGGCACTTCTGGCGAAGGTGAAGATGTAGATAAAGTTAGAAGAGCCACCGAAATCGTAAGAGAAAAAAGACCTGATTTAAAAGTAGAAGGACCCATACAATATGATGCTGCAGTTGACCCCTCAGTTGGAAAACAAAAGCTGCCAAATTCCCAGGTAGCCGGACAAGCAAGTGTATTAATTTTCCCTGACTTAAATACGGGAAACAATACCTACAAAGCTGTACAAAGAGAAACTGGCGCTTTAGCAATTGGACCCATGTTACAGGGATTGAATAAGCCGGTAAATGATCTTAGCAGAGGATGTACTGTTGATGATGTATTTAATACGGTTGTAATTACTGCCATTCAAGCTCAACAATAAAAATTAATAAAATTAGATGAACATATTTGTAATTAATTCAGGAAGTAGTTCCATTAAATACCAACTCATTAGTATGCCTGAAGCTGCTACTATTTGTTCGGGTTTAATAGAACGAATTGGTTCAGATGCTTCTACCATCATTCACAAAAGATTTAAAGACGGAGAAGAATTTGTATTTGAAGAAACGCTAAAAATAAAGGACCATGCTACTGGATTAAAAGAAGTTGCAAAACTTTTGATTGATCCTGTAATCGGTGTTATTAAAAACCCTGATGAAATACATGCAGTTGGTCATCGGGTTGTTCATGGTGGAGAAAATTTTTCAGATACTCAAATCATAACAGAAGAAGTAAAAGAAAAAATTATAAAATTATTTCCACTTGCGCCATTGCACAATCCACCAAACTATTTGGGGATTGAAGTTTCAGAACAGATTTTCAAAACTGCAAAACAGATAGCTGTATTTGATACTGCATTTCATCAAACTATGCCAGCTGTTGCATATCGCATTGCAATACCTAACGAATATTATACGGAGCATAGAATCAGGGCTTACGGATTTCACGGAACAAGTCATAAATATGTTTCAGAAAGAGCCATTGAATATTTGCAGAAAAAAGAATCAAAAATTATAACCATCCATTTAGGAAATGGCTGTAGCATGAGTGCTATTTTAAATGGAAAGTGTATTGATCATAGCATGGGACTAGGGCCTATGAATGGTTTAATTATGGGAACCAGGGCAGGCGATATCGATCAGTCTGTAATCTTTTATTTAGTAAATCAATTAGGATATCCGATAGAAGAAATCAATAATGTACTCAATAAAAAGAGTGGCATGTTAGGATTAACCGGCTTTAGCGATATGCGTGATGTTACAGCCAGATATAATAAAGGAGATTTAAATGCAATACTCGCTTATGAAATGTATGGCTATCATATCAAGAAATATATTGGATCATTCACGGCAGTTCTGAATGGACTTGATGCAATAGTTTTTACGGGCGGTGTAGGAGAAAATGATGCACTGGTAAGAAGCTTGTCAACAAAAAACTTATCGTATTTAGGCATTGATTTAGATGAAGAAATAAATAAGCAGCGAATCAAAGGAACGGTAGTATTAAATACTGAAAAATCGAAAGTAAAAATATTAAAAATTCCAACTAACGAAGAATTAGAAATTGCAAATCAGTGTTACGCATTGATGCAAGAACCGAAATAAAAAAAATCCCTGAGCTACTAACTCAGGGATTTTTTTATTTCCGCATCATATCTATGAAATTATCGAAGAGGTAGCGACTATCATGTGGCCCAGGTGTACTCTCTGGATGGTATTGCACACTAAAAGCCTGACGATCTTTTAATCGGATACCTTCAATAGAATTATCATTTAAATTCAAGTGTGTTACTTCCACATTTGCATGAGCACGTACTGCATCTGGATCAACTCCAAATCCATGATTTTGGGTAGTGATTTCGCACTGACCAGTTATGATATTTTTTACTGGATGATTTAATCCTCTATGACCATGGTGCATTTTAAATGTTGGGATATCATTTGCTCTTGCCAATAATTGATGACCTAAACAAATTCCAAAGACGGGTTTGTTTTCATTTAAAATATCTTTTACAGTGGCAACTGCATAAGGCATTGCAGCAGGATCTCCAGGGCCATTTGAAAGAAAATATCCATTGGGATTAAATTCTTTTAATCTGCTAAGTGTTGTCTTTGCTGGATGTACACGAACGTGTGCTCCTCTTGCAACTAAGCATTCCAGAATATGTTCTTTCACACCAAAATCAAGAACTGCAACTTTAATCGCAGCGTTCACATCACCTAATTCATATTCTACATCGGTACTTACTGTACTAGCCAATTCCAAACCATCCATATCTGGAACAGTTGCTAATTGTGTTTTTAATTTCTCTATATCCATTTCCGAAGAAGAAATAACACAGTTCATAGCACCCTTGGTACGTATATGGGCAACTAAGGCTCTGGTATCAATGTCATCAATAGCAACGATGCTATTGGCAATTAAATAATCGCTTAAATTACCATCCGCCATAAAACGGCTAAATTTCTCTTCAAGATTTCTGGCTATTAACCCATGGATTTTCACAGATTTACTTTCTACATCTACATCCTTCACTCCATAATTACCAATGTGTACATTATTCATGATCAATACTTGACCAGTGTAACTAGGGTCTGTAAAAACTTCCTGATAACCAGTCATTCCAGTATTAAAGCAGATTTCGCCAGTAGCTATTCCTATTTTTCCAAAAGCACGGCCATGAAAAACGTGACCGTCAGCTAAAACTAAAATTGCAGGTTGGTGTGTTTGAGGCATGTTGTTAGGGTCTGTTTGATGCTGCAAAAAAAACACATCTGAGTCGATATATCAGATATTTTTTTACACATTGGATATAAAAAAAGGCAAGACTAAAAAAGTCTTGCCTGTATTTGAAAAATTTTACATTAAAATTATTCTGCAGCTTTATCTTCAACAGCTGGAGTTTCATCTGCAACAGGCGCTTCAGCAACAGGAGCTTCTTCAACAGCAGCTTCTGCTTTCTTTTTAGCACCACCTGCACGACGAGTTTTCTTAGCTGGTTCAGCAGCTTTTTCAACTGATTTACCGTAGATCTCGTTAAAATCAACCAATTCAATCATTGCTTTTTCAGCGTTATCACCTGGACGAATTCCTAATTTAAGAATTCTGGTGTAACCACCTGGACGAGCAGCAACTTTTGGTCCGACTACAGTAAATAATTCTTTTACAGCAGCTTTGTCTTGCAATTCAGCGAAAACCAAACGGTGGTTATGGCTGATTTGTGCAACTGATTCCATTTTCTTAGTCTTGGTAATCAAAGGTTCCACATATGTTCTCAATGCTTTAGCTTTTGCCAAAGTGGTAACGATACGCTTGTGTGTGATTAACTGACTAGCTAAGTTTTGCAATAACGCTACTCTGTGTGCCTTTTTACGGCCGAGGTTATTGATTTTGTCTCCGTGACGCATGACTTATTGTTTTATATATCTTGTACCGTGTCGGGAATACAAGATGTGAATAATGGAAAAGCGTTTGGATTAATTATCCAAATTGTCTAATCCTAATTTGTTTAAATCCATACCAAAACTCAATCCTCTTTCAGTCAATACTTGTTCAATCTCAGAAAGAGATTTTTGACCAAAGTTTCTGAATTTCATTAGGTCTTCTTGCTCATATTGAACTAATTCGCTTAAGCTGTTAATTTTAGCAGCTTTCAAGCAATTGAATGCACGAACTGAAAGGTCTAAATCTTCCAATGGTGTTTTCAATACTTTGCGTAATTGTAATACGTGCTCGTCAACAACATCTTCTTTTTTATCTTCTTTATTATCAAAAGTGATGTTCTCATCAGTGATGATCATCAAATGTTGAATCAAAATACGAGAAGCTTGTTTAACTGCATCTTCTGGGTGAATAGTACCATCGGTAGCTACATCCAAGATCAATTTTTCGTAGTCAGTTCTTTGTTCTACACGATAGTTCTCAATAGCGTATTTCACGTTCTTGATAGGTGTATGAATAGAATCGATTGCGATATAACCGAAAGCAGCATCTTTTACTTTATTCTCTTCAGCAGGAATATAGCCACGGCCTTTAGCGATGGTTAGTTCGATGTCGAGTTTAGAAGTATTGTCCATAGTACAAATAACCAATTCAGGATTCATCACTTGGAAGCTCTGAGATCCTTCACCAATCATACCAGCATTGAACTCAGTGCGGCCTTTGATAGACAAAGTAATTTTTTCGTTAACTACATCATGCTCAACATGCTTCTTGAAACGTACTTGTTTCAAGTTTAGGATCACTTCAGTTACGTCTTCTGTAATGCCTTTGATAGTTGCAAACTCGTGGTCAACGCCTTCGATTTTGATACCTACAATTGCATATCCTTCCAAAGAACTCAATAATACTCTGCGTAGTGCATTACCGATAGTCAAGCCGAAGCCTGGCTCTAATGGACGGAACTCAAACTGTCCTTCAAAATCTGTTGCTTTTTGTAAAACGATTTTGTCTGGCTTCTGAAAGCTAAGTATGGCCATATTAGAACTTGTTTTTTACTTATGAATCTTTAGCCCAAAGGGGATAAAGGAATATGATGTATACCCGGGTTTGTAGCCCGGGTATTAAATTATTTTGAATACAATTCGACGATCAACTGCTCCTTGATATTCTCAGGAACGTGTTCACGCTCTGGCATTGTAATGAAAGTACCTTTCTTTTCAGTTTCGTTCCAATCTAACCAACCGAATTTAGGGTTCTTACCACGACTCTTGCTTGTAACAGCAGAATTGTCAGCACTCTTTGGTTTGTATGCAATGATATCACCCGGCTTACATGTGTAAGAAGGTATATTCATCACTTCACCATTTACCAAAATATGCTTGTGGTTCACTAACTGACGAGCTTCTGGACGGCTAGCAGTTAATCCCATACGGAAGATGGTATTGTCTAAACGACACTCCAATAACTTAATCAAGTTTTCACCGGTAACACCTTTCAGACGCTGAGCTTCTTCAAATGTTTTACGGAATTGGCGCTCTAACACACCATAAGTGTATTTAGCTTTTTGTTTTTCGCGTAACTGTAAAGCGTATTCACCTAAAGTTTTACGCTTACGAGCCGCACCGTGCTGACCCGGAGGGTTGCTGTTCTTCCCTAACCACTTAGCATTACCTAAGATTGGTTCGCCGAAGATTCTTGAGATTTTGGTCTTGGGACCTGTGTAACGTGCCATTTCTTTTTGTTTGTTGATTTTTTAGTGACGACACAGTATCGTAAAAATCTAAAATAGATACTGTGCCCTATGTTTATAGTTATTGCCCGAACCTTAGTTCCAGCTAAAATTATACACGACGTTGTTTAGGAGGACGACATCCATTATGTGGTAATGGGGTAACGTCTTTAATAGAAGTTACTTCAATACCTGACTGAGAAATTGAACGGATAGAACTTTCGCGACCAGCACCAGGGCCTTTTACGAAAACGTCTACACGCTTCAAACCAGCATCTAATGCTACTTTAGCAGCATCAGCTGCAGCCATTTGAGCTGCATATGGAGTGTTTTTCTTTGAACCTTTGAAACCCATTTTACCAGCACTGCTCCAACTAATAACCTGACCGGTTTTGTTGGTAAAACTGATAATAATGTTGTTGAATGTAGCAGAGATACGAACTTCACCAGCTGCATCTACTTTTACTACTCTTTTCTTGGCAGAAGTCTTTGCACTGTTCTGCGCCTTTTGTGTTTTAGCCATTTTTCTTTTTTGAGGTATTCATCCCGATTAAAATCGGGACTAGTTAACAATGAAAAATCCCGAATCGATTCGGGAACCATTTCACTCTCCTTTCCTTTGCGGAAGATCCAAGCTGAAACGGATTTTATAGTAAGAATGAGTATGATGCCAGGCACCATACTCACTCAACTAATTATTTCTTAGCGACTTTTTTCTTACCGGCTACAGTTTTACGTTTACCTTTTCTGGTACGGCTATTCGTTTTGGTACGTTGACCACGAACAGGCAAACCTTTACGGTGACGTAACCCACGATAACAAGCGATATCCAATAAGCGTTTGATACTCATTGAAACTTCACTACGTAAAGCACCTTCAACTTTGAACTCAGAGTTGATGATATTACGGATAGCAGCTTGTTCTTCATCGTTCCACTGATTAACTTTCTTATCGAAGTCGATTTCAGCTTTAGTCAGAATATATTGAGCAGTTGAACGGCCAATCCCGAAAATATAGGTTAGACCGATTTCTCCTCTTTTATTCTTTGGTAAATCAATACCGGCAATACGAGCCATATTCTAATTTTAAGTTTTATACTATTTTAATGTTGGCACCATCAGGCACCGATAATTATCCCTGACGTTGCTTATAACGAGGGTTTTTTTTGTTAATCACGTACAGTTTGCCTTTACGCTTCACGATCTTACAATCTACACTGCGCTTTTTGATAGAAGCTCTAACTTTCATAAAAGTGTTTTTTGCTTTCGCCCTGGCTAATGCTTCCGGCTTATTGGTACCTAATAATTTTTATCCCTACCTAATTGCTCCAGACTATTTGTATCGGAAGATGATTCTTCCTCTACTCAAATCATACGGACTCATCTCAACCCCCACTTTATCACCTGGTAGAATTCGGATGTAGTGCATCCTCATTTTCCCTGAGATGGTAGCCAATATTTCGTGGCCATTTTCTAATTTCACTCTGAACATGGCATTGCTCAAAGCTTCCAGAATTACTCCATCTTGTTTAATCAGTGGTTGTTTCGACATACAATTTTTGGGGCTGCAAAGATATTAGTTTACAGCGGAAATAAGAAAATTAAGTGGAAAAAAATCTTAAAAATGTGGAAAATCATTCCTAAAGGCCTGATTTTCGTGCAAATATGCCTTAAAATATTCAATGATGCAGGCTTTTTTTACAAGAAAGGGGTCCTTTTAAAAAATTAATCCTCCCAGTTTTTTTTAAAAAAGATTCACCGGAACTATAAATTCCCAAATATTTGGTTGTGTAATCCCCCGAAACTCGTTATTCAACAAATGACTAAATCTAAGCCCAAAACTAACAGATTGCTGATTCCACCACTTGGTATCAAAATATAACTCCCCTCCTGTTGATGCAAATTCAAACTGTGTACCTGTTCTTAAGCTCTTTCCCCTGGTATAATCATAGAAAACATTTAACCTGACCCTCGAAAAGTAAACCAGATTCCCAAAACCCCAATCAGGATAAACAACTGGTAAATGATAATTGGCAGCCAATTTCCACATCCTTGGAAAATCTACAGCAGTGTACCCCCTTGAAAAAGGGAAATTATTGGAAAACAGGTATTGCTGCATGGTATCTCGCTGATAATAAGCACCAGTAACTGCGATACCATGATTATTACTAAGCCCTGGAAGATAAAAACTTCCCGATAATAATAACTGATGGGCAGTATATATTCCAAGAGCTGTTTTGTATTGTGCGCTTAACCGATAGCCCCAATGTGGTAGGATTTGCTGTTGGGACTGTTGAATCTGACTAACAAAATCGATCCTGCTTTGTAAAGTATTGAATTGTTGATCCCTGAAAATAGTTTTGCCCAGTCCCGTCCAATTCAATTGATCAAAATGATAGGTAGAAGTAAGGTTTAATAAGCGATAAGACTTCCCCCCAGATAGATTAAGCGGCAAATTGAGGCCCATAAACGCATTCGATTCATTCCAATGAAGTAAAGTGTCGTTATGGTAATACCCCGATCTAGACCAGATCTGATCCCAACCAAAAATCGGCTGCAAATACGAACCACCGTAAACGCCTGTAATATTCATTTTATGGCTGCCTTCATTTTGATTATAAGTATATGCAAGCTCCGTATGGAAGGTGTTCAATACATTATCTCCATAAAGCGAAAATGTATATTCCGGATCTGCATACATCGGTCTCCAACTATGAAATCGAATGAGTCCTTTTGTAGAGGGATATTTTTTAGCCATCAAATTATCCCCCTTAATTTCTTTAAACAAACCCTCCTCTTTATTATTATATAGTTCAGGTGTTGAAATATCGGTAAGTGTTTCAGCAGATTGTTTGGGTTCCCAAAGGGGTTTGAATGATGCTAAACGATATCCTTCAGCACTAAATGCCGAACTAATCAATTTTCCATCGGCATTGATGAATCCTTGATATAATCCGGTGGGATAAGATGCTAGCCGAAAGCTCTCGTTTTTCTCATTTTTTAAAATGGTAGCCCAAATTTCATCTCGCCCTTTGTTACTAAGCGTATAGATTAAAGTATCGCCCTGAACATTTAAATATCCAATTAACCGGTTTTCGAAGGGGAGTATGGTTTCTAAAGAATCGTTCTTGCTGAACGATTTTTTCAACAGACTCATTTCACCCAAATCATTTCTTGCAGTTACATAAAGACTTTGATCGTTTGCAGAAAACTTAGGACTTGCAAAGATCCATCCCTCTTTATGTATTTTATTCAACAGTTTTCCATCCTGATCTAACAGCATTAATGAAGAGCCTTTAATAGGATCTAATTCAATTGCCAATAGTAGATCCCCAGCCTTTGAAATATCTGGTGAATAATATTTTGTATGCGATAAAATGGTCTTTTCTTCAGCACTTTTTAGATCCAATATTTTAATAGCATTATAAGCTCTGTTACCCCATCGTATATCTGGCTGATAGGATGCATAAACTATCTTATCATTTTTATAGGAATAATAATCATCAATTGCTAAGGAACGACTAGCAACCCGATGCTCTGTTCCATCATGATTAATTAAATAAAAACCAGGAATATTTTTCAATGATTTACGCAATACTATTATTGACCCATCTTTAGTTGTATAGGGATACCGATAATCAACAACATCATTTTGTGTGGTATTGGTAACCCAGTCAACTTTTTCAGTCATGTCACCCTTCCAGCTTGATTGATAATAATTCAAAGCATCTAACACAAAACTTTGATAATTTACACCAGTATATTTTTTTAGGGCATTTTGAAAGGGATAAATCAGGGGTTTAAAACTAACGGCATCTGCACAAATTTTTGACCAAATATCATCTCCATATTTTTTTCTACCATAGGTTACTAATAAATAACCTAATTCATAATGATTCGGCATGTATTTGCGAAATGACCCGTTTCTCATTTGCATATACGTATAATGCTTTTGAGAGAGGTAAAGACTTTTATAACTACTAATAAATAAGGCAAGTTTACCTCTGCCTTGCGGCGAAAATTTGGTTTCATTATATACAGCATCACCTTCAAAAAACCAATCTGGAATGGCAGCTGAATTAGCAAGAGCCAAACCTTGTTCGCCTAATATAATGGATGCGAAATTTGAAAGCCCTTTATTGAAATTGCTATACTGTTGAACATGGCGAAATTCATGTATCGTTAAATTATCAATCCAATTAACAGCACCCATCTCAAAAGGATCTTGAGGGGCAATTGTATAGAATTCTGAACGCCATGGCGCTAAACCCACATAAGCATTAGATTCAGGTCTTCCATTTTGTAAAACCACACTTATCTTTCTTTGTCGCGGGCCTAAACTACTTTTATCATCCTGCTGAATTTTAGATGAGTTTTTTACTATTCGCATAGCTGCATCTTCCATGCCATGCGGAAAAATAACCCTTACCGAATCAGTATCGTATTGAAGCCATTTTTGCTTAGCTGGATTTCCTCCAAAAATTTGTGCTCCAGCATAACTACAAAATAGTAGTCCCATTAAAAATAATGGATACTTTATTTTTCTTATAAATCTAATTCCTAACATATCCATTAGTATCTCAAGTATTTTGTTATAAGTTGCAATACTAAAACTACTGTTTCTTTTGTTTGAAAAACAAGTTTTACCATGACAAAGATCGGATTGATTTCAGATACACACGGGTGGCTTGATCCAAGTTGCGTAAAATATTTTGCAGGATGTGACGAAATTTGGCATGCTGGTGACTTAGGTGTTATAGCCATAGCAGATAAATTAAAAGATAAAAAAATATTCAAAGCTGTTTATGGCAATATCGACGGCTACGACGTAAGGAGTGAATATCCGGAAATATTAGAATGGAAATGCGAAGATGTAAAAGTTTTGATGTTGCATATTGGTGGGTATCCTCCAAAATACAATCCAGCAACTAAAAAATTAATTAAAGAAATAAATCCGCAACTATTTATTAGCGGGCATTCACACATACTTAAGATCATGTATGATGCCGAGCTTAATTGCTTACACATGAATCCAGGTGCAGCAGGAAAACAAGGATGGCATCAAATGCGCACGCTTATTCGCTTTACCATCGATGGCAAAGAAATCAAAGATTGTGAGGTTATTGAATTAGGAAAAAGATAGTTACATCCCTGGAAACCAAGGGCGTCCTATTCCAACTCTGAAAGGCCATGGAATAGTTAACAAAATAATTACCAATGCTAATGTAAACAAAATAGCACTGCGCTTATGTTTCAGTGCATCTGTAAAGTCTTTTTTAGCTACTGTTTTGCCTAGGGTAATCAATATAATACCAATAATCATTCCTGTCATATGCTCTACAGCCCAAAAACGATAAGCGCTATCCTTCATTACAACACCCATCCCAAGTTCTTTGATATTTTGAAATCCTAAAGAACCCGTAAACCATTGATACAATCCTAATAATAATGTGGTATGTGCAGCAATCATTAGGAAAAGTCCCAACTTTTTATCTGTAGCAGTAAAAGGTTTGTTCGAAGCTGTAAAGTGTCGAACAATATTTACAACCAATAATATTAAAATGATCCAACGTAATAAACTATGTAAATGAAGTAGTCCTTGATACATTATGATGTTATATTTTTTTTGAAAATAATCCTTTTCTCTTTATCCAGGTATTAATAAATTTTTAATCGACCCAATCGGCCACGAAAAGATTGGTATCATGCGTTCCTCCGTTATTTCTATTACTAGCAAAAATGATCTTTTTACCATCGGGGCTAAACATTGGGAATGCATCAAAGCCTCGGTCTCTGCTAATTTTTTCTAATCCTTTACCATTGATATCAGTTAGATACATATTAAAAGGGAATCCTCTCTTGTATTCATGATTGCTACAAAAGATAATATGTTTACCATCTGGCGTAAAATTAGGAGCCCAGTTTGCTTGCTCCAGAAAAGTAATTTGTTTAGCATCTGAACCATCTGCATTAGCCACATATACTTCCATATGAGTAGGTGCAACCAGTCCTTGTTTCAAAAAATCTTTATACTCTTTAATTTCAGCATCCGTTTTAGGACGGCTTGCTCTCCAAACAATTTTTTTGCCATCCGGGCTAAACCATGCGCCCCCGTCATAACCTAAAGTGTTGGTTACACGCTTTTCTTTCCCAGATTTTAAATCCATTACATACAAATCCAAATCGCCGTCTTTGTCGCTGCAATAAATCATTTTCTTGCCGTCGGGAGAAAGTGTTCCTTCTGCATCATATCCTTTGGCAGTAGTTAATTGCTTTACAATTTTACCATTTAAGTCTGCCATATAAATATCATAGGAATCATACAGTGGCCAAATATATTTGTTGCCATATTTAGACCTATCTGGGATTGGCGGGCAAGTATCTGCACCTTTAAATGTTGAAGCATAAATAATATGTTTCCCATCGGGTAAAAAATAAGAACAAGTGGTTCTTCCTTTACCTGAACTTATCATTTTATAATTAAATGGCTCTTCTGAGCTAGTAGGTAGCTTACCAATAAAAATCTGATCACAATTCAAACCTTCTTTAGGATTTGTGCGTTGAAAAATAATTGACTTCCCATCATAACTCCAGTAAGCCTCTGCATTATCCCCCCCAAAAGTGAGTTGACGAATATTTTTAAAATGCTTTTCACCAGCGAAATGAACAGAATCCAGTAATGCAGGTTTTTCTTGAGCACTGACTGTGATATTCCCTACAAAAAAGAGTACAATTAATACATAAAGATATTTCATGGGTCTATTATTGGTTTTGGCTAACTGCATTTCGTTTAAAGACATTTCGGTCATCAACACAAATCGAGTATAGCTCTTTTCATAAAATGTTAAGTATCCTACAAAAATAGGAGGTTAAGGCATGAGTTTTGTCAAAAAATTGACATAAGTGCAAATGCCTCGTATTTTTGAGTATGATTAAGCCTTTTTTATACGCGTCTTTATTCTTTTTGATGGCATGTAATAACCCACAAAAAGATCAGAAAAATACAAAGAAAGAAACGATTCTGCCAGATGAGATCGCAAGACTTGAAAAGTTAGCCAAACAATATCCTGATAGTGTTGGATTGCATATGAGACTCGTAAATGCATTAGATAGTTTGGGCGATTATGAGCCAGCATTAGTTGAGTTAAACAGTTTAATAAAAAATGATAGTAGCAATTTTGGATTATGGTTTAAGAAAGCACAACTTTCAGAACAATTAAAAGACACGATTGCTGCTATTAAATCTTATAGTCATGCCGCCAATATTTATGCATCCCCAGATGCCATGCTAGCATTGGCCAACTTATTTGCTGAAACAAAAAATAGCAAAGCTTTAGAACTTTGTCAGAAAGTTTCAGATTTGAGAATGGGAAGAACGTATCAGTCGCACTGCGACTTTATTGCAGGTATCTACCAATCTAGAACAGGGAACGGTGCTAAAGCAATTCAACTCTTTACAAATTGTATAGCTAATAACTATACTTATATGGAAGCATATATGGAAATCGGGTTTATTTATTTTGATAAAAAACAGTACACAGAAGCTTTAAAAACTTTCCAAACTGCTGTAACTGTAAAGAACAATTATCCCGATGCCTATTATTGGTTAGGTAAAACAAATGAGGCCAACAAAAACTGGACCGCGGCTACCGATAATTATGAGAAAGCGCTATCGCTTGATCCGAAATTAATGGAAGCAGAAAAGGCCATAAATAGATTAAAAAGTACAAATGTGCACTAATTACAAAATTGTAACTTTACAAAAATTATTCAAATGTCTATTATAGCTCCTTCTTTACTTGCCTGTAACTTTTTAAAGTTGGGTTCTGAATGTAAAATGCTAAATGAAAGTGTAGCAGATTGGTTTCATCTGGATGTAATGGATGGTGTATTTGTACCTAATATCAGTTTTGGATTACCCGTCATTGAACAAATTAGAACTGCTACTAGTAAAGTTTGCGATGTACACTTAATGATAGAAAGACCAGGAGAATATGCAGAAGCGTTTAAAAAAGCGGGTGCAGATATTCTGACTGTTCATTATGAAGCATGCCCTCATTTACATAGGAATCTACAACAGATCAAATCATTAGGCATGAAAGCTGGTGTGGCCTTGAATCCACATACCCCTGTTCAGCTTTTAGAAGATGTTCTTGAGCATATTGATTTAGTTTGTATCATGAGTGTGAATCCTGGTTTTGGAGGACAATCTTTTATTCCACAAACAATGGACAAAATAAGAGCATTAAAAAAAATGATTCATGCAAGAGGTCTTCATACTTTAATAGAAATAGATGGCGGTGTAACTCTTGAAAATGCTAAAGCTATATTGAATGCAGGTGCAGACGTATTAGTGGCAGGAAATACTGTTTTTAAATCTGAGAATCCTATCGCAACAATTGCTGCTTTAAAATCATTATAAACATAAAGCAGATTCTAAATTCTTTTTTGCAAAAGTTCACATAAGATTAATACACTGATTCATTAAAATTTACTTCGCGAAAATTAAGTTCGGTTAGGAGTTTTTATATCCACATCTGTGTATAAGAATTGCTAGGGTTTAATAGTCTTATACAATTAAATTTGAGAAAGACATAGAAATTCGATTCAAGATCCTTAATCATTAAAACCGAAGTAGATTGACTGAAACAATCATTAACCTCGAATCCGTTAACCCCATTGAATTTTTTGGCGTTAATAATGGAAAGTTAGACCTCTTGAAAAAAAAATTCCCTTTACTTAAAATCCTATCAAGAGGAACACAATTAAAGTTAAGCGGAGCACCAGAGCAAATCGATACCGCGAAAGAAAAAATCGATCTCATCATTCAGTACCTCGAAAGAAATGGACATTTAAGTGAAATTTATTTCCAACAAATTCTTGGCGGAGATGATGTAGAAGCTATTGACAATTTTGTTGATCGAAATCCTAATGACATTCTTGTATTTGGACCAAACGGAAAAACAGTTCGAGCCAGAACACAGAATCAGAAAAAGATGGTACTTGCTGCAGATAAGAACGACATCGTATTTGCGATCGGACCAGCTGGTACAGGTAAAACTTACACAGCCGTAGCATTGGCTGTTCGTGCATTGAAAAATAAATTAGTTAAGAAAATTATTCTTACTCGCCCTGCAGTTGAGGCGGGAGAAAGTCTTGGATTTTTACCGGGTGACTTGAAAGAAAAAATTGACCCTTATTTACGTCCTTTGTATGACGCTCTGGATGACATGATTCCTGCTGACAAATTGGGATATTATATGAGCACACGTACCATTGAAATTGCTCCATTGGCTTATATGCGTGGTCGTACTCTTGATAATGCATTTATTATCTTGGACGAAGCACAAAACACCAATGACTTACAGTTAAAGATGTTTTTAACAAGGATTGGTGCCAATGCAAAAGCAATCATTACGGGCGATCCTACTCAGGTTGATTTACCAAGAAATATGCGAAGTGGATTGGAAAAATCAACTAGAATACTTAAGAATGTGGATGGCATAGCTCATATTGAACTTAATGAAGAAGATGTGGTAAGGCATCGTTTAGTAAAATCTATCATTAGAGCTTATGAGAAAGAAAAAGAGCGCGAAGATGAGGAATATGGTCATAGTTCGCACCGATAATTGCATTCAAGAAATAAAAAAAGTGGTTCTGCCACTTTTTTTATTTTAGATAGGCCTACCTGCAGCACAATTTGGACTGCTTTATAACGTTTAGTTTTGAAGGCTGTTGGCTGATTTGCTGTAATTTTGAGTAGTTTTTACAGATAAATTAATCACTAAGTCTTTGAAAATTCTAGTGCAATGAAAAATAAATTATTCTTCTTCGTTATCTGCAGTATCCTGGCTTTTTATAGCTTTGGACAGGTGCCTCCTACCATTCGCACAAAAACCAGTTCTGCTTCAAAACCCGAATCAGCGATTGCTGTAGATGGCAATAAAGAGAATGTATTTCCTTCATCTGGATACATTGGGATAGGTACATTAACTCCAAGTGCCCCATTAGAAATCAAAAGAGGTGCCGGCAACACTACAAAAAAGAATTTTCTTTTAAAATTGAGCAATGAATGGGCTCCTGCAGGACAGAACGAACCTAGTATCATGTTTTCAAATGGCAATGTTACGGATCCTAAAAATGTGAGTTATTGGTCTATTGGTGCAAGAGTTTCAGGTGATAATACTTTAAAAACAGCACAAACATTTAAGATCAGCTATAAGTCACCTACAGATGCAAATGAAAAAGAATTTTTTTCTGTAGACTCCTATGAAGGGAGGGTAAGAATTGGAGATGTACAGACACAGTTCGATGGATATAAACTATACGTGGAGCAAGGCATCCTTACTGAGAAAGTAAAAGTAGCAGTAAAAGACTCAAAGGATTGGTACGACAACGTTTTCGCACCAGATTATCAATTAATCTCTTTGCAAAAATTAGAAAAATACATACAGGAGAACAAGCATTTACCTGATGTTCCATCTACTGAAGAAGTAATGGCAAATGGACTTGATCTTGGTAAAATGAATGCAACCCTATTGAAAAAAGTAGAAGAGCTTACGCTTTATTTGATAAGTATAAAGAAAGAGCTTGATGAAACAAAAGCAAGCTTACAAGAATTAAAAAGCAAACAACATTAAAAAAAAATCCCTCTGATTGCTCGGAGGGATTTTTTTAATTATTTTTTTAAAATATCATGTCCCAATTTATCACGCTTTGTGGTTAGATACTTTTCATTGTATTTGTTGGGAACCGTTTCGATTGGTACTGTTTCTACAATTTCAATCCCATAACCTTTTAACCCTGCACGTTTTCTCGGATTATTACTCATTAACTTAAGCCTGGTAGCATTAAGGCTTCGCAAAATTTGTGCACCTACACCATAGTCTCTTTCATCCATTCCAAAACCTAAGTGCAAGTTTGCCTCAACGGTATCCATTCCTTCTTCTTGTAATTTGTATGCTCTTAACTTATTCACTAATCCAATCCCCCTTCCTTCTTGATTCATGTAAAGAATGATTCCTTTACCCTCATTTTCAACCATCTGCATGGCATGGTGTAATTGATCACCACAATCACAACGAAGACTTCCTAAGATATCGCCTGTAAAACAACTGCTATGTACTCTTGTCAATACAGGTTCTCCTACATTCCACTCTCCTTTTGTTAATGCCAGATGTTCTGCACCCGTAATTTTTTCTTTAAAGGCTACCAAAGTAAAGTTGCCATATTTAGTAGGCATTTTTACTCTAACCAATTCTTCAATCAATGAATCTGATTTCATTCGATAATCGATCAGATCTTTAATTGAAATTATTTTAAGCTGAAACTTTTTTGCGATTTCCAATAGCTCTGGTAATCTTGCCATCGTTCCATCTTCATTCATCACTTCTACCAGAACACCAGCATGTTCTAAACCAGCTAACCTTGCAAGGTCCACTGTAGCTTCTGTATGTCCAGCTCTTCTTAAAACACCACCGTTTTTTGCTCTCAAAGGGAAAATATGACCAGGGCGTCCTAAATCCGAGGCCTTGGTTTCTGGATTAATTAAAGCCAACACTGTATTTGAACGATCGCGGGCAGAAATGCCAGTTGAATTTCCAGCGCCATTCAAATCAACAGAAACCGTAAATGCTGTTTCATGAAGAGAGGTATTTGAAACAACCATGGGTTTCAATTCCAATTCCTCACACCTTTGCTCCGTAAGTGCCGCACAAATTAATCCACGCCCCTCTTTACTCATGAAGTTAATGACTTCAGGTGTAGCATGTCTAGCTGCAACTATAAAATCGCCTTCATTTTCACGGTCTTCATCGTCCACCACAATCACAAGCTTGCCTGCTTTAATTGCCTCTATTGCTTCTTCAATCCTATCTAACATATTTTAAAATTAGTCTGCAAAAGTACAATCGATAATTTTAAAAGCACACAAACATAAATAATTTACTAAGAATATTTAATTTACACCATGTAAATGAATTACATACACATGTAATATTTAAATTATTTAACTAATAATTAAATTTAGATTTTGTGAATCACTTTCCAAAGCCCTAAGGGGATTAAGATTCCCAATATGTAGTACAATTGCTGCATAGAAGTAAAGTAATTATAAACAAAAAGCGAACATATGTTAGCACAAGTAAAGCCGTAACATAAAATTTATGTTTAAATCCATGTTAATTAACTTTTTTAACACCATATTTGCAGCTTTAAATCTCCAATTTATGTTAAATCTGAAGAAAATTTTGCTTGCTACTATGGCTTATCTATTGGCCATGACTGCAATGTCACAAGTTACTACTGGTACAATTACCGGTACAGTCAAAGACGCAACTAATGCGCCACTTATTGGAACTTCAATTGAAGTTACCCATGAGCCTTCTGGCAGTAGATACAAATCAGTATCTACCACCTCAGGAAAATATACGGTACCTGGCTTACG
>JBAXHC010000008.1:0-57484 GCA_037139075.1 Bacteroidota bacterium
CACCAAAAACAAAAACAAAGTCTCAGACCAGATCATACCGTAAACTTCCCATAGGCAAGGACTAGAAGCCAATAAAATTAAAATGGCAATTCGATACCACCTATGAACTCCCTGGAAAGATTGCATGATGCAACTACTCATTAATATAACGCCTGCATATAAAAAGGCATTAATGAAAGGTGCTAAAAGGATAGGAGATACTCCGGTCAAATAATAGGGGACCGATAGAAATAGTGGATATCCTGCTGGAAAATCAACAAGTGCCAATCCGTTAAAATCAATTAACGCTCCTTTTTCTTTTAGGTTGATAGCAGCAGTACTATAAGCAACCGAATCTGGTGAAATCCCAATACCGCCAAACCTTGTCAGATAATAAATAACAATACATCCCACAACAGAGGCGGCTAGTGCATCCCAATGATCACTAATAAATGTTATGATTTTTTTTGTCATTATTTTATTGCAGTAAGCAAAGGAACGAATTTTGAATTCCTTAAACTAACGCATTATTGATAAAACAACAAAATCGAAAGGATTGAACCTGAATGAAAGAATCAAGAAGATAAAGTTACCGAGCTATTGCACTATTAATCTTTTTGGAAGGTCAGAGTATTTGCATCCTAAATCTAAGTACCAGGGATGTTTACTAAATGCTTGCGCTTCTATTAAATGCCATACCCCTTGATTTTTTTTAAAGAGGGCTTCTACCTGACAACAGGTTGAATTGTTATCAATCATCCTGATATTTTCCCCATCTTTTCTTTCTACCTCACCAATAAACCAACTATAATTTTTCTTAAATGAAATTTCCTTTACCACAAATACAAACTCCTGTTTAAAGTTGGTATATAAATCAGCCCTTAAGATATCCAACAATTCGATTACCTCTTTTTTATTTGACTCAGTTTTTACTCTATCTTCTAAAGTGTTAGATGGGGTAGTTTTCAGTTGTGCGGACGCATTGAAAATGATAAATAAAGTAAAAATCGATATTATACTCTTTTTCATTGGTTTCTATTTAAGATAAAAATGTCCTTAATGAAAGTACACTTATAAATCATTGAAAATCAGAGTGTAATAAAATAGTCATGAAATTATTCAAAATCCTTGCTTTTGGGGGCCGTTTAATAGATTTTGCGGTATTGGGGGCTATATTTAAACAAAAACGCCCCGATACCGTTTGACGGTATCGGGGTGCTAATTACACTCAAAAAACTATTTTAATTATTCCGCTTCAGCTACTACTTCTTTCACTTCGGGAATCATTCTTTTCATCATTCCTTCAATACCTGCTTTCAATGTAATCATAGAAGAAGGGCATCCACTGCAACTTCCTTGTAACATCAGATTTACAACACCATCATTATAGCTCTTGAATTGAATCGCACCGCCATCCATTTCAACAGCTGGCTTCACATAATTCTCTAATAACTCTTTCACACGCTTTACTATATCGTCGTCATCTTCAGATACTATATTAGTAGATTCCTGTTTTACTTTCGCTA
Organism: Bacteroidota bacterium; assembly: GCA_037139075.1. Classification (GTDB taxonomy): domain Bacteria; phylum Bacteroidota; class Bacteroidia; order Chitinophagales; family Chitinophagaceae; genus Sediminibacterium. The sequence goes on from JBAXHC010000008.1 coordinate 1,506, forward strand.
CTTCATCATCATTTACCACCACACCACCATTTTCCAGATACTCTTTCAAAAAAGATTTGATGGCAGGAATCACATCTTGCCAATCATCCGTATCCGGTGTTTTAGTAAGTGTAATAAAATTGCTGGCAATAAATACACTCTTAATAAATGGAAAACCAAATAGCTCTTTTGCTAAAGGTGATGGCGTTGCCAAAGATTCTTCTGCAAAATCAATACTCTTTCCGGGATATAAAAGTTTGTTGGCTACAAACTTCATTGTTTCCGGATTAGGTGTCATTTCGGTGTAAATGCTTATCACCGGATTGCCTGTTTGGATCATAATTTATATATTTTTTATTCGGGCATAGCCTAAATAAATACTGCTGCAAATTTAATCAAAAGCGAACAGGGTTTGGCTATTTATAGACTTAGCAAAGTCTTAATAACCCCTTTTTTTCGGATATCGAAAACATAAAGAAGATTAAAAAACTGTTTTATTAACAGATTCAATCAATATTTCAAGTGTATTTTACGTTGATACCTGGAAGTTAAACCTATGCGATCATTTCTATTATTTAGTCTTTTCATCACACTCAGTTTGAACAGTTTTGCTCAAACAAAAGGAATTCCTTTTGGTATTAATATCTGTGGTGCTGAATTTGAAGAGAAAACCCTACCGGGTATTTTGAATCAAGACTATGCCTATCCCTCAGAAAATGATATTGAATATTTCTATCAACAGGGATTTCAATTAATTACAGTCCCATTCAAGTGGGAACGCGTACAAAATATTCCAGGCGGAGATTTGAATCAAGAAAATATAGACGAGATCAGAAGAGTGCTTTTGTACTGTGCACCAAGGAATATCAAAGTTATTTTAACCATGCATAATTTTGGTCGCTACAGAATTGCTGAAACAGATCATGTAGTTGGGGGCAAAACTGTCACCAGAAATCATTTTACCGATTTCTGGATGAAAATGGCTCGCGCACTTAAAGATGTAAAAAATATTTATGGCTTCGAAATTATGAGCGAGCCACATGATATGGGTGATTTTGATTGGTTTACTACTGCACAGGAAGCCATCAATGGTATTAGAACAATCGACAAAAAAACATCCATCATTATCTCCGGCGATAATTATGCCAATGCAGAAAAGTGGTGGCAGTATAGTGATGTGCTGAAAAATTTAACCGATCCCAGTAATAGTATTATCTACGATGCACACTGTTATTTCGATAAAAATTATTCTGGTAGATATGCTGAATCTTATGAAAATAGCGGGGTAGATGAATACACTGGAGTGATGCGGATCATGCCTTTTGTACGTTGGTTAAAAGACAATAATAAACAGGGTGCTATTGGAGAATATGGAATACCCGATAACGATTTGCGCTGGTTGAAAATACTCGATAATTTTTTAAAATACTTGAGTGAAAATAATATCAATGGATCTTATTGGGCTGCAGGTTCGAGGTGGGATAAATACCCATTATCTGTTCAACCTATTGCACAAGAAGATCGTCCACAAATGGAAGTTCTTTTGAGATACAAAAAAACCAATCCAAACCCTAACTCTTCTTTCTCTTTTTTATTACCAGAAACATTTTTATTCCTGCCCAATTCTACCTTATTACCTAAACCAAAAGGGGGCGTATATGCTCCTGCTTCTATTGAAAAAAAATTGAAGACCAGCAAGCATAATTAATCCACAATACGCAGCTTCGCATAATTCAACATGATCTTTTTCTCACCGTTCAATTCAAACTGAATAGTTGCAATTGGATTATGTGCAGATCCTTCAATTTTGCCTACGATACCAAAACCAAATTTTTGATGTTCTACTTTTTGGCCCGCTGCTAAATGACTGGTATCACTTGCTACAAAATTTCCTGAAGGCTGATGTTCTACCACTTTAGATGATGGTGGAACTATGGGTAAATATTCTGGTTTCGTTTTTCCTGCATCTGGTTTTTTAGCAGGTGGGGGACCATATCTTTTTTCTGCCGATGCGGCATTTCCATACCCGCCACGCTGCATACGTTCAAATGCAGTACCAAACTGCGTTCCAGCGTTATTTCTGGCACCACCGCCAGCATAACTTTTATCTACATAGTCCTCCGGCATTTCTTCAATAAACCTACTCGGTTCATTCTGTACCAACTGTCCAAAACGATATCTGGAATTCGCGTAAGTCAACCATAAATGTTGCTTCGCTCTGGTTATTGCCACATAAAATAATCTTCGCTCTTCCTCTAACTCTTCGCGCGTATTAATGGCCATCGCATTAGGAAATAAAGTCTCTTCTATACCACCCACAAAAACACAGCTAAACTCCAACCCCTTCGCTGCGTGAATTGTCATTAGTTTCACTACATCTGTTTCTTGCTTATTATCATCAGCATCCGTTACCAAACTAATTTGTTGCAGATAAGATCCTAAACTTTTATCACCTAACTCACCATCATCATTACTCGGACTTTCCGTCCACTCTTTAATAGAGTTTAAAATCTCTTGAATATTTTCATAGCGGGCTAATCCTTCAGTGGTTTTATCGCTAAATAATTCCTTTACAATATTGGTATGCTTTCCCACTTGAATAGCCAGATCATAAGCATTTTTTTCTCCCATCAAACTCTGAAAATAACGGATCATCGTTACGAAGTTTTGCATGGTCTCCAGTGTGCCTCCTTTAAATCCAAACTCACCGGCTCTAGTCAACACATCAAACATCGAAATATTCAAATCGTTTGCAGCGATTACTAATTTTTCAATGCTGGTCTTACCGATTCCTCGTACTGGATAGTTGATAATTCTTTTTAAACCTTCCTCGTCTTTTGTATTTACAATCACTCGCAGATATGCCAAAAAATCTTTGATCTCTTTTCTTTGATAGAAACTAACGCCACCATAAATCCGATATGCAATACCCATTCTTCTCAAACTCTCTTCATAAGCACGGCTCTGTGCATTGGTTCTATAAAGAATTGCAAAGTCTTGATTATAAAAATGATTACGCAGTTTTTGTTCCTGGATGGTATCCGCAACAAATTTTCCTTCATCATTATCCGTCATGGTTCGCACCAAACGAATCTTCTCTCCTTCATTATTATCTGTCCAAAGATTTTTAGGGATCTGACCCTGATTCACTTTGATCACTGCATTGGCCACATGAATAATATTCTTGCTACTTCGATAGTTCTGCTCCAGTTTTACAATTTTTACATCATCATAATCCTTCTGAAACTGCAATATATTTTCAATAGTGGCGCCTCTAAAACTATAAATACTCTGTGCATCATCTCCCACCACACATATGTTTTCATGCACCGCGGCTAACAACTTCGTGATCTCGTACTGAACCGGGTTGGTATCCTGGTACTCATCAATTAAAATATACTTGAACTTGTGCTGATACTTATAAAGTGCTTCTGGGAAGTTTTTCAGAAGTTCGTGCATCTTCAGTAACAGATCATCAAAATCCATTGCTCCATTCTTGAAACAACGGTTCGCATAAGCCTGATAAATCTGAGAAATCGCCTGACGATTTGCACGCATGTCTTCCTGCTGAATATAATAATCCACTGCGTACTCTGCCGGACCCACCAACGCATTTTTAGCCTGAGAAATGCGGTTACCCACCACATTGGCTTTATAATGCTTATCATCCAGATTCAATTCGTTCACCACCGTTTTGATCACCGACCTACTATCATCTGTATCATAAATAGTAAAATTACTGGGATACCCAAGGCGATGTGCTTCAGCTCTTAAAATTCTGGCAAATACTGAGTGGAAGGTTCCGATATATAAGTTCCGGGCCTCAGAATTGCCAAGGATCTTTTCGATCCTTTCCTTCATTTCAGCTGCCGCCTTATTGGTAAATGTAAGAGCGAGGATATTGAAGGCATCCACCCCATTCGCCATTAAGTGTGCAATACGGGTAGTCAACACCTTAGTCTTGCCACTTCCCGCACCCGCCACAATCATGATGGGTCCTTTTATATGTGTCACCGCCTCCCGCTGAGGCTCATTCAATCCATTCAGATACTCCTGCATGTATGCAAGATAAAGAGATGGTTTGTTGAAAAACAGAACGTGGAAAACAATTCTAAAATTTCCATAAAAGGCTAAAAATGTCGAAAATAGAATTTTAACTTTTTGGGGCTTTTTGTAGTGTTTTTTACTGTTTTTTGTCAAAAAATACCCAATAATGGGTAGAAATGACCCAAAATACGTTAAACCTTGCCTAAGGTTTTTGTAAAAAATAGCTGGGTAATTTTAGATAGCTTAAATTTGCCGCTCATTTAAAACATCAGATATGCGATTGCATCATTTTAAAAAAATGAGGGTTTACCTGATCCCTGTAGCTATGCTGATGGGTAGTTTTGTATTCGGTAATGCTAAGTCAAAATCATTTAGCAAAAAAGCTACAATCACAGCTGCTGCCCCAACTAAAGTTTTAGATAAAAACGCTTTCTTATACGATTCTCTACAATTATCAGATCTCGGTTTATCAAAAGCAGCTTTCCAATACGCATTAACTGGTTACAATACATTGATAGAATCTGGAAAAATCCAGAAGGATAATATCTTAACCATTATCGACTTTAGCCTGCCATCCAGCAAAAAAAGATTATTTGTGATTGACTTAGTCAGTGGCCAATTATTGTTTAACACTTTTGTGTCTCATGGAAAAAATTCCGGAACCGTTTTAGCCACAAGATTTTCAAACGCTTTCAATAGCATGAAAAGTAGCTTAGGTTTTTATACCACTGCAGGTACTTATTTAGGTAAACACGGGTATTCACTTCGTTTAGAAGGACAGGAAGCTGGTATTAATGACAACGCTTTTAAACGCGGTATAGTTATTCATAGTGCAAAATATGTGAGCGAAAATACTGTAAGTTCAAAAGGTTTTGTAGGCCGTAGTCAGGGTTGCCCAGCAATTCCAGAGTCGTTGAAAAAGCCCATTATCGAAACTATCCGCGATGGCAGTTGCCTCTTTGTGTATAGTCCAGATCGATTTTATGCTTCACATAGTAAATTGTTGAATCCAACTATTTCTTAGTTTATCCAATTATTTCTTGCACCAAGGATATTTTTATTAATTTGATTTCAAATCACATTATGTCGAACAAAATATATCCTTGCCTTTGGTTTGATGGACAAGCCAAAGCAGCAGCAGAATTTTATAGCAACATCTTCCCTAATTCAAAATTACTTTCCGATTCAGGAATGGTAGTCATGTTTGAAGTCCTAGGTAAAAAAATCATGGGCTTAAATGGCGGACCCCAATTCAAACTCAATGCTTCTATTTCCTTTATGGTGCATTTAGATAGTAGGGAGGCAATTGATAATGCCTGGGAAAAACTCAGCGAAGGTGGCACTGCTCTTATGCAGATCGATAAATATCCATGGGCTGAGCGTTATGGATGGATCAAAGATAAATTTGGAATGACATGGCAATTGATGTTGGCAGATATGGTAGACTTATCGCCAGCAATGCTGTTTGCAAATACACAATATGGAAGAGGAAATGAAGCGATGAATCTTTACCAATCCATTTTCCAAAACTCAGGAATTGATATTAAAGAATTATACGGACCAGGAGCCGCTCAAACAGAAGGTAAACTGATGTTTGGAAGATTTAGAATCTTGGATTATTCTATTGTGGCAATGGACGGACCCGGTGATCATCAATTTGGTTTTAACGAAGCTTTCTCTTATGTGGTTCAATGCGATACTCAGGATGAGATTGATCATTATTGGAACTCCCTGATCGCCAATGGCGGCAAGGAGTCAAGATGTGGTTGGCTTCATGATTCTTTCGGCGTTTCATGGCAAATCATCCCATCATCCCTGTCCAAACTCATGAGCAACCCAGCCACTGCAAGTAATGTGATGCAAGCTGTTTTGAAAATGAATAAATTGGATATTGCAACACTAGAAAAAGCAGCACAATTCTGAAAGCGTATCAATTCATAATTAAATCGTTATAAGGGGGTTTATTTCTAATATAATACTAATTTTTTTGAATAACCATGACGCTTGTCATGGTTATTTTTTTGTCCTGTTTTTAAATTTATTATGTCAAATATTCAGGATTTGACTTCATCAATTTCTTCATTCAAAAAACGATTGCAATGATAACAGAAGCACAGCATCTGGCACTCATTGAAGAGTGCAAAAAATGGAAGCAAGAACTAACAACCTATCGAGAAAAAATCAACCATCTTAAAAACGAATTGTATTTATTTGCTCCAGGAAAAACAGATCACGAAACAGTTGAAGGCATCGAACATTTTCATAATCAGTTCCACATTCAACTCATCAATCTTCATGATCTGAAACACGAAATCAAACACCATATTTTTGAAGCAGAGAAGCACCCCAACTTCGGACATCGCATTCCCCACCACTATTTAAAAGACAAACTTGATATACTCTTCAATTTTTTGAAGAACCTAGAAAAAGACTTTCATCAATTCATGAATAAATAAAACAATAATGGCAACTTACGATTCAAACCACGTTAAAAATATTGCGCTGCTGGGACACCCCGGCAGCGGTAAAACTACTTTAGCCGAAAGCATGTTATTCGAAGCCGGACTCATTAAACGTCGCGGCTCAGTACTTACAAAAAATACGGTTAGTGATTACCATGAATTAGAAACAGAACGCGAGAGTTCTGTTTTTGCGTCTCTAATGCATACTGTTTGGCGCGACTATAAGATCAATATCATCGACACACCTGGCTATGACGATTTTTCTGGAGAATTAATCAGTGCATTGCGAGTTGCAGATACCGGTCTAATGATTCTTAATGCAGCAGTTGGTGTGGAAGTGGGGACCGATGTGATTTGGGAATACACAGATAAATTTAAAACACCTACACTCTTTGTGGTAAACCAACTAGATAAAGAAGAAGCAGATTTTGATAAAACATTGCTAGAAGCAAAAAATCATTTCGGTGCTAATGTAGTTGCTGTTCAATTCCCCGTTCAAACTGGTTCCAAATTCAATGCTATCGTAGATGTTTTAAATATGGTAATGTATCACTACGGGCCTGATGGCGGTAAGCCTGCAAAAGAACCCATCCCAGATCATTTAAAAGAGCGGGCTGATCAATTACACAAAGAATTAGTGGAAACAATTGCTGCAAATGATGAAGGCTTAATGGAAAAATATTTTGATCAGGGCGAGTTAGATGAAAATGATATGAAAGAAGGCCTGCACAAATCAATGATCCGTCACGATATCTTTCCACTGTTCTGCGCATCGGCTGAAAAAAATATGGGAAGTGGAAGAATCATGGGATTCATCGATAATGTTTGTCCCTCCGCAATTGAAATGCCCCCACAAAAAACAAAGTCAGGAAAATTATTACCCTGCGATCCAAAAGGCCCTGCTTGTATTTTTATTTTTAAAACCATTACAGAACCACATATTGGTGAATTGAGTTTGTTCAAAGTTTTCAGTGGTACCATTAAAGCGGGTTGTGAACTGGTAAATGAAAATACTGGTGTTACAGAACAATTGAACCAGCTTTTATTATTAGAAGGACATAATCGAATTCCAGTAAACGAACTTGTTGCAGGAGATATAGGTGCTACTTTAAAACTTCGTTCTACACACGTCAATAATACACTGCACGAAAAAGGCGCTAACATTGAACTAGAGCCGATTCAATTTCCAAAACCAAACGTAACCGTTGCCATTGCAACAGTTAACAAAGGAGATGATGAAAAATTATCGCAAGTATTGCACACATTAATTAGTGAGGATGCTACCGTTCGTTTTGAAGTATCGCCCGAATTAAAACAAATCTTACTACACTGCCAGGGTGAGTTGCACTTACAAGTAATTCAATGGAAAATTGCTCATATCCATAAACTCGATATCACGATTGACAAACCAAAAATTCCATACAGAGAAACCATTCGAAAAAAAGCAGAGTCCACTTATCGCCATAAAAAACAAAGCGGCGGTGCCGGACAATTTGGTGAAGTCTTTATGTTAGTAGAGCCATGGTATGAAGGCATTCCCGACCCACCAGGTTTACACGTGCGAGGTCGCGAAGAAATTAATCTCGACTGGGGTGGAAAACTGGTGTATCTAAATTGTATTGTAGGTGGTGCCATCGATACGCGTTTCCTTCCGGCTATTTTAAAAGGGATTATGGAAAAAATGCATAACGGACCCATCACTGGTTCTTATGTTAGAGATGTTCGGGTAAGTGTGTACGATGGAAAAATGCATCCTGTGGATAGTAACGATATCTCTTTTAAAATTGCCGGTCTGCAAGCATTCCGTGCAGCATTCAAAGATGCCGACCCGCAATTACTCGAACCTATTTATCAGGTAGAGATCTCTTGTCCAGACGATCAGGTTGGTGCAGTTATGGGCGATTTGCAAACCAGGATGGCCGTAGTAGAAGGTATGGAGGCAGAAGGTCATTTCCAGAAGATTACTGCAAAAGTTCCGCTTGCACAAATGCACCAATACTCTTCATCGCTCAGAAGTTTAACGCAGGGACGCGCTCGCTTCAATATGCAATTCGCTTCTTATGCACCCGTAGCTTTTGAGGTTCAGAAAAAACTAATGGATGCTTATAGCAAACACGATGTTGACAAAGAATAGGAAAATTTAAAAGGGGAAAAGATTAATGCTTTTCCCCTTTTTTTACTTTTTAATTCTTACTTTTTACTTATTCATCTTTTGTATCTTGAGTTATCTATCAATTGATAAACTCATCAACATGCCCCTCAAAAAAATTCTCGCATCCCTTGTTTTCTCTTTGCTTATTTTTTGTAGCAAAACAATACAAGCACAACCCTTTTCAAGTGCATATTTTAATGCCATGCAATATCGCATGATCGGTCCGCATAGAGGTGGCAGAACTGTTGGTGCCGTTGGCGTTCCTTCTCAACCCAATGTTTTTTATATTGGTGTAAACAATGGTGGTGTTTGGAAAAGCAATGACTATGGTCGTGTATGGAAACCCATCTTTGATCAAATGCCTACCGGCTCTGTGGGCGATATCGCGGTGTCTGAATCAAATCCAAATGTAGTATTTGTAGGTTGTGGTGAAGGCATTCAAAGACCCGACCTTTCAGTAGGTGATGGTGTTTACAAATCAATAGATGCTGGAAAAACATGGAACAATATGGGTTTGAAAGATGGTCAGCAAATTGGCGACATCATAATTGATCCTAAAGATGAAAACAGAATTTTTGTTGCGGTCCTGGGGCATCCTTACGGACCAAATACCGAAAGAGGTGTGTATAGAAGTTTGGATGGCGGTAAAAATTGGGAACGTGTATTATATAAAGATGAAAATACCGGCGCAATTCAAGTAAATTTTGATCCTAACAATTCCAATATTTTATATGCCGATCTTTGGGCTGGCCGCCAGGGTCCTTGGGAAAATGGTGCTTGGAATGGCAAAGAGAGCGGACTCTTTAAATCTATCGATGGGGGTACCACCTGGAAAAAACTAACCAATGGTTTGCCTACGCCAGAGCAAGGCTTAGGAAGAATTGGTTTTACAATAGCACCTACAAATAGTAATCGTTTATACGCTACTGTAGATGCCGGAAAATATGGCGGAATCTATAGAAGTGATGACGCGGGTGAAAACTGGACCCTTGCAAATCCTGATGGTCGTTATTGGGGCCGCGGAAGCGACTTCGCAGAAATTAAAGTAGACCCAACAAATGCTGATATTGTATATAGTGCTAACGTTGTAGTTTGGAAATCTACCGATGGAGCTAAAACATGGACTGGATTTCGTGGTGCTCCCGGTGGTGATGATTACCATAGGATCTGGATCAATCCGAATAATCCACAAATCATGTTGATCGCACTGGATCAAGGTGGTATTGTAACAGTTAATGGAGGAGAAACCTTTTCATCCTGGTATAATCAACCCACTGCTCAATTTTATCACGTTAGTACCGATAATGATTTTCCGTATAATGTGTATGGAGGACAACAGGAAAGTGGTTCAGTGGGAATTTCTTCAAGAGGCAATGATGGACAAATTGGTTTGCGCGAATGGCATCCAGTTGGCGTAGAAGAATATGGTTATGTAGCAGCAGATCCACTTGATCCTAATATTATATATGGTGGTAAGATTACTAAATATGATAAGAGAACCGGACAGGTTCAAAATATTGCACCCGAAGCATTGCGATCTGGTAAGTATCGTTTTGTGAGAACTGCTCCTGTTTTGTTTTCACCCATCGATCCAAAAACTTTGTACTTCGCAGGGAATGTGATTTTTAAAACTCAAAATGGCGGCAATAGCTGGGAAGTAATCAGTCCTGATTTAACCAGAGAAGCTTGGGATATCCCAACTAGTGTAGGAATTTATACAACTGATGAAATGAAAAAAATGCCACGTCGTGGTGTGGTGTATACAGTGGCTCCTTCTTATAAAGACATCAACACTATCTGGGCAGGTACCGATGATGGATATATTCAAGTAACAAGAGATGGCGGAAAAACATGGAAGAATGTAACCCCTGATGCAATTACATCCTGGAGTAAAGTCTCTTTAATGGATGCCAGTCACTTCGATGTAAATACAGTGTACGCTGCAGTGAATAGGATTCGTTGCGACGATATGCATCCTTATGCTTATAAAACTACTGACGGAGGAAAAACATGGAAACTCATCACAAAAGGATTGCCTGCAAATGAACCCATCAATGTGGTTCGTGAAGATCCAAACCGTAAAGGATTATTATTTGCAGGATCAGAAAACGCTGTTTATGTTTCTTTTGATGATGGCGAAAACTGGCAGTCGCTCAAATTAAATATGCCTGCAACTTCAATCCGCGATCTGGTGATTAAAGATGATGACCTGGTAATTGGAACTCATGGAAGAGGATTTTGGATCCTGGATGATATCACAGCTTTAAGACAAATGAGTGTGAACTTAGTTGCAGAAAAAACAATTCTCTTTCAACCACAACAAGCAATACGCATTCGTTGGAATTCGAATACAGATACACCGATGCCACAAGAAGAACCCGGCGGACAAAATCCTCCTGAAGGAGCCATCTTTAATTATTATCTATCTGAAAGATCTAATAGCGAAGTAACCCTTGAAGTATTTGATGCTGCAGGAAAATCTGTACGCAAATTCAGTAGTAAAGACACCCTATATAAAATTCCTGATGTTAATATTCCTTTGTATTGGATTCGTCCGCAAGAAATTCTTTCATCAGAATCAGGTGCACATCGATTCCTTTGGGATATGCATTATACTCCAATAAATGTTCCTGCAACATATCCCATGACTGCAATCTATCAAAACACAGCACCTTCAACAACATCGCCTTGGGTAATGCCAGGAAATTATACGGTGAAGCTAACGGCTAATGGAAAAACAATTAGTCAGTCATTCTCAGTTAAAATGGACCCTCGTGTAAAATCAAGTGCAGCTGATTTAGAAAAACAGTTTTCACTATCGATGATTTGTTATGAAGGACGCATCAAAGCAAAAGCAATGGGTTCAAAAACACTGGAATCTAAATTTGCAAGTTTATTAGATCAATTACAAGAAACTGAAATGCCTCCCACTACACAGTTAACACTAGCTGTAAAACAATTGAGTGAACAATTGGGGCAGTTGATAAAAAAATAACCACCCCGCCCATCGCTAAGCCGCTAGGGCTGCCCCTCCTATCCCGATTCTCGGGACAGGAGGGGTACTTTATATTTTCTAATCAGTGGAAATCCGTTTTATCAGCTTCATCTGTGTGCCATTCATTTCCAATAAATAAAAATATCCACCCTCCGATTCAAATCTTTTTTCTCAAACCTTCTCGAAATTCCCTCACCTCTTACCGAAATAATTTTCGGATCAATACCTATTTCTTCTACTAATAATTTAATCGCAGAAGCTGCTCGGTTTTTCGATAATTCATAATTATGTTCTTCAGTTCCAAGATCGTCTGTATATCCTATCACTTCCAATTTTTCAATATTCTCTTTTTTCTCAGTTAGTACGCTTAGCATTTTCTTTACACCCTTATCTGTGATCCTAGAATCATCCAATTCAAATTGAATACTATTAATACTGATCGTATCTATTTGGTGAGCTGTTTTAACAACCACGGTATCTAATGGTATGATAGATGTTGTTTCAATCATCCCGGGTTTTAAAGGTTCAATTTTTGAGTGCCTTCTTTTAATAGCATATAAGGAATCCTTTATGTTCGGATTGATGATACATGGTGAGGTTTTATCACAAAAGATCTGGATATCGTCTATAAAAATGGAGATGGGTTGAATGTCGCGATGCCTCTTTAAAATAATCTCGCTATTTTTTTCTTTTGAAAAATTTCCAATCACTAAAACTGATGCAGTATCTGTAACTGTAATTTCTTTATTAATCAAAAACCATCCATTCTTCATGGATTTTATCTTTGCATCTAATACTCCTACATAATTATTGGGTTGCAACAAAGTGTCTTTACCCGCGTAAATAAATTGATTCGTGAACCAAAAGCCAATATCACTCAAATTAGGGTTGGCCCAGGGAGCTGAAACTTTTAATGATATCGTATATTTTTTTCCAGGCTCTACATTGCATAGTAATTTAGTTTGCCAATAATCTCGAACACTATCCTGCTCACTTGCGGCTAATAAATTAAAATGATGAATGCCACTGGCAGAAATAGTTTTGTTATTACTTCCCGGATTTAAATAACCTGCTGGATCTGCCTTAAAATAAAACCAACCTGCCGGACTGCACCTGGCCGTATGTTCATCGCAAATATTTACATCTTCCAGATCACTATTCACTATAATGTTCTGACCATAAATAGCAGATCCCGTAATGATCCCAAAAACAAAAAGAAGAAGGTATTTCATGGGTATAATAGCAATATTACTTACTCTAAGTTCAGCTATTTTGTGAAATCGGAATGCAAAAGTAGAATTCCGATCCAGAACCTTTAACACTTGTAAAACCAACTTTGCCGTGGTGTAGCTCTACAATCTTTTTAACGATCGCTAAACCAAGACCAGTTTTACTTTCGTTATTGGTGGGTTTGTTCGGTGTGGTAGAAAACGCATCATACAATATGTCGTGAAACTCCTCATCTATTCCCATGCCCTCATCTTTAACAGTTGTTTTTACATATTTCTCGTTCTTCTCATTTTCTTTATAGTCAACATATATTACAATATGACTATCCTCAGGAGAATATTTAATGGCATTATTAAGCAGGTTGTTCATTACCTGCACTAATCTGCTTTTGTCAAATTCTACTTCAAGAAAAGGAACATTGCTTTGGAAAAGAATGGTTTGTTTTTTTGTAGTGGCCAAATGATTATTGATGAGGAGATTGTCTTTTACAAATTGAATATAATCTTCCTTTAAAAAACTCATCTCCACTTTACCCGACCTAATCTGACTAATATTTAATGTGTTATTTAAGATCAACAAAGAGTTACTAGCAGAAACCTGAATGATTTCAACCCACTCTTTCGATTCCTTCGTTAAGAACTCATCATCTACTAAGAAATCCGTGATCATTTTAATAGAGGCAACAGGATTCCGAATATCGTGAGCAGCCATGGCAATAAACTTATTCAATTCTTGATTCGTTTTCTCCAGTTCTGTCTTTTGTCTTAGGATTGTTTCCTTCTGAATTTTTTCAAGATAAAAAGTATGTGTACCTATGGATGTAAGTATGGATATAATTATTCTAAAACTACTGGTAATTAAGGCGGCTACATCGCTAGTAAATTTATGATTGGCGAGGTCACCATATTCCCAAAGAATATTGGTTAAAGCGCAAAAAAGGATGGCCCCGGAAAATCTTACATCATCTTGGTAAGAAAAAAAGATGATGACGCCTATAAATAACAAGCCATTAATATCTCCGAACTGGATATAGTAATTTATAATGCTCAAAATAATCAGCATTACTACACTTAAGATAATTCGGTTTTTGCTTGTTATCGACATACGAATAATTCTATGGGGAGGATATCATTATTCTTTTAGGGGTATAAATTTCGAAACTTTTTATAATAAATCCCGAGAAAAATAAGCATTTTATTGCAGATAATTAGACTTTATCCATTGATTTTCAGATTAATCTATTTCATTTCGGCCAAATCCTTTTGAAGTCTAAACATTTCATCTCTTAATCTTGCCGCCTCAATAAAGTCTAAATCTCTGGCTGCTTTTTCCATTTCTTTTTTGGTTTTACCTATTGCTTTTTCTATTTGCGGTATCGTCTTGTATACTTCCTGCTCTTCAGCAGCTTTAGTAGCCACCAGTTGAGCATCCTGTTGTAATGCATAGGGATTTGAAGGGTCATATCCTTTAATGTCCAGTACCGAGCCCTGGGCAAATACCTGTTCTCTGCTTTTTACAATAGTTTTTGGAGTAATCCCGTGTTCAATATTATAAGCAACCTGTTTTTCTCTTCTTCGGCTTGTTTCATCAATGGTTCTTTGCATGCTTTCCGTCATCTTATCTGCATAAAAGATTACAAAGCCATCTACATTTCTCGCCGCTCTACCTGCAGTTTGTGTTAAAGACTTTTCATTCCGTAGGAATCCTTCCTTATCTGCATCCAGAATGGCCACTAAAGAAACTTCCGGCAAATCCAAGCCCTCTCTTAATAGATTAACCCCTACTAAAACATCAATTTCTCCTAAACGTAGCTGACGCAAAATTTCTACTCTTTCTAATGTATCAACATCACTATGGATATATTTTGATTTGATATTGATCCTTCCAAGATATTTATCCATTTCTTCAGCCATACGTTTGGTCAATGTCGTTACCAAAACACGATCACCCTTTTTCACGGTTTTATCAATCTCGTCCAATAAATCGTCAATCTGATTTACACTAGGTCTTATTTGTATCGGTGGATCCAACAAACCTGTTGGTCTTACTACTTGCTCTACAACCACGCCACCTGTTTTTTCTAATTCATAATCACCTGGAGTGGCACTTACAAAAATAGTTTGACCAGTCAATGCTTCAAATTCATTAAAATTTAATGGGCGGTTATCCATGGCACTGGGTAAACGAAATCCATATTCTACCAAAACTAATTTTCTACTTCTATCCCCACCATACATTCCAGCAACTTGCGGAATGGTTTGGTGACTTTCATCCACCACCAATAAAAAATCTTTTGGAAAATAATCTAATAAACAGAAGGGTCTTGTACCAGGTTTTCTTCGATCGAAGAAACGGGAATAGTTTTCAATCCCATTACAATAACCTAATTCACGAATCATTTCAATATCGTATTCCACACGCTCTTTTAATCTTTGGGCTTCAATGAATTTGCCGGTACTTTTAAAATATTCTACCTGTGCCATCATCTCATCCTGAATCTCATGCATCACTTGCAAGATCATTTCTTTCGGTGCTAAATATAATGTAGCAGGAAAAATTGCGGCAGTATCCATAACGCCAATACGCTTACTGGTAGCCGTTTCTATACTTTCTATCTCTTCAATCTCATCACCGAAAAATGTGATGCGATATCCAAAATCTACATACGGTAAATTTATATCTACCGTATCTCCTTTTACACGAAAAGTGCCTCTTCCAAATTCTCCCTGTGAACGATTGTATAATGAATTTACAAGTGCGTGTAAAAATCCCTGCCTTGAAATCACTTGTCCTTTTTGGATCCTGATAATTCCATTCTCATATTCTGTAGGATTACCCATACCATAAATACAACTCACACTTGCAACAACAATGATATCTCTTCTCCCACTTAATAATTGTGATGTGGCTTGTAATCGTAATTTATCCAGCTCTTCATTAATACTCAAATCCTTTTCAATGTAAGTACCTGTAACAGGCATATATGCTTCGGGCTGATAGTAGTCGTAATAGCTTACAAAATATCCCACTGCATTTTCTGGAAAGAACTGTTTAAACTCTCCATAAAGCTGTGCCACTAATGTTTTATTATGTGTAAGCACCAGTGTGGGTCGTTGAGTATTTTGTATTAAATTAGCAATTGTAAAGGTTTTACCACTCCCCGTAACACCTAACAGTGTTTGATACTGTTCACCATCATTTACATTATCCGTCAACTGCTTGATTGCTGAGGGTTGATCTCCAGCTGGAGAATAAGGTGCGTGTAAATGAAAAGGCATAGTGCAGAATTGGACAACTAAGTTAAATCGGTATTGATTGTTATCAAAAGAAAATAATAAGGGCTACTCTGATCTCTCAGAATAGCCCTGTGTAATAATCGTGCGGGGGGTCACGATATTATCTGTCGAGCTTTTTTACAATCGCACGAACATTATTATCAATTTCTTTATCCGTCATTCTTCTAGTATTATTATCTACAGTTGTCCATCCTTGCCAAACTGTTTTATCTGTATCAGTATCTATTAAACTTACAGTAAGCGTATGCTCTTGGACTGTTTCAATGGAATTCCGATAACCCATTAATTCAGATGGATAATAAATCGGTACCCATCTTCTCCCATACGGGCTATACACATATCGATAACCAGGATTTGAATACATGGGCGTACGAAGATTTCTTTGTTCCTTCTCCACATCCAGATCATATGTCAGCAATATATCTGGATTTTTTTTGTTTTGCTTCCAGCCAACTTCTGTCAGGTTACGCTCAATACTTTCTTTAATTTTTCGATCCACCAGGTCGTTTGTTTTTGAACTATGGTTATTAGTATCTCTGGTACTCGCATCCACCCAGGCATAGGTCCTGTATTTTCTTATATCTACATTATTGTCTTTTTGTACCATGGCAGTTGTACCACAGCTTACTAATATTACAAGCAGGGTAACAATACCTAAAAACATCTTCATCTTTTTCATAACAATCAATTTTAAGTATAGTAACTAATACGCTATACTTAGTCCAAGGCTCGTGCCAAAGACTCTTAAGATGAACCTAAAGAAAACCGAATGCTTTGTTAAGCTGATTGATTATCAAAGTCTTACAATGTTGAAAATATCTACTTGTGGGGATATATATTGGCCATTTAGCTTCTGGCCCGAGATTTTAAATACAAGGTTCAATCCTTTTACAACCCTGCCAAAAGCGGCATAACCCTGACGGTCTTCGCAGTTTTCACCGCCATAATCCAACCCAGGCTGATTGCCGATGACGATAAAAAATTCTGTTCCTGCAGTTCCGGGTTTTGCTCTGGCTAAAGAGATTACTCCTTCTGTATGTTTGATCTTAGTCAGCTCTGTACTTTCGTGATCTATTCCTTTAATGGTGGAAGCTTTTTTGTAATTAGTTTTCCAGATCCCTCCCTGGATTAATTCTGTTTTTGGTGCATTGGAGGGTTGATTCTCCATATTCAATGCCCTGTAAAAACTACTATTGAAATAAAAACCGGAATCAACATAACTCAAAAATGCGGCTACAGTTTTCGGTGCTTGTTTTGGTAAGAGCTCGATTTCTATATCACCATATTTTGTTTGTATCGCAATATGTGGATTCTCATAATGAGTTTTGGGCTTGCAACTCATTAATAAAAAGAATGACATTAAAAAAATAATACCACGCATAGTTCTAAGGTAGAATTTCAAATAATAGTAATTGTGTTTTTTGAAAGGATGCAAAATTATTGTCCGATACAAATATGAGCGAGCGATGACCATTTGGAAGCGTCGGACCAAATGTAACTCCTTCAATATTATCTGTATAGATTTTTAAGTCATCCATATTCAACAACAACTTCTTCTTAATGGGATTTGAAACCGGATTGATTTGAAGCGCACTATTCTCTTTAATATCTTCTGCACCATTTAGATCTGCTAAATAAACCTTTAAAGTACATGGCAATCGTCCTGAAGAAAATGATCTTTCTAATACCATCAATTGATTATTTCCAATAGCATAAATATCAGGAACTCCATTTATTTTAAAAGCATCTGCAGGGGTTGCAGGATAAGCAATGGGTTCTAAATGATACGCATATTGTGCCGTATTTTTTTTACTTGCTACATCATATTGATAAATTCTGATCCATGCATTGTTTGGTGTAACATCCGCTCTTGGACCATCTTCATACAATGGTTCTTCTACATTTACATAGAGTGTCTCGAAATTTTTATCAAAGGTTAATCCTTCCAAAACTCCATTTTGTCTTGGTCCTTTTTCAGTTGCATGCATGATCAAATTAGCGGGCAGCGGAAAAGTATCAATATATTTTCCTTCCATTGAAATGCGCGTGATAGCTGGGTTTTCCAGCACTACCGAATTTCCCCGAACAATTCTTTCGCCTTCGCTGGTCCATAACAACTCTTTTGTTCTGGCATTATATCTGATGGCTTCCGGGTCAGGAGTATGAGCAGGGTCTTGTTTTGAATTAGGATAAGTTGTACCGTTGGATTGCAACATAGGGTATGTTGCAATCCATTGTACAGTATCAATTCCTTTTGTGTTTAATAAAATTTTTGCGGTATAAAATCTGGCAGGATTAATCGCCGAACGATCATCACTGATCAAATAATAAATATCCTTCTCAGAATCATAATCGATACCAGATAGTCCTCCAATTGCCGTGCCTTTGAAATCCTGATTGTATGGAATTTCATACACATTCATCAACTTCAAAGACCCTATCTGATTTTTATTTGTACTTGCTTTATGTGAAGTAGCACAACTACATAAAAAAATAACAATTAGTATCGAAACAATTCTTTTCAAGATTCAAATTTTATAGCGTAATCGCTTGTAAATATTTAGCTAATGATGCAATGGTAGCAGCATCGATATTCATTTGTTCCTGTGCTTCTACCCAATTTTTTTGTTCAATGGCTTCGCGAATTCCAGGCATAGTCTTTACACCATAGCCTGTATAAAATCCTGGCGCATAAATCGTGTGTTTAAACCAACCTCTTCTTGGTAAACCTTGTGCAGATAATAATTGTTGTTCAGCGCGATATAATGATTGATTTGTTTTTGGGCTTACTTTATAATCTTGCTTACTCAACCAATCATTCAAATTTTTTCCAGCTCTATCCAAATCATCTAATGCATTTTGAATAGCGTGAAAATCTAAATATGGAACTGCAGCTTTTGCAACAGGTAATTTTTCTGGTTTGGTTGGATCTTGTGCTAATTGATAGGCATTCGATTTAATCAATTCATTTTCTACTTTAGTTGTTTCGCGCAATTGATCCACAGATCCAGATAATTCTTTTACATATCCTGCAATTGTTTTTTGTAAACGCGAAAAATCAAAAGGCAACACATCTGCATCCGCCATTCGAAGTGCAGCGCGACCAGCAGTTTTAGCCAGCACAACCCCATATACAAAACCAGGGTCTTTGAACTTGCTATAGTGATCATAACTATCATAAATAGAATGGTATTCTCCACCAGCATCTTCACCTCCAAAACCTAAATTCAAAGCTGGTAAACCCAGGTGTTGTATAAATGAAGAATAATCAGATCCCGAGCCCATGGCTTCGATATGATATTCCTTTTCATTCAAGATTTCCTGTTTTGCTTTTGTGGTTGAAGCTCCTACAAGGTCGGCTGCTCTTTTTCTTTCATAAACAGTAACACCGGTTTGAGGGTCTGTTACATCTTTTGAAACTTCATAAACCATTTGTTCTAAAGCATGTGAGCCTTCTGCTCCTAAAAATCCACGTGCATTTCCATCAGAGTTAATATATACCACTGCTTTCTCTTGTAACTCTGCCGCATGATCTTCCACCCATTCTGTTGATCCAATCAATCCTGGCTCTTCACCATCCCAGGCACAATACACTAAGGTTCTTTTTGGTTTCCATCCGGTTTTTACTAATTCACCAATTGATCTTGCTTCTTCTAATAATGCCGCCATACCACTTATTGGATCGTTGGCACCATTTACCCAAGCATCGTGGTGATTACCGCGTATTACCCATTGATCTGGGAATTCAGCGCCCTTCATCTTTGCAATCACATCATAAGCAGGACGAATTTTCCAATCAAAATCCACTTTCAAATGGATCTTTGTTTTACCTGGTCCAATATGATATGTAAATGGCAATCCGCCTCTCCAAGATTCAGGAGCAACTAAACCATCTAATGATTCTAATAATGGTTTTGCATCATGATAACTGATAGGCAATACTGGAATTTTTAAAAGATTGGTAGCTTCGAGTCTGTCTAATCTTTTTGCAGTTTCTGTTGCGCCAACACCCGGAGTTAGTGGATCTCCAGGATAAATCACCATATCCATAATCGATCCGCGCTGTACACCATATTCATTTTTAAATGGTCCTTTTGGATAAACTTCTCCGGCACCATATCCATCATCATTCGGATCGGAATAAATGATACAACCAACAGCGCCATGTTCTTGTGCAACTTTTGGTTTAATGCCTCTCCAGCTATGTCCGTATTTAGCAATCACAATCTTTCCTTTTACATCTATTCCCAATTTCTCTAATACTTCATAATCAGCCGGAACACCATAATTCACAAACACTGCTTCTGCCGTTACATCTCCATCCGCACTCCAACAATTATAAGTTGGTAGCTGATCTTCCTGATTAGAAGTAGCATCTTCTTTCAGCGCTGGCTCTTTTAATAAAGCTTTAAAACTACCAGGAGATACCATTTCTAAAGACCTGGTCTTAGGTGTGGGAAATAATACCTGATAAGTTTCTATAGAAGCATCCCAACCATAGGATTTAAAACGAGCTAAGATATTTTCTGCAACCGCTTTACCACCTACAGAACCTAAATGGTGTGGTTTTCCAGAAAGATCTTTAATCGTTGCACCAATTTTTTCTGCACTTAATACTGCATCAAATTTTTGCTCGGTTAGCTTTTGTTTTGCTGCACCGGTTTCAGTAAAACCTGTGATTGATTTTTGACTCATTGCGGCAACACTAATAAGGCTAGCACCAATGATGCAAAAAATGGTTTGAATGTTTTTCTTCATGATAGCTTGATAAATTAAAAAATGGACGATCTATTTAAACATAGTAGGATGCAATTTATTCCAATTTGTGGCAGATTGATACGCTTTAGCTATGGAAATAATAGTTGCCTCATCATATAGTTTTCCCACTAATGTGATACTGGTTGGCAATTGCAACTTATTGAACCCTGTAGGGAAAACAATAACGGGGTGACCGGTTAAATTAGTAATCGCTGATTGATTGCCTCCAAAATTGGGGCAAATCACTGCATCATATTGTTGCATTAACTCGTTTACCTTTTGCATTAATAAATAACGATGTCGATTCGCATTCACATATTCTACTGCAGACATTAATCTCGAAACCCTAAAACTATTCGGCCAATCATATTTTCCCTGACGGGTCATTTGATCATCTACACCGTTTCTGGTAAACTCATCGAATGCTGCTGCGCATTCAGCACTAATTACCACATCCATGATATTGAAATTGTATACACCACTATCTGGAAAATTTACTGGAATCAATTCAACGCCAAGTTTTCGATACACTTCCAGCACTTTCCACTCCGTTAAGCTGGTATCCTTTAGCTGATCAAAATAGTTTTTAGCATACGCAATTTTCTTTCCCTTCAAACCATTTGTTGGCTGATAATTAAATGGCATATTCACTGCGCTCTGATCCTTTCCATCGGTTCCATGAATCTGGCTAAAAACAATGGCAGCGTCTTCTGCACTTCTACAAATAGGACCAGCCTTATCTAAACTCCAACTAAGAGTCATGGCTCCTGAGCGACTAATACTTCCAAACGTAGGTCTAAGACCTGTAGCACCGCATGTTCCAGAAGGTGAAGTGATAGACCCCCATGTTTCTGTACCAATTGCAAATGGCACTAATCCTGCAACAGTTGCAGATGCAGATCCGGCTGAAGACCCCGAAGATCCTTTTGTTAAATTCCAAGGGTTTTTGGTGCGACCTCCATACCAATAATCACCCATTGCCAAAGCACCCAGGGTAAATTTTGCGATGAGTACTGCACCTGCATCTTTTAATCGGGTATAAACGTATGCATCTGTCTCAATTACCTGATCTTTATAGGGTGCAGCGCCCCAGGTAGTTTTGGTTCCTTTAACCGCAAAAAGGTCTTTCAATCCATAGGGAATTCCGTGAAGAGGTCCTCTATATTTTCCTTTTGCAATTTCTGCGTCTGCTTGTTTAGCTTGTTCCATCGCAATTGCATCGGTATAACTTATTACACATTGCAATGTGTCGCTAAATTTTTTTAAACGTTCTATAAAAAATTGTGTAAGTGCAACGGAACTTATTTTTTTGTTCTTAATAAGCGATGCTAATTCTAAAACCGAATAATACGCTAAATCGCTTTTATTTTTCGGCAGATTAATGTTGGTGGGTATATTCCAATCTATAGGTTGTTGCTTTGTATTAAAATGCATCCCCGGTAAAACGGGGTTTTGCCAAAGACTCATCGGAACACTATTGTCTAAATGTTCTTTGTGCATCATCCGATAGTTCTCAAAATTTTCCATTACACCAGCATACATGGTGTCAAGTTCTTTTTGAGAATAAGTAAGATCTATTAATTTGGCGGCCGATTTTAAATCAGATACGCGAATAGAATCTTGTGCGGTAACACCTATAAAAGTGAACACCGCAAACACAATCATAATTTTTTTCATAAATCCTAGATTTTTTATTCTTCTTCAATTTGGTCGTGCATCCAAACTAGAAATAATTTGTAACCAATAGATAACATGATTGCTCCTGTAAATAATCCAATGAATCCCGATAAGAAAAATCCACCGAGAACTCCTAAGAATATAACAAGCATGGGCACTTGAGCACCTTTCCCTAACAATAAAGGTTTTAAAATGTTGTCAGAAAACATTACAACTACAAAATAAGCTGTCCAAAGTCCTGCGAACAAAGAATTACCTGTTGTAAACAAATAGATAATAACAGGAATAATTACCAATCCTGGACCAACTTGAATAATAGATAAAATCAACGCCACTAATCCCCAAATTCCTGCATGTGGAACAGACGCTAAAAAAAATCCTGCACCGGCTAAAAGTGCTTGTATAACCGCCACACCCAAAACCCCTTTCACTACACTGCGTATAGTACTTGCAGTAAGGGTAACAAATTCTGGTCCTTTTTTACCAGCAATTCTTTCGAAAATTTTGTGGGTAGCTTCTACAGTTCCTTTCGTGGATAATAATACTCCGGATATGATGATGGAAAATATGACCTGAAAAAAAGTTAGACCTGAGCCTACAATACCTAACATCACAGTCTTTGCTGCTGTTAGAATTTCTGGTTGATATTTTTGAAAAACAGTTGTTAAGCTTCCTGATGCATTTTGTAAAAAATCATATAGTGGTTTTCCAATAATGGGCCAGGTTTGAATAATCGGATTGGGTTGGTCTAAATGAATCGCACCCGCTTCTGCCTGGTTTTTAAAATCAATAATGGTTTGAGAAATTGAGCTTATAAAAAAACCTGTCGGTATAAAAATAAAAGAAAGGATTGCAAGTGTGATTATAGCGGCTGATAGTTTTTCTCTTTTGCCTAATTTTTTTTGTAGAGAATCGTGTATTGGAAAAACCGCTACTGCTATAATCATGGCCCAAAGAACTGGCATGATAAAAGGAAGTAGAATTTCAAAACAATAAAAAAACAAGAGAATCAAAATAGACATTCTAATTAGAAGTTCTACGATCTCTTTTGTAGAGGTTACTTGCTTATTCATTGTGTTTATTTTTTGATCTTTTATTTAAACCAATTTTACCCACACATAATCATCTATTATCTCATTATTTTTAATAGCCGCTTTTCTTCTGATCGACTCCAGGAAGAATCCATTTTTCTGTAACACTTTCATGCTTGCCTTGTTATATTCAAAAACTTCAGCGTAAATACGAATCGGATGAAAAGTTTTAATAAGGTATTCCACATACAAACCAATTGCTATCGTTGCTATTCCCTTTCCCCAAAATTCTTCTCCTACAAAATAACCAATCTCTATTGATTTTCGATACACATCTTCCTGCAATTTACAGCCGATATTTCCCGCAACTACCCCGTTATAGATGATAGCAAAATTTTGTTCTGGTTGATGGTCTTTAATATGATTCATCCATTGCAATGCATCCATAACAGAATAAGGATTGGGCAATTGATCGCGCACATTATTCCAGACCTTTCTATTATTTGCAATAGTTGCCAGAACCTGTGCATCTTGCTTTTGCCAGGGTCTTAATTGTATACTATTTTTCATCTTCCTTCACATGCCTGTTTAAATAACCAGTATAATCGGGTTGTGCAGCTTCATATTCGTTGTGCATAAAAGGCGAAGTCATAATAAAATCTGCTGTTGCCCTGTCGCAAGCCATTGGAATATTCCAGGCCACGCATAAACGAAGCAATGCTTTTACGTCACTATCATGTGGTTGTGCTTCCATGGGATCCCAGAAAAATAGCATCACATCAATTTCACCTTGCGCAATCATGGAACCAATTTGTTGATCACCACCCAATGGACCACTCAATAATTTTTTTACCGGTCTATCAAGCGCTTCTTCTACTAATCTTCCCGTGGTGCCTGTTGCAAACAATTCGTGCTTTGCTAATTCGGTTTTGTTATAGATAGCCCATTCTATTAAATCCGCTTTTTTGTGGTCGTGAGCAACCAATGCAATTCTCTTTCTTTTGCCTAGTATTTTTGTATTAGCCATAACGATTTTTAAAGCTTTAAAAACATTATGAAGTTAAACAGTTAATTAACTCCTTGTATAAATTTTGGAGCTCGTAGCAAAATAAGCTAGAAGGGGATGGGCCAATAAAATCAAAAGCACAATGAAAATTGGGATGGGTAGTATGGAGAGTATAAGCCCAATCAGGATAAGATAGATAGGGTAACAGAAAAATAATAACCCAAAAAGAACAGAATCATAAAACACGGTGTTCCTTGTTTTTTTACTGACAAATCCTCTCAAATTTTGATAAAGAGGTTGGTGTATTATGTTTCCAATTTTTCCCAGAAACTTTATTAACCCTGATGATGCTGGTTTAAATTCGGGTACTTTAATCAGCGCCTGAATTTGATTAAATAAAATTTGATTAAATAACACATAGTTTTTTGCTTCTTCTTCTAAATACATCAAGTCCTTTTTCTTGAGAAGTTGGCCTGTTTTAATTAAAACCGACTTTCCCAATTTATCAAAAGAGCTATAAGCTATTCCTATAGGAAGCACCTGGAGGGGGATTCCTTCTTTCCAGCAGGTATAGGCAATCCTGGCAGCACCTTTTTTAAAGGGTTGTAACTCGTGTTTATTTACACAGATTCCTTCGATAAAAATGAGCACAATTCCGTTTTGACTTAGAACTTTCCTACTATTTTCAAATGCAGCTGCATTTAATCCAAGAAATTCTTTACCCTCTCTTAAACGATAAACCGGAAACATATGTAGGGTTCTTAAAAGTACATTATGCCAGGGTTTGTGAAAGGCATCGCCTCTGGCTAAAAAATGTATGGGCCTATTAAATACTGATGCAATTATAATTGCATCAAGAAAAGAGTTGGGGTGGTTGGCTGTAATTAAAACAGGACCCTTCATTGCAGAAATGGTCTTGTCTTGCATTTTTAAAGACGGACAAAAAATGGCTAAAGCAAAACGAATAAAAGGTTTAAGTATATAATAGATCAAGCTTTAGTTCGTTTTTTGCTGTTGAACGATATTTATTTATGGTATTTTAAGTGCCACAAATACTGATCCTCCAAAACCCTGACCAGCATTTCTACCATACAAGGTATAAAAGGTTTGAATATATGGTGTGATTGTTCTGCTCACTTTTTTTCCAAAAGCACAAGAAACCTTACCCACCATAAAATCTTTATTGAAATTTAGGTTTGTACTAAATGATTTATTGTCACTTACAGAAGAAAGATGGTTGTAAGAAAATGAAAGTAAGAACCCGTTAGAAAGTTCTTTTCCATACGTAAGATCTAATGAATATTGATTGGGGCCATCCTTGTCATCAAAATACCTAGCATAAGCACCTTCAATAACAGCAAAGCTTCTTTTTTTCGGACTAAAAGAATAATTGGCTGCCACTCTTGCGCCCTTTGATCCATAACCCATATAAGGTGCTGATACATTACTATAAACCGGAAGAATCACTAAAGCCTTCATGGTAAAAAAGCTCTTTAAATTATTGGAAGGCGTATGATATGCAAATCCAAACATGGCATCTCCAATACCGGTTTTTGATTCTTTTACGTATATGTTTTTTGCAATGATATTTGAGATCGGAATATTAAAGATCAGGTCTAGTCTTCTTGACATTCCTGCAATACCATATAGACCGAGTGTTTGCGAAATAAACTGGTCTCCATTCGCTGAAGCTTTAATTCTACCTGTTGAATCAAATACCCTAGACGTATAAAAATAAGAAAACGATGGGGTAATCATCAACCTCTTTTTGCCAACTGGCCAATCTGCTTTTGCCATACTTGTCAAGCAGATTAGTATTAAAAAAAATATTGTCTTTTTCATAACCATGTTATCACTTTTTGCCCTTGGTCAATTTTTCAAAAAACCAGGTGCTTTTAAATGTATTGTGTCTTTCGGGTACTTCGTGTGCTAATTCTGGAAATATATAAATTTCACTTGCTTTAATTACGTCCCGGTTCATTTTATTGTATGCACCAATCGTTGTAACCGCAGGAGCAAGTGGATCTAATAAACCAATACCAAATAAAACTGGGCATTTTATTTTGGGCATAAAATTCTGAATTTCAAAATAGCTTAGTGTTTGTAACATTTCTTCTTTGGTAAAAAAGTTTGCATTGGCACGAAGATATTTTCCAATATATTCTAATACAAAAGAAGCTTCTCTTATTTGAGGCTCCATCAATAAATTCACATGGTAGTCGCAAAAAGTTGGATTATCAGCAATACATGTTTTGATTTTTTTATTGAGAAGTGCGGCTGTTATTAATGCAAAGGATCCACCTTGACTTCCACCAAAAACAGCTATTCTGTTTAAATCAAATCCCATATTTTCATTTGCATATAAGAAATCTATAAACCTTAGGCAATCCATATAAATTCCACGATAGACATATTTTGCAGGATCGTTTATGTTTAGTGTTAGAATGTCTTGATTATTGGGATTTACATCCGACATATTATTTTTATCAGCCCCCCTTACATTCACTGTTAAAGAAATGAATTCATCAAAAAATAATGGTTTAGCCATTACCTGATAACCACCAAAACCAACTAGCACCGGAAACTTGCCACCCATTGCTGTTTTAGGTATGGTAAGTATACCATTGATTCTGATATTATCAATGGATGACATTTCAACTTTATATACATTAAACAGCTTATTGCTTTGTTCTAAATCTTCTTCAATTTTATAGGCTGGATTTATAGCAGCCAACTCATCCATGGCGTTTCTCCAGAACTCATCAAAATCATCGGGCCGGTGGTAGGGTGTTTTTATTTGTGCAACTTCATAACCAAACGCATAATGAGTAGTATCATCATAGGTACTGGTATTAATAGCGAATTCTAAATTATAAATACCGGGTTGTGGGGGAGTAGCAATTTTTAGCTTAAAATTTTTGTTGCTTTTTTTATCCAGTTTTACATCAAATTGTTTTTCAGAAATTACAGTTCCTGTAATTGCATCTTTGACGGCATATCGAAATGTACCTTCCTGTGATATAGGATAATTATTACGCAATTCTAAATTATAAACGATGGATTCTTTCCCAACAAATGTGCCGTCGTAATTACTGGGTTTTAAAATCGTTTTTATTTCACCATCCGATCCCGGAGTTTCAGAACCCGCTTCAGCATTTTCTATTCCAGCTCTAGCTACAGAGGCCTTTGCTTCGTTGTCGCTATACACAAAATTGAAATTGAAAACAGATTTTAGATTATTTAGTTCTACTTGAAAAACAATCTTAAAAGTACCTTCTATGCTGTGTGGGATTGAAATGGTTGTTTCAAGTTTTTTATTGGCCGGTACATTAATATCAAATGTTTTTTCTAAAATAGTAGTTCCGTTTTCATTTTCTATTTTGTAGTAGATAGTTCCTTTTTGATCTTCAGATAATCCGTTTTTAATATTTAATTTATAACCAACTTTTGTTTTTTTAGTAAATACACCATTTTTTTCTGAGGGACTAATTGAAATATTTACCTGACCAGAAATGTCATAAACAGAAAAATTTTTTACGGGGGGGAGGGTAGCAAAAATATTATTAAAACCAAACAGCAAAAGGATAATTAATAGACCAACATATCTTATCAAAGCGATTCTTTTGTTCAAGAATCCCCATACACCATATTTATTATACCATTTCTGAATGATTCTTAGATTAAGCATTTTTAACCAGCAGTTTTGATCTTCGTATATATAAATTCACAGGCTCTTCAATTGTTTTATATAAAAGAATCGAAACAAGATTTAAAATAATAAACACGGTTCCAATAAAAATGACACTATCGTTTAAATGCTCTGAAAACCAATCAAAACCTTTAAGATCTAACCAATTATATAAAGCATCAACACCCGCTCTGGTCCAAATTTTTGTAAAATTGGCTATCACACCAATATGTATCAGATAAAATATATAAGAACTTTTTCCAAGTAGTTGCATCGTAGCAGAAGACAGAAAATTTCTTATCAAAGATTTTTCTTTTATAATACCAAAATAAAAAAAAGCAATTCCAATGGGTAAGATCAGATTGTTTGAAATAATTCCAACCGGGTGGTATAATCCATATTCAATTCCAACCAATGGCACCCCTGTCATTATACCAATACTTGCAGCAATTCCTAGCATTCCTAAAAATGTGAATATGGGATATTTTTTATCTTCCTCTTTTTGTTTTAATACAATTAATGCCAATCCCATTCCAACAAAAAATTCAACGCATCTTCCTAGGAAAGTATAGAGGAACATGAAAGTAAAATTTCCAAAGAAACCAAAAAATGAAAAGTTTCTAAATATTAATACTAATAAACAACCAGTAGATAAAAGTAAAATGGGTAAATAAACTATCGCTTTTTTATTTTTTTTCATTTGCATGAAAAACAGCGGCGCTAAAAAGTAAAATGATTCTTCCACTGTGAGCGACCATCCTTGGCCAACACCTGTAAATTTAAAATCATCAAAGAAGCCTCTTAGAAAAAAGATGTTTAACAATAAAAGGATTATTGGCGAACCAAATCCATTTAATACACTTGCTTCTCCTCCAAAAGCAAAATAGAGACCAAATGTTACCAGGGTCAATAATAAATACATAGGGTAGATGCGCGCAATTCTGTTTTTTATATATTTTCTAAACCATGTTTCTGATAATTCGCAGGAATCGTAATAACGCATACAAATTAAAAAACCACTCAATAAAAAAAACATGGTTACACCCATGTGAAATTCATTCAAGGTTCTTCTTAATGGAAAGGGGAAATCCAACTGGTTGAAGTGATGAAAAAAAACCAAAAATGCTGCAATAGCTCTTACGCCTGTGAGGGCAGGTATGTAGGAGTTTGATTTCATTTTTTTTACCTATTATATTTTTATGTAATTCTTTACCAGCCGGGTGGATTTTCACCTGGAGCCTGACACATTAAACGTAGAAATACAGGTTATAGTATTCAATTACAGCTATTAATTGTACTATTTAAGCAGGCACAAAAAAAGCCATCCCTTTCAGGATGGCCCGGCTTACTAACCCGTCAAAACTATTTTATGCTTCTGCTACAACTTTTGCGTCAGCAATCTTTGCTCGAATTTTTGCTTCTATTTCATTCGCAAGTTCAGGATTGTCGCGTAAAAGTGTTTTTACAGAATCCCTTCCTTGACCCAATTTATTGGCTTCGTAACTAAACCAGCTTCCGCTTTTGTTTACGATACCCAACTCAACGCCCATGTCAATTATCTCACCCACCTTACTAATTCCCTCTCCGAAAACAATATCAAACTCTGCTGCTCGGAAAGGAGGAGCCACTTTATTTTTTACCACTTTTACTTTAACGTGGTTACCTACTGCGGTATCACCATCTTTAATCTGTGTCATTCTTCTAATATCCAATCGTACAGAAGCATAAAACTTCAATGCATTACCACCCGTTGTGGTTTCTGGATTTCCAAACATCACACCGATTTTTTCACGCAATTGATTGATGAAAATGCAAATAGTGTTTGTTTTATTAATTGTAGCAGTTAGTTTTCTAAGGGCCTGACTCATTAATCTTGCATGTAAGCCCATTTTACTATCACCCATTTCACCCTCCAGCTCACTCTTAGGAACCAAAGCTGCTACTGAGTCAATTACTACTACATCTATTGCGCCGGAAAGAATTAAACGATCTGCAATTTCTAATGCTTGCTCACCATAATCTGGTTGAGAAATTAATAGATTATCTACATCCACACCCAATGCTCTTGCATATGAACTATCAAATGCGTGTTCCGCATCAATAATTGCACACATGCCACCTTTTTTCTGTGCTTCTGCAATCACATGAATTGCCAGAGTTGTTTTACCAGATGATTCTGGCCCGTATATTTCAACAATTCTTCCTTTTGGCAAACCACCAACTCCCAACGCAGCATCTAATCCAATAGATCCGGTAGAAATAACTTCCATGGGTTCCTGGCTTTTTTCGTTCATCATCATTACACTTCCCTTACCATAATCTTTGTCGATCTTATCGATGGTAAGTTTTAATGCCTTTAGTTTTTCTGCGTTGCTCATAATGGGTTATTTAAAATTGAAATTTAATGGAAAATAAAAGTAGGGGTATTTTTTATTATAAACTAATATTTTTAGTATTTATTTTACTAACCCCTTTAGTTTCTTACATTTTTTTACGCTGTGAAGCTAGTTTAGGTTTTCTTAATTTTCTTTGTTTTTTGTCAAACTAAAACCATTTTACACTAAAAATGGGCTAAAATGCCCACTTTTTGACCAAAATCGTTGTTTTTTACTCTTTTTATATTTTACCCAATTAAACCTGCAGCCTTACTAATTTCTAACATTCTATCCATTGGTTTTTTTGCTGCAAGCCTTAAATTTTCATCCATTGTGATTTCTGGTGCCTCATATTCCATACATAAATATAGTTTTTCGAGGGTATTAAGCTTCATATGAGGGCAATCGTTACATGCGCAGTTATTGGTTGGTGGTGCTGGAATAAAGGTCTTATTTGGGTTATTCTGTTGCATTTGATGAAGTATCCCTGTTTCAGTTGCAACAATATATTCTTGAGTAGGATCGGTAAGTGTATATTTTAATAATTGTGTGGTACTCCCTATAAAATCTGAAATTCTTAAAATTGCTTCTTCACATTCTGGATGTGATATTAGTTTTGCCTTTGGGTGGCGAATTTTTAATTTAGTTATTTTCTCTAAACTAAAAATTTCATGTACCATACAAGCACCATTCCACAATAACATTTTTCTTCCTGTAATCTTATTTAAATAAGCTCCTAAATTTCTATCAGGGGCAAAAATAATTGGCTGATCTTTTGGAATACTTGCAATGATTGCTTCTGCATTTCCTGATGTACAAATTATATCTGATAATGCTTTTATATCAGCGGAACAGTTGATATAAGAAACTACTAAATGATCCGGATTTTTATCTTTAAAAGATTTAAATAAATCTGCCGGAGCGCTATCTGCCAAAGAACATCCAGCTTTTAAATCGGGTAATAAAACCTTCTTACTTGGGTTTAAAATCTTTGCTGTTTCTGCCATGAAATGCACGCCAGCAAAGACTATCATGTCCGCATCAGTTTGCGCTGCTTTCTGAGCTAAACCCAGACTATCTCCGATATAATCTGCCACATCCTGAATATCGGGTTCCTGGTAGTAATGCGCCAAAATGATTGCATGCTTGTTTTTCTTTAGACGCTCAATCTCGGCAAATAAATCCAATTGTGGATCTAATTCAAGATCAACAAAACCTTTTTCTAAAATCTTCTCTTTTGAAATGTTCATAATCGTCGTAATAGTATTTAATAATACTTATTTATATAACCCACTATTACTATTAGGGCTGTTAATATCTTAATAAGTTTGTTATCCCCAAAAGCCAAAGTTAATTATATCGTTGTTATCCACTTCTATTCACAGTTACTTCACAATGATAAATATATATTCTATATGATTCTACCTACCATTTCCACATTTCAGGATAAAACATTTCACATTTTATTTTAAACAGTATCCACTTTTTAATAACTGTTAATTAACTGCGGATAGAATGAGTTAAAAAAGGACGCTTCCCATATTTCTTCCAAATCCCATCAAGTTATTCCACCAGTATCCACTTTCTAAAATTGAAAAAGCCCAGTTTTACACCGGTTTTGTAATTTTAGCACAGGGCCTTGTGGATAGAATTTAGGTCTTAATATCCCTTTTTTTGTTTAAGCAGGCTAAATCATCCACAATCTATTTAAGCCGGAACCGGCAAAATAGCCCCAATTAATGCTTTACATCGCTTTTCCACAACTTATTCTAATGTTTTTTCCCCTATTTTTGCCATCCTTAAAATCAATTATTTAATCGTCTATTATGTCTGTCATTCAAAGTATTCGTGACAAAGGTGCCTGGATCATTTTCGGAATCATTGCCCTTGCCTTAATTGCATTTATTCTACAAGATGGTGTACGTCGCGGTGGAAGATCTACTGATAACACCACATTGGGTAAAGTTAATGGTGAAAAGATCGAGCGTGTTGCTTTTGAAGAAAAATTAACCTTACAAGAAAAGATGTATGGTTCTCAAGGCGCCCAAAGAGAACAATTGATTGGTTCTTTATGGAATCAAGAGGTTGAGCGTATAGTATTAAAACAAGAATTTGATAAACTTGGATTACAGGTTACTTCAAAAGAATTGTCTGATATTTTATTTGGACAAAACTCTCCTTTAAGACAAGAGTTTACTGATCCCAAAACTGGTGAGTTCCGCGTTAATGATGCAAAACAAGCTTTTGCTCAAATTAAAAAAAGCAAAAACGCTGAACAGGTCAACATGATCAACAACGTTTATATTGCCCCAACCATCGAACAGGCACTGCGTAATAAATACCAGGGAATGCTTCAACAAGCAGCATATGCTCCTAAATGGTTGATTGAAAAGCAGAACGCTGATAATAATGCAATTGCTAATATTTCATATGCCTATGCTCCTTATGCTTCTATCTCTGATAGCACCGTAAAGGTTAGTGATGATGAAATCTCTGCTTATATCAGTAAGCATAATAATCAGTTTAAAAAAGAAGAAGAAACAAGATCTATTGCTTATGTTGGTTTTGATGCATCGGCTTCTCAAACAGATTCATTGACTGTGCTTAATCAAGTAAAGTCATACAAAAATGATTTCGAAGCTACTAATGATGCTAAAGGATATCTGGCAAAAATTGGTTCTGATCTTCCTTATTATGACAGCTATTTTAGTAAAGCTAAAATGCAACAGTCTAATAAAGACTCGTTGACCAAATTATCTGTTGGTGCTTTATATGGCCCTTATTTAGACGGATCTAGTTATGTGCTTGCTAAAATGGTTGGAACTAAAAACTGGCCAGATAGTGTTACTGTTCGTCATATTTTAATTGCAACTAATAATCCCCAAAACGGACAAATCATACGCGCTGATTC
This sequence comes from Bacteroidota bacterium, assembly GCA_037139075.1. GTDB lineage: Bacteria > Bacteroidota > Bacteroidia > Chitinophagales > Chitinophagaceae > Sediminibacterium. The sequence continues at coordinate 35,113 of JBAXHC010000008.1, forward strand.
AACTGGTCAAAAATTAGTTGATAGTATCGCTGCCGCTCTTAAGGGAGGTGCTGACTTTGCCGCTCTTTGTGCTAAATACTCTGATGATCCAGGAAGCAAAGACAAGGCTGGTGTTTATCCTTTCTTCCCTCAGGGACAAATGGTGATACCTTTTAATGATTATGTTTTTGATCATCCTACAGGAAGTAAAGGTATTGTTAAGGTTGATTATGGTTATCACTATGTAGAAGTATTAGGACAAAAGAATTTTGCTCCTGCTTATAAGATCGCATATTTATCAAAAGCCATCGTGCCAAGTAACGAAACCGTTAGTAGTGCAAATACTGCTGCTGCACAATTTGCTGCTGTTGCAAAAAATAGAAAGTCTTTTGATGAAAACGCCATTAAAATTTCTAAGCAATTATTAATGGGTAATGATATCAAAGCAAATGATAACCAAATCGTTGGTTTGGGTGCTAGTCGCCAATTAGTTCGTTGGATATATGAGCATAGCTCTGGTGATGTTTCAGATCCACAGGAAGTTGGAGATAAATATATCGTTGCAATCATTGCTTCGGTTCGCAAAGCAGGAACTATGTCTGTTGCTGAAGCGCGTCCTCTTTGTGAAAACATCGTTAGAAGCACTAAAAAAGCAAAGATCCTGATTGATACAAAAATTAAAGGAAATACATTGGAAGCAATTGCTGCCAGTGCAGGAACTGCTGTTCAACACACCGATAGTCTTTCTTTCTTAGCACCTTTTATTCCAAATATGGGTAGCGAACCTAAAGTTATTGGTGCTGCATTTAATAAATCTTTACAAGGTAAAGTCAGCGATTTAATCATTGGTACTTCTGGTGTTTATGCAATTCGTGTTGAAAACAATGCTGCAAAACCAGCCGGTATTGATGAAGCTTCTATTAAGCAATCATTGATTCAGGCGGCTCGTATGTCTGCTTTTAGAGGTTTAGATGCTCTAAAAAAATCAGCAAGCATTACGGATAACCGTTCTAAGTTTTATTAATCTTTACTAATAATAGTTTAAAAGCCCCCACGATACCTCGTGGGGGCTTTTGTTTTACCGATAACGAAACTTTAATGCCCATCATTTACTTAATTTTGTATCCAACCAGATTTTATGGCAGAAGAAATTTTTGTAAACAAAGTTGCAGAGAGCGGTCTTATTACGCTTGATCTGGAAGAGTTTTATCCGAAGGGTGAAATCAAAACCTTCGATCTAAAAGGCTATTTGTTTATGGAGCTTATTCTTAAAGAAAAAGATTTCCGGGCTGCACTCCAAACTACTGATTGGTCAATTTATCAAGATGCTTATGTGGCCATCACTTGTTCGGTTGATGCAATTATTCCCATGTGGGCTTATATGTTAGTAGCTAGTTATTTGCAACCCATTGCAAAAGATGTAGTTTTTGGTGATGAACAAAAATTGATCAATACTATTTTTATTAAGAACATGGCTTCTTTCGATGCCGCTTCATATGAAGACAAAAGAGTTGTTGTAAAAGGTTGTGGCGAGTTGTCCATTCCGGAAACCGCGTATGTTGAAATCACAAATCGATTAAGACCCTTTGTAAAAAGCATCATGTTTGGTGAGCCGTGTAGTACGGTACCTATATATAAAAAGCCTGCGCCTAAACCGTAGCTTTTCTGCTTGTAATATCATCAAACTTTTCATCGTAGTCATCCCGAATAGTACCCATCATTCTATCCCAGAATAATAAATACAAACCATAGTTACCTTTAAAAAATTGATGGTGTTGATTATGATTGGTAGAAGTATTGATCCATTTACCAATTAATGTTCTATTAAAGTTTTTAGGATATAATTCGTATCCTAAATGCCCGTAAATATTATAGATGATAGAGAACAAAAAGAAAAACACGAGATGCGTTAAGTGTATGGGTAAAGCAAAATAGAAAATAAAAACAACTCCCTGTTCAACAATGGCTTCTAATGGATGAAACGCATAAGCCGCCCATGGTGAAGGGTTGGTTGATTTATGATGCACTAAATGTATCCACTTAAATAATAGCGGTTGATGCATTAATCGGTGTGCCCAATAAAAATAGGTATCGTGAATTAGAAATAAAACCGGAAATACTGCAAAATAATAAAACCACCCCCGATCACTTATATGTAAATACCTGGTTGTGTGGGGTGCTATTGCTGGATTATGTAGGAATAGAATAAAAGCAGAAAATATTAATATAGTTCCCGACGAATATATGATCTCTCTTAGGAAATCTGTATTTTTTGCATCTTTAGGTTGTAATTTTTTGTAATGCCATTTCTTCTTTAACAATACATAAAAAATAACAAAAGCAATACCTGCGATAATATAGTACCTGCTTCCAATTCTATTGGCGATGATCCAAAAAAATCCCCAGTCTAATTGCATCTTTTATTATTTTGTTTCCATGAATTTAATCAATCCTGCCCTTGCCTGCTTTTGTATTTTTCTTTGCATAAAATTACTCCAGCCAAATAAAAATCCCGGAATGCCTAAAGCCATTCTTGTCCATTTATAAAAATCAAAACCATCTGTGTGTTCAATAATCAAACCATCTTTAAATCGCATATATGCTTTGATTTTATTGTTGACCCTTCTACCAGTCTTTGAAAAAAGATAGCTAGCGTTCCAATCACAAGTGCTATACTCATCATCTAAATGATGAATATTTCCATAATTTAAATTAAAATCTTTTGCTCTTGTACACAACATCTGCCACATCGAATTAGTAGATGCTGCATCTAATAATCCAAAGGCAGGATCATTAAATACGGCTTCTGGATGATAACAGGACTGCATGGTAGCATAGTCCAATTTTTGAAATGCACTATAAAATCGGTTTATCGTTTCTTCGTTTTTATTCATGATATTTTTATCATTAAGTTTTAATGTGCCACTAACCAATTTTCACCTACACCTAATTCTGCTTCCACAGGAACCCCATTAGGAAGTGGAAGTGCTGCTCGCATATTGTCTAATATAATTGGTTTTAATATATCTAACTCTTCCGGTAAAGCATCAAAGACCAATTCATCGTGAACCTGTAAGATCATTTTCGATTTTAGTCCTGCTTCTTTAATGGCTTTATGAATTCGAATCATGGCTAACTTAATCATATCGGCAGCTGTGCCTTGAATAGGTGAATTAACAGCATTTCTTTCTGCAAACCCCCTTACTGTAAAGTTTGCCGAGCCTATGTCTTTCAACCAACGCTTTCTTCCCATTAAAGTCTCTACATAGCCGTTCTCTTTTGCAAAATTGATGGTATTATCCATATAGCTAGTAATACCTACAAACTCCTTTTTATAATTATCAATGATCTCTTTTGCTTCTGCTCTTGAAATTCCTAGGTTTTCTGCCAAACCAAAAGCGCCTTGTCCGTATATGATTCCAAAATTTACACTCTTTGCTTTATAGCGCATTTCTTTTGTTACATCTGCTTCTGCTACATTATAAACTTTTGCAGCAGTGGCGGTATGAATATCTTTTCCTTCTTTAAAAGCTTCACACATATTGGGGTCACCACTAATTGCGGCAACAATTCTTAATTCAATTTGTGAATAGTCGGCACTAACTAATACATGATTTGCATCGCGGGGAATAAATGCTTTTCTGATTTCTTTTCCTCTATCACTTCTAATTGGAATATTCTGAAGGTTTGGATTATTACTACTTAACCTACCTGTAACAGCAACAGCCTGAGCATAAGAAGTATGCACCCTTCCTGTTTTACTATTTATGATTTCAGGTAATGCATCTACATATGTGCTTTTTAATTTTGTTAATTCGCGATAACCTAAAATATCTGCAACAATCGGATTGTTAGCTGCTAGTTTTTGTAATACATCTTCACCGGTTGCATATTGACCCGTCTTTGTTTTTTTTGCTTTCGGATCTATTTTTAATTTATCGAATAATACTTCGCCTAATTGTTTTGGTGATGCTAAATTAAATCGAACCCCTGCTGTTCTGTACACATTTTCTTCAAATACTTTAGCGTCTTTTTCTAATTCCTTACTATAAGCGTTTAAAAATTCTACATCAATTTTTATGCCTTCATATTCCATGTCAGTTAATACTGGAACCAGCGGATTTTCTACTTCATTAAAAACTCTACCTACATTTTTTTCTGCTAATAATGGAACAAAAGCCTGTTTTAACTGCCATGTTATATCAGCATCTTCAGCAGCATATTCTTTTGCCTTTTCCACATCTACATCCCGCATATTTCCCTGACCCTTTCCCTTCTTCCCAATTAATTCATCAATATGTACTGGTTCATATCCTAAATATTGTGCACTTAGCAAATCCATGCTGCGCCTGCCTTCTGGCTCTATTAAATAATGTGCCAGCATCGTATCGAATAGTTTTCCTTTTAATTCAACACCATACCATTTCAAAACCAACAAATCATATTTTATATTTTGTCCCACCCATAGAAGATCTTGTTTTTCAAATAAGGGAGCAAATTGATGTAGTATTTCTTCGGTTTGTTTTTTATCGGCCGGACAAGGAATATAATATCCCTCAGTTGCTTTAAATGAAAAACTAAGTCCAACTAATTCTGCTTCATTAGCATCGATGTTAGTAGTTTCTGTGTCGAAACAAATTTCTGTTTGAAGTAAAAGCTCTTGTATTAGTTTATCAATATTTTCTTTGCCCTGTATGAGTTGATAATTATGTTCTGTATTATGAATATTTTTATCAGCAGCCATTCCCATTTGTTCAGCATCTTCAGATAGTGCTTCTTTAATTTCAGAGCCCCCATTTTTTTTATCTTCAGTGATTACTGCATTTCCAAACAGATCCATCTGCCCCGCTTGAGGAACAGACTGAAAAGCATTAAAAGAATCACCTAATATTCTTTTACCCAATGTTTTAAATTCCAGTTCTGTAAATACCTGAACCAGTTCATCTTTATTCCATTCTTTTAATCTAAAATTTTCTTCATGAAACTCAACAGGAACTGTAGTAATTATAGTTGCCAGTTTTTTACTCAAGATTGCCAATTCTTTATTATTTCGAACCTTTTCTCCAAGAGCTCCTTTTAAACTATCGGCATTTGCAAGTACATTTTCCAGTGTACCAAACTCCTTTAATAATTTCGCAGCGGTTTTTTCACCAACACCAGGTATTCCTGGAATATTATCAACAGCATCTCCCATCATCCCTAACATATCAACTACCTGTTCCACTCTTTCAATATCCCATTTTGCACATATTTTTTCTGCTGTTAATATTTCATGCGGATTACCCATAAATGGTGGCTTATAGATAAACACACTTGGATGAATTAATAGTTGTCCATAGTCTTTATCTGGTGTAACCATGAATACTTCATAACCTGCATCTGCTGCAGCCCAGGCCAATGTACCAATAACGTCATCTGCTTCAAATCCATCTAGTTCTACTACTGGAATATTGAATCCGCGTATGATGCGCTTGATATCAGGTATTGATGCTAAAAGGTCTTCAGGAGTTTCCTGACGATTAGCTTTATAATCTGCAAAATCTGTGTGGCGCTCTGTTGGAGCTTTTGTATCAAAACAAACTGCTAAGTGTGTTGGCTTTTCTTTATTGATCAGATCAAATAAAGTAGAAGTGAAACCAAATTGTGCATTGGTGTTAAAACCCTTTGATGTGATTCTTGGATTTCTGATCAATGCATAATACGCGCGGAAGATCAATGCAAAAGCGTCAAGCAGAAAGAGTTTTTTAGCCATGGGGCTAAGGTATAGAATTTCGGCGCGAAATAAAAAAACCCCTCCTGAGAATTCAGGAAGGGTTCGGTAATTATATTAGTTAGTGGGATCAACTACTTAATTCCGTATTTGTATTTATAACGCTCATATAGTTGAGTTTGTTTGTTTTCAAGACTAAGTTTTCTGCCCTGAATAAATGCCTGCTCTACTGTACTGCTCTTCATATCTAATATATCACCACTTGTGATAATAATATTGGCATCCTTACCAACTTCAATTGAACCGGTTTTATCGTCTACTCCTAATATTTTAGCAGCATTCAAAGTAATGGCGCTTAAAGCTTCTTCTTTTGTTAAGCCATAAGTAGCTGCGGTTCCTGCATTATAAGAAACGTTACGATAACGGGTATTATCAGAATTATCGTTCAATGCAAACAAAACACCTGCTTTTTGTAAAGCTGCCGGAGTTTTATAGGGTTGATCGATATCATCGTCTTCAGTTGCCGGAAGTGCGTGTTCTTCACTTAGGATTACAGCAATATTTGCTGATTTCAAAAGATCAGCAATTTGAAAACTTTCAGAACCTCCAACTATCACCACATCAAATCCAAATTCTTTTACAAAATCAATTGCAACTAACATTTGTTTCACCTGATCGGCGTGTATAAAAAGTTTTTGTTTCTTTTCAAACAAACCCTTTGTAGCTGCAAGTTTTAAGTTATTATTTGCATGTGTATTTTCCTGATTGTATGCTTTTGCTTCACGAAAGAAATTTTTGATTTCTTCAACTTTATCCAAAGCAATTTTTGTTGGATCTGATGGGGGCACAGCACCAGGTGCACCGAATCCACCTCTTCTACCAAAACGAGCTACAAAACTTGGCATATTTAAATGCATACCTGCATCCATTTTGTATGCAGCGTCTTCCCAGTTCCAGGCATCAAATTGAACCACTGTTGATGAGCCCGTAATAACGCCACCTTCTGGATTAACACTTGCAAGTAAAATACCATTTCCCCTTAGTACATTAATCACACGTGAATCGGTATTATATGCAGTGATTGATCTAACATCACTATTGTAATCACCAAGTTCTGCATAATCATTACTTGCCCGAACACCATTCGATATTTCTTTCAAACCCACATCTGATGAAGATAGAATCAGACCAGGATATACTTGCTTTCCTTTTGCACTAAATACTTGTACATCATCCGTGGGGATTGCAATATTGGTTCCTACTTCAACAATCTTTCCATTATTTATTTTAATGGTTGCATTTTCAATAACAGTTCCATTTCCAACATGAACGGTTCCGTTAGTGATAAACAATAATCCTTTGTAATCCTTTGCGGGATAAACAGACTCTTGCGATTTTGCATAACTGCAGATCGCTAATAGTGCTGTGAGTGTATATAATAATTTTTTCATTGCTAATTTTTTATTGTTTTAGGTTTTCAACTTCCTGAACGTCTACTGTATATATTCCATCTTTATGACTATGATCGCCACAGCTTAAGATCTCTTGCCAGCTTGGTTCTGCGGGGCGAACAGCGCCACCACTTTTCTTTTCACCAATCATTTTTTGAGTTAGACGAAATCTTTCAGCTTGAATTTTCTTGCGTTGATCAAGGTCTTTTTCACGATCCCAATAAACAATACCATCCACAATTGTTTTTTCAGACTTAGCATAAATACTCAATGGATTGTTGCTCCAAATAACAATGTCCGCATCTTTACCTGCTTTGATACTTCCTACTTTATCGGCTACGTGTAAAGCAACTGCAGGATTTAATGTTACCATTTTCAAAGCTTCTATTTCACTAACACCACCGTATCGTACAATTTTACCAGCTTCCTGATTTAATCTGCGTGCCATTTCTGCATCATCAGAATTGATACAAACGTTCAATCCCACTTGATGCATGATTGCTGCGTTATATGCAATTGCATCAGTAACTTCTACTTTGTAATAATACCAATCAGAGAAAGTAGATGCATTTGATCCATGCGCTTTCATTTTATCAGCTACTTTATATCCTTCCAGAATATGTGTAAATGTGTTGAAAGTAAATCCGTATTTATCACCCACACGCATTGCTGCAGTAATTTCACTTTGTACATAAGAGTGACAAGTAATGAAACGTTTTTTATTTAAAATTTCAACTAACGCATCTAATTCAAGATCTCTTCTTGTTTTAGGATCCAGCTTCATTGCTTTTTCATAATCTTTTGCACGAGAAAAAGCATCATTTAAAACTTCAGCAACTCCCATACGTGTATCAGGGAAACGATTATTTCCTTGAGTTGCTGTTGTGCGTTTTACGTTTTCACCTAATGCGAATTTGATAAAAGGATCTGAACCTTTAAATTTCAAACCATCATCATCAGCACCCCAACGTAATTTGATTAATTGAGTTTGTCCTCCAATAGTATTAGCAGATCCGTGTAGAATATGTGAACTTGTTACACCACCACTTAGTTGTCTATATATATTGATGTCTTCCGGATTCAAATTATCACTGATACGTACTTCAGAGGTAACAGATTGTCCGCCTTCATTAATAGAGCTTGCTGCAATATGTGAGTGCTCGTCAATAATACCTGCGGTTACATGTTTACCAGTTGCATCAATAGTTCTGGCACCTGCTTCAGAAATATTTTTCCCAATTTTTGCAATCTTACCGTCTTTCAATAAAAGATCAGCATTTTCTAAGATGCCCTCTTTTTCGTTGGTCCAGATAGTTGCATTTTTAATTAAGATAGTTTCTTGTTTTGGTGCATCTTCCCAACCGTATCCATCAAAGGGGAAAGTTACTTTTGCTAAACGTTGATTACTGTTCGATCTTTTCTTTGTTGAATCTGCCGGAGCGTTATATGCTGAGTCGAAAGTTGCTGTCCAGGTTATTTTATTTCCTGCTGTATCTTCGCCGGTTCCTGTCCAACTTTCACCATTCGACATCCCACTTAATCGATAGTTAGCACCCATGCCTCCTCTTCTAAATCCACCAGGTGTGGCTGGTGTAGATGTGCTTGCTGTTACTGAATTTGCTTCAGCTGGTTTCTTTGTAGCGATAGGTGAAAAACTCAACTTCACTTGTTTACCATCATAACTAAACTTACCTGTAAGGGTGTCTTTTCCAATAATATTGGCACTGGAAGTATTTTTTACTTCGAGGGTATATTTTATTGCTCCGTTTTCAGTTTTGATTGATAGCGTATAGTTTCCTTTAATATCCGACCACTGATCTTCTTTCACACTAAACTTTTCACCAGCTACCCAGTTTTGTAAAATTGCTGTCTTCTCTGCAAAAATGGGTCCGGTGCTAATTAAAAAGTTTGCCACTTTTCCGGTTTCTATACTACCTACTTTATCATATAGTCCTAATAAACTTGCAGGAGTTTTAGTTAAAGCTTCTAATGCTTTTGTTTCACTTAAACCAAATTCTATTGCTTTTCTAAGATTAGCTAAGAAGGTCTTGCTGTCTTTTAATTCTGCTGAAGTAATACAGAAGGGAATATTCGCCTTTTCTAATGCCGCAAGATTTGTTGGTGCCAACTCCCAATGTTTCATATCTGATAAAGAAACCGCACGAGCGTCGTTCGGATCTTCTACATCCATGGCTTGTGGATAGTTTACACCGATGATAAATGTTGCTTTAGTTGCTGCAATTTCTTTGATACGCTGATATTCATTTCCACCACCTTTAATAATATATTGTACAGAAAATTCATCCCCAATTCTGTCTGCACGGATTTCATTCCATTTATCTTCTGCTTCAAAAATTTGAGGTAATGTTTGATTATCGTTCCAGCTTTGTAAAGAAATATTTAAACCTTCTTTTGCTGGTTTGTTTTTATACCAATTTGCGTCAAGATAGGTTTGACGCAATAATGCGATTGAACCCATCGCACTAGATGGATACGATTGTGTTGAAGTTCCTTTGTTAAAAGAATAATGTGCACTTGCTTTATCTTTTAATACCACTAAGTTTTCTTTTGTTTCACCTAGTGTTACAAAAGTTCCTGTTCCACGTGCGATACCATCTTTGATATGTGTTAAAACTGATCCGAATCCCAATTCACGCAAACCCTTTGCTTTTGCAGCATCAATGCTAAATTGTTTAATAGCATCAACTTCTGGATGTACAGCCTGATTCCAGCCATAAGCTCCTTTTGCGTTTGTATTAATCTGAACGGGTGCGCTAAAATTAAAACCCCCGGCACCACGTTGTGGTTGTGTTATTCCATAATCGCTGTAGATATCTACAAACGATGGGTAAATAAATTTATTTTTGCAATCAATAACAATTGCATCTTTTGGTATACTTATACCTGTTGTTCCAATAGCTACTATTTTACCTTCTCTAATAACTAAGGTTGCATTACTAATAATAGTTTGTGCATCTTTTACAATTGTTGCATTTGTAAATGCATAACATCCATCCCGTTTATCGGACACTCCGTTAACAGGAAAGGTTTCTTGGGCTTGAAGCACAGAGGCAAACAATAACCCAAAGAAAAAGATTTTAATTTTTCTCATTTAGTTTTGGTTTTTTGGAAGATCTTAAATTTAGTAAATTATCGTCATGACCCACATCGCTCTTTTTTAAAAAGTGATGAATGGTTGAATACCTTATTTTTTCTTCTCAATAGGCGATTTTCTAAAACGCTTTAGTGGATCATATTTAATATTTACTTTACCTGTCTCATCTGACTTGGCTCTTAAAAACACACTCATGCCACCGCTTTTGCCAGTTCCCATGTTTTCTGGATTGTAATTTTTTTTATTAAAAACATTACTAACTGGAACCTGAATGCTGATATCTGTATATTTTGGTCCATAAATACCTTCCACAAATAAGGTAAGTACCGATGAATTGATTTCCATTCTATTGATGGTAATTTCACCTTTTTTAAAAGAGAGATCATCTTTAATTTCTGCAAACTTTACATCACTCATATTTCTGTTTTTTACCAGAAAATTTGAAATGTTTTCGATAGGACCAAAATTCACTAATTCTCCATTTTTAATTGAAAAATTAGTTTTACCAGCTAATGTATTCAAATCGAAATCACCTTTCTGTGTAAGGTCTATGGAAACATCACTATTTAAACTTAGTGTACCCCGAATATTTTTTGATGAAAATTGTTTCATGCCAAAATCACTAAACTCTTGCATAATTCTCTGAGCATCTAGCTTATTCATGTTGATTTGGCTGCTCATAGTATAAATTCCATTTCTGGTTTCTGCTACAGTTGCTTTCACCAATAAAGTTCCGCTCCCATGAGATAATGATGCTTGCTTCAGTTCCCAATGATTTTCATCAACCCTCATATTAGCTGATAATTTGTTGGCTTCAAATTCATGATATTTTAATTTGTCTGCCTTCACATTTATATTAATTCTACCGTTTGATAAAAGCGCATCAATCCGATCTATATTTTTTGATAGATTATTATTTGTTTTTTTCTTTTCTCTTTTTTTAACAGGATATTTTCTGGAAACCACACTGCTTAAGTGATCAATATTTAGTATTGGGGAATTTATATTTAAATCCAATTCTACCCCATTTGGATTTTCACCAATTAATGCCAACACATTTTTTGCTCTACCTGTTACTGTAATCGGAGACTTTCCTACTGTACATTGTAAAGTATCTATACTAATATCTGTATTGTCTACTCTAATTTTTGCGTTGCAATTTGAAAGTACTGCACCGGAAGCGTTTAAAGTGATCAAACCTTTGACTAATTCTATGGTTCCAGTTTTTTTGGTGTTTTGAGGAGTGGGATTATCTATCGGACCTTCAAACATTAAATTTAATTTCCCAGAACCTTTTGACATGGTAAATGATTGAGTGTTCAGAAATTTCTCCGGATCGTTGACGTCAAAGTCAGAATGTATGTCCGCGCTTAAATAAGGATGGTTTAAATTAATAATTAAAATGTCATCTGATTTTATTTTTAGGTCTCCAAAATTTGCAACGAATTCATGAACTGATACTTTTGAATTATCATCATTACGTACTGTGCCTATCACATTCTCATTTAAAAACGATCCTTTAAAAGTTGCTGAATCAAAAGTTGCAAACGTTGTTGTGATGGTACTATTTACAGCTTCAAATCTGGCTTTAATATATGGATCTCCACTCCCTACTAAAGAACCAGCAATTGTTGTATGAACTTTCAAAGCCCCGCTAACATCGACTAATCTTGTAATTGCTCCTGCAATTTTTTTTGTGAGCAGTGTTTTTGCAAAAGCCAATTTAATGTCAGGTGTTTTTATTTCTAAATTAAAATGTTGAATTGTTCCAAATTCAAATTTTGCTTGAAAGAGAAAAGGTTGTTTAGAAATTGTAATTGGCATACTGTCAATTTCTAATCTTGCAGCTTTAGGAATAAATTTCAAATCGTATTCCCCTGCAAAAACATGATTCTGTGCAAATGAACCAAGTTTTTTATTAAATGAAAAACTCTTTATTAAAATATCCTGATCCATATGAACATCTATGGCAGAATCTTCTATTTTTGTTTTTGCTTTTATTTTATTGATTTGAAAATCAAATAATTTATTGTTTTTTAAATCGTCAATTGTTACAGTTAAATTTTCGATTTCTATCTTATCCAAAAGGTTTTTTAAATCATTTCCCTTTTCTTTTTTTGGTTTTGCCTCCTTGTTACCTTTTAATAAATACGCATTTGTATACCCGCTGGTATCTGTATATAAATACACAGAACCATTTTTAAGTGTGACTTTATTTACTGAAATATTCAGTGTAATTAATTTCCAGGGATTTATTCTTACAAATATTCTTTCTACTTGAACTAATGCGTGATTATGTTTTTCGTATAAAGAATCGGTTACTTTTAAATCATTGATGCTAATAGAGATGTATGGAAAGTTTTGAATCATATTCACTCCCATATCTGCAATGGTAATTTTTCCACCAATAGATTCACTGATTTTTTCTGTGGCTTCTGCAATTAGTTTTTCTTTATGTGTAGATACATAAATACTAATTCCTATAAATGCAATAATGATAATGCAAAATAAGACACCCAGGCTTTTGAGTGTATACTTTAGGTATTTATGCAAAGCGGTAAGTTTATTTTAAAGTTAATAAACTATCCTGTATAAAATCAGCGACCCATGTACACCATCAAAATTTGTACATCGCTTGGATTAACGCCACTAATTCTACTTGCCTGTCCTAATGTGCGGGGTTTAATTTTTTTGAACTTCTGTAATGCTTCTTTTGAAACTGCAGAAATTTTATCATAGTCGAAATTATCTGGAATCATTAAATCTTCCATCTGACTCATTTTGGTAACCAGCTCTAATTCTTTTTCAATGTAGCGCTCATATTTGATTTGAATTTCCGCTTGTTCTATGGAATCGTCATTGGCGTCTCCTAATGCTTCTTTCAAATTTGGTACTACTTCAATCATTTCTTTTAAGGAAACATTTGGGCGTAATATTATTTTAGCTGCTCTTTGTTTTTCTACGATTGTTGAAGAGCCAATAGATTCTAAGAAAGGATTTATATTTTCAGCATCTATATTAAAATTATTTAATGTGTTCTTTATCTCTTGTACAGATTCAACTTTCTTATTCACCAGGTTCAATCTTTCATCCGATGCCAAACCAAGGCTATTCGATAAAGCAGTTAATCGAATGTCTGCATTATCCTGTCTTAAAAGTGTTCTGAATTCAGCGCGACTTGTAAACATTCTATATGGTTCATCGGTTCCTTTGCTGATCAGGTCGTCGATTAACACGCCAATATATGCTTCACTCCTTTTTAATATAAATGGTTCAAGTTCTTTTGTTTTTTGATGTGCATTAATTCCAGCCATCAATCCCTGGCAGGCAGCTTCTTCATAACCAGTGGTTCCGTTGATCTGTCCGGCAAAGAAAAGATTCGGTAACATTTTGGTTTCCAATGAATACTGTAATTGGGTAGGTGGAAAATAATCATACTCAATGGCGTAACCCGGGCGGAAGATTCTGCAGTTTTCAAAACCCGGGATCTTCATCAATGCCTCGTGCTGAACCTCTTCCGGCAAGGAAGTTGAAAATCCATTCACATAAATTTCAACCGTATTCCATCCTTCGGGCTCTACAAATATTTGGTGTCGGTCACGGTCTGCAAAACGATTAATCTTGTCTTCAATGCTCGGACAATACCTTGGTCCAACTCCTTCTATTCTCCCTTGATACATCGGACTCCTATCAAAACCTGTTTTCAAAATATCATGAACCGTAGTATTGGTATAAGTAATAAAACAAGAACGCTGGTTTTCTGCCTTCACTTTTTCTATCGGCAGATAAGAAAATCCTACAATTTCATCATCTCCCTTTTGCTCCTCCATTTTACTATAGTCCAAACTCCGGCCATCCACTCTTGGAGGTGTTCCGGTTTTTAATCTGTCTGATTCAAATCCTAAGGAAACTAATTGTTCGGTAATACCTGTGGCAGCTTTTTCAGCTACCCGCCCTCCGCCAAAACGCTTCTCACCAATATGGATCACCCCATTTAAAAAAGTTCCACTTGTAACTACCACAGCTTTTGAAAAGATTTCATTCCCCATACCGGTAACCACTCCAGACGCCTTACCATTTTTGATGATAATCGATTGAACCATATCCTGATAGAAATCTACATTAGGGGTTAGTTCTAACATCTCTCTCCACTTGGCAGCAAACAACATTCGGTCTGATTGTGCCCTCGGACTCCACATCGCCGGACCCTTGCTCCTGTTTAACATCCTAAATTGGATAGTACTTAAGTCGGTAACAATTCCACTATATCCGCCAATTGCATCTATTTCACGTACTATTTGTCCTTTTGCAATTCCCCCCATTGCCGGATTACAACTCATTTGGGCAATATTCTGCATGTTCATAGTCACCAGCAAAACCTTGCTACCCAAGTTTGCTGCTGCTGCTGCCGCCTCACATCCGGCGTGACCTGCACCTACTACTATTACATCGTAATCTGGAAACATGCTTATTATTTAGTGTCGCAAAGATAAAGAGAATGGGTTCTGTTCCACGTGGAACAATCTCTATAGGGGGAAGGTTTTCCTTCTTTAGTAAGCCTTCACCCACCATATGTTTCTACTAGCGCAAAATAGTACCCCTCCTATCCGCAAGCGGCAGGAGGGGATTTGGTCTGATGTTCCACGTGGAACAGTGGGATATGCGATCTATTTATTTCTCCAAACTCAGGTTATACAGACTCAAATACTGTTCTTCTTTCTTGCGCATCTTAATAATATCTGTCTTGGTCTTGTCTTTATACCCGCATAAATGCAAAGCGCCATGGAAAAGTACCCGGAGGGTTTCTTCTTTTAAGCTTGTATTCAATGTTTTTGCATTGTCTTTGATCCTATCTATGCTTACATAAATTTCCCCGATGATCTGTTTTGGGTTCTCGGATAGGTCGAATGTGATGATATCAGTGTAATAATCGTGTTGGAGAAAGTCGCGATTAATGCCCAAAAGGTATTCATCAGAACAGAAAACATAGGTCAGCTCATACAATCCCTTCTTCTCTTTTTTAAAAAGCAACTCAATAAACTGCTTCAGTCCTTTTTTATCTGGGAATAAAAATGTCTTGTCTGCGTTTCTGAATAAGATGGTTTCCATAGTTGTACTTGCTAATACTACAAAAATCGTAACTATTTGCACAGCAACCGTATTACCTTTGTAAAATATATTGATTAGATGAAGAGATTGTCAGAGTTAGCGATTGGACAGAAGGCAGAAATTATCTCGTTTGAAAAGGATGAGATCTTTATTAAGCTGATGGAAATGGGTTGTGTGCCAGGTGAAATTATAAAAATGGAGCAAAAAGCACCCTTGGGAGATCCCATAAGTATCTCCGTTGCAGGCTATCACCTTAGTCTACGCATCAATGAAGCGAATAGTATATTCGTCAAAGAAGTAAAATGATCATAAACCGATAGCCAAATCACCGCATGAATATTGGACTTTATTTCGGCTCCTATAATCCCATCCATATTGGTCATCTGATAATAGGTAGTCATGTGGCTAATCATACCGATATTCAGCAGGTATGGTTTGTTGTTTCACCCCAGAATCCATTGAAACCTTCATCTGTATTGTTGAATGAATACCATCGCCTCCATTTGGTACAGCTTGCCCTGGGCGATGACCCTCAATTAAAAGCCTCCGATGTGGAGTTTAAATTACCACGCCCATCTTATACCATCGATACCCTAACCTATTTGAAAGAGAAATACCCGCAGCATCGGTTCTCGATCATCATGGGTAGTGATAGCTTTCAAAACCTACCTCGTTGGAAAAATTTCGACTTGCTCTTAAAAAATTATTCTTTTATCATTTACAGACGACCGGGATTTGAAATTACCGAAAGCTATGCAGCGAAGGTTCAAATATTGGATGCTCCCCTACTAGAAATTTCTGCTACCGCTATTCGTCAATTTATTAAAGCGGGTAAATCAGTACGTTATCTTTTAACGGATGCTGTACGCGAAGAAATAGAAAAAACCGGCTATTATAAATAAACAATTACGGGAGAGTCTATTCTTAATTACAATATAAGATATTGATTATCAATTAGTTAATAAATGCTTGTATTTAAATTCTCAATCCTAATCAGCATTCATCAAATTCTTTGAGTAATCTAAGTTTCATTAAATAGTTTTAGAACACAAAACTATGCTCATGAAAATAAGGTTAATGATGGCCGCCTTAGTCCTTTGCGGTATCGGACGCGCTCAGCTCACAGTAGAAAAAATTATGCGTGATCCAAAATGGATCGGTACATCTCCCAGCAATGCATTTTGGTCGCAGGATAGTAAATCTGTTTTTTTTGGCTGGAACCCTACCCAACAAATATCAGATAGTATTTATCAATTTACAATTGGTACAACTGACCCCAAGAAAACAAATTATATCGCATCTCAAAAAGCCCTTGCTATTAATAGTGGGGTCTATAATTCTACCAACACTCAGCTGGCATTTGTGTATCGCGGAGATATTTTTTTATTGGATGTAAAATCGAATAACACTTTACGCGTAACACAAACGGAAGACCTTGAAAGCAATCCAAAATTTGCAAATAACAATGAGTGGTTAGTGTATAATAGAAATCAAAACTTATATAGTTGGGATATTAAAACAGGAACTACACAACAACTCACCAATATAAAAACGGGTGGAGAAAATGCAATTGCATCTGCGCCAGTTGCGGGAGTGAGAGCTGGCGGTGGCGGACAAAGAGCAGAAGCCAATGCGGGTAGAGTTACTGCAGGTGTTGCTGCAGGACAAGACCAATGGTTGCAACAAAATAGTTTAGCACTCTCCGACATTTTACGTGAACGCAAACAGAAAAAAGAAGCACGCGATGTTTTTATAAAATCCAATAAAGATGCAGACACTATTAAGCTAATCAACGTTGGAGATAAACAAGTGCAGGGATTACAAATTAGTCCAGATACAAGATTTATTAGTTACAGATTATATACAGCACCAACAGCTTCAAAGAATACCATCGTTCCCGACTATATGGCTGAAACAGGCTACACCACTGATTTAGCGGGCAGAACAAAAGTAGGGAATGCACTTGGAAAATTTGAATCATGGATCTATGATAAACAAAAAGATACTGTATACGCGATCAACATAGATAGTATTCCAGGTATCATAGATGTTCCAGATTATACCAAAGACTATCCTCAAAAATTTGCGAATAAAAAAATCACTGCGAGAAGTGTAAGCATGAACGGACCCATCTGGAATGAGGCAGGTACAGCAGCAGTAGTTGATATTCGTTCGCAGGATAATAAAGATCGTTGGATCATGCGCTTGAATCCTGAAAATGGAAAATTAAGTTTGATAGATCGTCAGCGAGATGAAGCCTGGGTGGGCGGACCCGGTGTGAGTGGATTTGGTGCAATCATCGGTTGGGTAAACGAAAATGAATTGTATTATCAGAGTGAAGCAACAGGCTATGCGCACTTATATATTTATGATACAAAAACAGAAACTAAAAAAGCCATCACAGCAGGAAAATACGAAGTACAGAATGTAGTGTTGAGTAAGAACAAACAATATTTTTATTTACTCACCAACGAAGTGCATCCGGGAAAACAAAATTGGTATCGCATCAAAACAGATGGTACTAAAAAAGAACAGATCACCAATAAAGACGGTTTGTATGAAGTAAGTATTTCGCCGGATGAAAAATGGATTGCCTATCGTTATTCTTATATTAATAAACCATGGGAATTATTTATTCAAGAAAACAATGCGGGTAAACAAGCTCTGCAAGTAACCAACAAAGCAATGAGCGATTCGTTCAAAGCGTATAGTTGGCGCGACACAAAAATTTTTACGATTCCATCAAGAGATGGGAAAGAAATTTATTCACGTATCTACGAACCAAAACCTGGTACCGATAATAAAGCAGCTGTGATATTTGTACACGGAGCAGGCTATTTACAAAATGTACATTTTGGCTGGAGTAGTTATTTCCGCGAGCAGATGTTTAATAATTTATTAGCCGATAAAGGATATACCGTCATCGATATCGACTATCGCGCCAGTAGTGGTTATGGCAGAGATTGGAGAACGGGCATTTATCGTTTTATGGGCGGAAAAGATTTAGATGATGAAGTGGATGCAGCAAAATGGCTGGTAGAAAATAAAGGGATCGATAAAAATAGAATTGGTATGTATGGCGGATCTTATGGTGGCTTTATGACATTGATGGCATTATTTACACAACCCGATGTATTCAAGGCTGGTGCTGCATTACGCCCGGTTACAGATTGGGCACATTATAATCATGGCTATACTTCCAACATTTTAAATGAACCAGTGAACGATAGTCTGGCTTATGCAAAATCATCACCGATTAATTTTGCAGCGGGACTTAAAAATCATTTATTGATCTGTCATGGTATGGTTGATCTGAATGTAAATTTTCAAGATGCAGTTCGATTAAGTCAGCGTTTAATTGAACTCGGAAAAGATAATTGGGAGCTTGCTGCTTATCCTGTGGAAGATCATGGATTTGTGGAACCCAGCAGCTGGACGGATGAGTACAAAAGAATTTTAAAATTATTCGACACGTATTTATTAGAAAAATAAATCGTTGATATCAAAAAAAAAGACATCCAATTCGGATGTCTTTTTTTTATTCGTTATAGAAAGAATTATCTGTTCATACTTGCCAGGAACTCTTCATTGCTCTTAGTTCCGCGCATACGTTTTAGTAATTCGTTCATCGCTTCTTCTGTATTCATATCATTGATAAATAATCGAAGAATATTCATACGTTGTAATACTTCTTTGTCTAATAACAAATCATCGCGACGAGTTGAAGAACCAGCTAAATCAATAGCAGGGAAAATACGTTTGTTAGCCAAACGACGATCCAGCAAGAGTTCCATGTTACCAGTACCCTTGAATTCTTCGAAGATCACTTCATCCATTTTAGAACCTGTTTCAATTAAGGCAGTTGCTAAAATTGTAAGGGATCCACCGTGCTCAATTTTACGGGCAGCACCAAAGAATTGTTTTGGTTTTTGCATCGCATTTGCTTCCACACCTCCAGATAAAACTTTACCAGAAGAAGGCGCCACTGTATTGTGTGCACGAGCCAAACGTGTGATAGAATCTAAAAGGATTACCACATCATGACCGCACTCTACTAAACGTTTTGCTTTTTGAAGAGCGATGGCAGAAACTTTTACGTGCTTCTCAGCAGGCTCATCAAATGTAGAAGCGATTACTTCTGCGCGAACGCTACGTTCCATATCAGTAACCTCTTCCGGACGTTCATCAATCAGTACCACCATTAAGTAAACTTCAGGGTGATTGGCTGCGATAGCGTTTGCCACTTCCTTCAATAACATGGTCTTACCCACTTTTGGTTGGGCAACGATCAATCCACGCTGACCTTTACCGATAGGGGTAAATAGATCCATGATACGGGTGCTATAATTAGAAGGCCCGGTATACAGATTGAATTTTTCGAAAGGGAACAACGGCGTTAGATAATCGAAAGGCACACGGTCGCGTACTTCATCGGGTCTCTTACCATTGATATTATCTACTTTTAAAAGAGCGAAATATTTTTCACCTTCTTTAGGAGGGCGAACAGCTCCATGAACAGTATCACCTGTCTTTAAACCAAATAATTTGATTTGTGAAGGAGATACATATACATCATCGGGAGAAGATAAATAGTTGTAATCGGAAGAACGAAGAAAGCCATAACCATCAGGCATCATTTCCAAAACACCTTCACCCAAAATCACACCTTCAAATTCGATATTAAATGCGGGCTCTTTACGTTGTTGTGGGTAACGATGCTGTGGAGCGGGTTCAGAACTAGCAGAACCAGTTTCGTTTTCTCCAACTTGTTGATCAGAACCAACTGCTGCTAAAATAGCTGCTGCATCGGCCGACATATCTTTATCGGGCTGCGCTTCTGTTGATTCTTCAGTAACAGGAGTTTCAACTCTGGGTTTACGAGGAAGTGGACCCTTTTTTGCAACAGGGGCACGGCCATCGTTACGTTCGCGCGCTTCGCGAACGGGTCTGTCAGGGCCAGAAATTTTTTCTGGAGCAGCTTCTACGGCTGGGGCCTGTTCAGTTACCGCCGGTTCAGAAGATTCCATGACTTCAGCTTCTTCAGTGCCGTTAGCAGTTGAAGTCTTAATAGTAATGGCTTTTCTGGTGCGAGTACCTTTCTTTTTAGGCTCATCTTTGGTGGCACTAGCTTGTACAGCCTGACCGTCCAGAATTTTGTAGATGAGTCCTTGTTTGTCCAGTTTTTTTGTGCCGGGGATGGCTAGCTGTTCAGCGATGTCTTGCAGCTCTGGCAAAAGCAGTTCGTTCAATTGCAGAATGTCGTACATAATTTCAATTAATGAGAAAAAGGGCGTTTATTTTTCAATGAATAAATCCAGTCTAAGGAAATTTAAAACTCAGATCGGTTGTTTGAAATTTTTTGATCGGAAAGAGGATAAACTGACACATCGTGAGAAATAGGTCTTGTTCAGTTCGGTTTCCATTGCAATGTTAAGTCAGATTTTCTGAAAAAACGAATTTTTTGTGCTTTTTAACGAAGTTGATACCTATAAAAGCGTTGCTGCGGGTTGTTTGGTTATCTTTGCGGCTGATTCAACAGGGGATGTGGCTTAAACATCCATCATTTATAGTATAGAAATAGAAACAATTAGTAATGTTTAACAAAAGAACCAAAATCAAAACGCTCTTACAAACAGAGCCGGCAAATCAGGAAATCATAGTGATGGGATGGGTGCGAAGTTTTCGCAACAACCAGTTTATTGCGGTAAATGATGGTAGTACTAATAATAATATACAAGTAGTAGTAGCATTAGGATTAATTGATGATGCAACTATCAAAAGAATTACCACAGGTGCTTCTTTAAAAGTAACAGGTGAATTAATTGCGTCTCAGGGTAAGGGTCAAAAAGTTGAGATCAAAGCAAGCACTTTAGAAATTTTAGGTGATAGCGATGCAGAAAAATATCCTTTGCAACCAAAGAAACATAGTCTTGAATTTTTAAGAGAGATTGCCCACTTACGTTTTAGAACCAACACCTTTGGATCTGTATTTCGTTTGCGTCATGCTTTGGCGTTTGCGGTTCACAAATTCTATAACGAGAAAGGATTTATTTATTTGCATACACCAATCATTACATCCAGTGATGCTGAAGGTGCGGGTGAAATGTTTCGAGTAACTACATTGCCCTTTGACAATGCGCCTCGCAACGAAGATGGTTCAGTAAATTTTAAGGAAGACTTTTTTGGAAAGAGTACAAACTTAACAGTGAGCGGACAATTAGAAGGTGAATTAGGAGCGATGGCATTTAGTGAAATTTATACTTTCGGTCCAACGTTCAGAGCAGAGAATTCAAACACCGCGCGTCACCTGGCTGAGTTCTGGATGATTGAACCAGAGATGGCGTTTCATGATATTGAAGACAATATGAATCTGGCAGAAGAATTCATTCAATACCTGATCCGTTATGCGATGGAACATAATATGGAAGACCTTGAATTCCTTGATGCACGTTTAGCAGAAGAAGAAAAACAAAAGCCACAAAACGAAAGAGCAGAATTAGGTTTAATAGAAAAATTAAAGTTGGTGGTAGATAATCAATTCGAGAGAATTACTTATACGGAAGCCATTCAAATATTATTAGACTCTCCTCATTATAAAAAGAAGAAATTCAAATACGATGTGAGCTGGGGTATTGATATGCAAAGTGAACACGAAAGATATTTAGTTGAAAAGCATTTCAAAAAACCAGTGATCGTTACTGGATATCCTGCTGCTATCAAAGCATTCTATATGCGCATGAACGATGGTTGCGAACCAGGAAAAGAAACGGTTGCTGCGATGGATATTTTAGCACCGGGCATTGGAGAAATTGTTGGTGGATCTCAGAGAGAAGAAAGATTAGAAGTATTAGAAAAGAGAATGGCTGCAATGCATATTCCTGCAGAAGAAATGAGCTGGTATTTAGATACCCGTCGCTTCGGATCTGTACCACACGCGGGTTTCGGACTTGGCTTCGAACGCATGGTACAATTTGTAACGGGCATGACGAATATTAGAGACGTGATTGC
>JBAXHC010000009.1:0-55595 GCA_037139075.1 Bacteroidota bacterium
AAACTTTCGATTAAAAACTTCTTCGATATTTTTCCCATCAGCATACTTTAGCTCATTAGAATATCCCCATAATGGATCTTCGCCATACTTCCCCGGGAAAATCCTAAAGGTATCTCCAATCCATGCCTCTGCCATATTACAATCGACAAATGATTTAAAGTAGATCGGATTAGATTTTTGCAATTCAAAACCAGGTTCTACTTGCACTTTCTTATCTGTACACATGGTAAAAAAAAGAGGCAACAATCCTATTAATTTAAATTTATTAAACATAATCTAGTTTTAATCGTTGTAAATTAATATGTTTCTGTTCAGTGTAATATTTGATTTTATTAAATAATTAGTTTATGTGGAAAGAAGAAAATAATCAATTGAAAAAAAGCTTCGAGTTTAAAGACTTTGTTGAAGCATTTACTTTTATGACTCAGGTTGCTTTTGCAGCAGAAAAAATGAATCACCATCCTAATTGGAGTAATGTATATAACAAAGTTGATATCATTCTTTTTACCCATGATGCAAATAATAGCATCACAGAAAAAGACTTAAAACTTTCCGAAGAAATATCCAGAATTTTCCAAAATTTTATATAGAACCATTACAGTTACAATTCCCAACCCTTTCTATACTCTCTAAAAAAATATTTATTAGCATCTGCATTATTTGTAATCTTCATATTAGCACTGTCATAGAAAATTCTTTTCCCAGTTCTTAAGGCAACGCCTCCCAGTAAAATAGTTTCGCTAATAGCATTTGCCTTTAAAAAACTTCCAGGAGTTTCTTGCTTATTCATAAATGCATCAATCCATAAATCGTTAGATCTTTCTGATTTTTCTGCAGGCCTTATCTGACCATTCATGTAAGCAATCATCTTTGTATCTGGAATTAATCTTGGTTCCTCGCAATTGAAACCAGCTAAAATTTTTCCTTTGTCTCCCACAAACATCATACCCTCAATAGGCAATGAAGCAGTATTACTATCTAATTCATCTGGGATAGGGGGGCGCATTCCACCATCATACCAAAAAAGATCAAATGCTGGTAATGTTTTTTGTGCAGGGAATTTGAAACGAACCATTGAACTGTATGGAAATGCAACATCATTTTTAATTCCCTGGCTTACCTGATTTACAATTTCTCGATTAGTTGTACCACAAGCTTCTGCACTGATTGGTGCTGTATCAATACCCAATGTCAAAAATAAAGGCCACAAACTATAATGTCCCATATCAGCAATAGTACCACCACCAAAATCATACCATCCCCTAAACGTCATATGCGTATAATCTAAATGATAAGGCCTATCAGGAACGGGTCCTAACCAGAGATCCCAATTCATACCTTCAGGAATTTGCATCTTCTCCTTTGGATTACTTGTCCATTGTGGCCATACGGGCCTATTTGACCAATTATGTATTTCTTTTAAATTACCAATAACGCCATCTTCTAACATCTTTTTCAAATTAGCATTCCCCTGAATTTTTGAATACGCTAATAAGTGTGTACTCATCCCTGTTTTCCTTGCAGTTTCAATGGTAAGTCTTGCTTCATACATTCTATTTGCAATAGGCTTATGAATTACCACATGCTTACCTGCTTTCATGGCAGCAATTGAAACAGTGGCATGCAAATGATCAGGTGTCATTACTTTCACTGCATCAAAATCTTTTTCTTTGGTAAATAACTCTCTGAAATCTTCGTAAGCAGTACAGCCTTTGTAATTGCCACTGGCATGGTTTCGGGCATAATATTTATTGACCATTTCTTGTCCTACATCTCTTCCGCCAGGGATACCATTTAGTGTAGCCCCCCAATTATTCTCGCCTGTGGCTTCGCGCATCAGGTTTCTAATTTCATGAGGCGACCAGTCGCGATAATCAGTAGTAAATTTATTGGGATCACAAACTGAAACAATCTGAATTTTTGGATTTTTTAGCAACTCACTCATTTCCCGAATTCCTTGCGACCCACATCCGATATATGCGATATTCAATTTATCACTAGGTGCAATAAAACCCTTCCCTCCTAATACATGTCGGGGGATAATGGTTGCTGCAATAGATGCGGCTACTGTGTTGCCAATAAATTTTCTTCTGTTAATTTTTTTTGCCATGATACATTAATTAAAATTGAATTGTAAATAGACCCGGCTTTAAGAAATAATTGCTAACCCTTTTAAAATTAGTCAGATTATCTTACCTTTTAAAAAATATTAGTTTATGCAAAGGAGAAAATTTATTGAAACCAGCGCAGCCACTTTAGCAGCCATGGGCTTATTTAGCCAACTGCCAACTTCCTTATTTGGAATGTCAAATTATAAATCAAAAAAGCTCCCAATAGGATTTCAATCATACGTATTGCGAAAAGAAATCAATAAAGACATTGTAGGAACCTTGCAGAATATGCATCTTTTAGGTTACGAACATGTTGAAATGTGTTCTCCGGCAGGATATGCTCCATATGATTTCGCATCACTTACCAAATATTCAGGAAAAGAGTTAAAACAGATTATTCTTGATGCTGGATTAGCCTGTTATAGTACACATTTTACATGGAATGAGCTAACTAAAAATCTGGATGAACGAATTGATTTTGCTCATCAATTGGGATTAAAACATATGGTTTGTTCAGGGGGCTTATATGCCAAAACTTTAGAGGAATTAAAAAATCAATGCGGAGTTTTAAATAAGATTGGCGAAAAGATTACAAGTGCGGGCCTCATTGCTGGATATCATAATCATAATGGAGAATTTGAACAGAAAAAAGATGGCAAACCCGATTATGACATCATTTTAGAAAATCTGGATCCTACTTATGTGAAAATGCAATTTCAGGTAGCAGCCATACAAGTGGGTTATAAAGCTGCTGATTATTTTAGAAAATTTCCAGGTCGGTTTATTTCTGCTCACCTTCAGGATTACTCAAGCACCAATAAAAATAAGCAAGTGGTGCTTGGAGAAAATGGAATTGTAGATTGGAAAGACTTTTTCGAAGCTGCTAAAATTGGCGGTCTGAAATGGGTCTATGTTGAAATGGAATCAGACCCAGGAACTTTAGAAGGCAGTATTAAGTATTTAAAGTCTATTTAAAACCAAATTTCAACTTCTTAATAGAGTAAACAAATGAAAAAAATATTTTTATTCATTATTGCATCTTTTTGTTTTTTGGTAGTTTTTTCACAAACAGTACAACCCAAAAAACTAGTATTCGATAATTCAAAAAAGGTATATGAATTAGAATCGGCTTGTGGCACTTGTATGTTTAAAATGAAAGGTAAAACTTGTAAATTAGCTGTTAGGTTTAACAACAAAGACTACTATGTGGAAGGAACAGGTATAGATGATCATGGTGATGCTCATGATAAAGATGGATTTTGCAATGCCATTAGAAAAGCGAAAGTGCAGGGTGAAATTGTAGGAGATAAATTTCAGGTATCTTATTTCGAGTTAATAAAATAAACATGATCTAAATCATATTGATAATTTAGTAACATTTTTTGAAGGAATAGTATATTATAAAGCTAGTTAAAATGCAATTATATTTGCATGTCTTGACGAACAACCCTATCCATATTAAATTGTTAGCATTTTTTCTGATAGTAGCATTCTTTGCTCAAACATTCAGTAAAGGCCTTATTGTTGCCAATTATTATACAAACACTTCAGTCTTCGCAAAGAATTGTATTAATAAGGTAAAACCTCAAATGCATTGTAATGGGAAATGTCAGTTGATGAAAAAATTAAAACAAGAAGAGAATAAAGACAGTCAAAATCCTGAACGAAAAATTGATTTGAAAATCGACTTACTTTTTTTCTCACAGAATAAACAACCGCTTTTATATATTCCTTGTTTGATTGTAAATTCATTTGCACAATTTCAGCATCAGCCAATAAAAGATGCTACAACAGAAATTTTCCATCCCCCTTCCCTAGTCTAGTTAATCTTCTTTTTACTGATTTACTTTTATTAATTATACTAATCTTTAGCATGAAAAAATATTTCATTGCTGTTATCTTTTTGATGGCAGTTTCAAGTTCATATGCCTGCAGTATCTGCGGCTGTAGTGGAGGGAATTTATATATGGGTCTATTCCCCAATTTCAAATCCAAGTTTTTTGGCATTCGTCATAACTATAGCGAATATCACACATCGTTATTGAATAACCCCGATCAGTTTAGTCATAACTTTTATAATACTGTTGAAGTATGGTCGGGCTTCAACATAGGAAAACGCTGGCAAGTACTCGCTTTCCTCCCATATCATTATAACATTCAGAATGATGATGATATGGGAAGAACAACAAAATCAGGTTTGGGAGACATTACACTTATAGCTAATTATAAACTATTCTCAACTCCTTTCTCATCTCATATGCCAGGCAATGTATCTCATGAGTTATTTGTTGGCGGTGGTATTAAACTTCCTACGGGTGCATTTAAAGTGAATGCAAACGATAGTTCAACCACATTGGCTGATATAAATAGTCAGATAGGAACTGGTAGTTTAGATCTATTTATCAATGCTCGTCATACCATGGAAGTCAATGATTTTGGCATTAATAATTCATTCAATTATAAAATTGCTCTGGCCAATAATCAGGGATATAAATACGGCAATAAATTAACTGTGAATAGTATCGCCTATTATAAAATAAATACAAAATCTATAATGATCATGCCGAACGCGGGGTTATCATATGAAAATATTTCGGGCAATAGTTTAGGAGGAAATAAAATTATATTAACTGATGGACTCAATTCGGGCTCTTATCATACAGGAGGATATGTCTTTGGATTTATTGGAGGTATTGAGTGTAACATTAATAAAATTAGTATCGGTGGTAATATTCAAACACCAATTTCACAAGAGTTTGCAAAGGGTCAGACCAAATTAAATATGGCTGCGATGGTTCATATTACACTGGCTTTGTGATGAACTAAAAGTTAAATAATAACTTTTTACTGAATTGATTATCAAAATTTAAAGCAACATCTAATGTATTGAATGCGATACATTAGGTGTTGCTTTAAATACATTATATAATTGCGATTATTTCAATTCGAAAATTAGATGGTATTTATTTCTTCTTTTTCCCACTATGTATCTTTACATACTCATCCTTCAAATCTCCAAAACTCATTACTGAAGATTCTCCCAGAACAGCAGTAACATCTAAAAAGGGTTGGCTTTTTTTAGTAAATGTCTCTGTAACTTTTTTACCATTCTTTTCTATTGAAATAGTATGCGATTCAATAGTTTTATCTAACTGAATTCCATTTGTATACAAAAGAGTTCCTGCACTGCCTGTCTCATAGCTAGCGTAGCCAGGTTTTTTAAAACCAGCTAATGCTGACACCTTTTCACACTCCACCCCATTCTCGCTAATAACAACGTCTTTAGAATAATGGTATAAAGTTACTTTCCATGCATTATTTCCTACTGTTGCAACACTTGCTCCCATTTTATTTGGAGAACAACTAATAAATAATACCGCAGATACTAAAAGGATTAAAATTGTTTTTTTCATAATGATGTTATTTTATTAAAAGTAGTTTGGCTTTAATCCTTGTACAATCACATTTTTGTGTTACATGCTCTTTTTCTGAATAGTTCATTATATTTTTAATCGCAACTTATTATATTAAAATACTATATTGTATTGGTAACATTTATAATTAATATTTCAAAAATCATACATCACAATGCCTACAAAAATTGGAGTTGCACATAGTATTCAAACCAATTCAAAAGCTGCAGCAATAGAGGCTTCCCAAAAAGCATTAGCAAAAGCGGGAATAGAGAAAGCTGATTTTGCATTTGTTTTTTGTAGTGGCAAGCATAACCCTTTTGAATTTTTAAAAGCTGTAAACTCAGTATTAGGAGATACCCCTTTAATTGGTGGTTCCACTATAGGAATAATCACGGACAGTTTTATTGGGTATGAAGGATTTGAAGCTGGTGTAACAGTATTTGCATCTGACAGTATCACCTTTAAAAATTTCTATCAACCAGAATTAAATAAAGGTGAAAAACAGGCAGGTATTTTGCTAGGAAAAAAAATTGAAGAAACTGCAACAGAAAAAGAAAATACATTATTGGTTTTTTATGATTCAAGTAAGCAACAAAATCCTCCGATGCTTAATTTTGCCACATGGCTTTTTGAAGGATTAGAAATTCATTTACCTAAATCAATTTCATGCGCTGGAGGAGGTTTATTGTCTGATATGCAGTTAACCACAACCTATCAATTCTATAACGATCAAGTACTTACTCAAAACGTAGTTGCGGTGTTAATGGGAGGTTGTAGTATGCAAACAACTGTTTTACACGGCTGTAAACCAGCAAGTGCATACCTCACCATTACAAAAGCAGAAGGTCCCATTATATATGAAATTGACAATCGACCTGCACTTGAACTAATCGATGAACTATTAGGTAATGATCATCGTTTGCAATGGAAAGACTTTTCACTTTTTGTAACATTAGGCGTGAATAAAGGAGAAAAGTTTGGGCCATTTATTGAAAACGATTACGCAAATAGACTTGTTCTTTCTGTAGATATAAATAACAAATCATTAATCATGTTTGAGCCGGATTTAAAAACGGGAGACGAAGTTCAGTTAATGCAAAGAAGTTTCGATTTAAAATATATTAAGTCGGGTATTGAGGAGTTAAGAAAAAAAGATCATTTAAAAAAACTTTCATTCGCATTCTATATTAATTGTGCTGGCAGGGCAAAACCTTATACTGGTGAGGAATTTGAAGATGCTGAGGAAGTTCAAAAAGGATTAATAAAAATACCTTTTATGGGAATATATTCTGGCGTTGAAGTTGCTAAAATAAATAATAAACTACAACCACTTGATTGGACTGGTGTATTGTGTATGATTTCTGAATAAAGAGTATTATGGAAAATCAATTCAATATAATACAACAACTTCAAAAAGAAATTGAATACTACAAAAAACAGTTGAACTTTTTGTCTGGAAGTTCCATTAGTCGTGATTATAGAATTGCGGAAATGAATAACATGACTAAACAAATGAGAACAGGGTTTGCGCTTATTGCTGATTTAACTCATTTCAAAGCAGCATATAATTTTGAAGAAATCTATGATCACTTTTCAGAAGAAATAAACATACAATTACAAAATGATGTAACATTAATATTTCAGCCAGACAACTTATTAGAAGGATGTTTTATCCCAACTTACATAAAAGGAAATATCGTTTCAGGTAATATTGATATAAAAGAAAAGAAAATACTTTTTGATCAATCGTTATTAAGACAAAAAACTTCTTTGCTTGTAAATAGCTTATCAAAGAGTACAGCGTTTAATGAATTAATTATTGAAAATTTCGGCACGCCTTTTTTTATTATAACTCCAATAATTGTTGCCGATAACATTATTGCTTATATTTTTACAGGAAGAAAAAAAGAAACTTTACTTTTTGCCTCTTCGCGCTTAATGATTCAGGATGCCCATGCACTTGAAGCTATCGCTGGCGTTATCGCTGCTATTAAAAACCAACATGAACAATTTAACCAACTAGCAAAAGAAAGGACCCGGATTTCAAGCGATTTACATGATGAAATAGGTTCTGGGCTTACACAAATAGCGTTACTAAGCGATTTATTACAACAAGAAAATATTCCAGACAAAAAACTATTTAATAAAATTCCTATTATCGCCAGAGAATTAATTAACAATTTAAATGAGCTTGTTTGGTCAACAAATCCTGAAAATGATTCATTTGATATTTTATGCGCTTATTTAAGAAACTATATCTACGACTATCTCACTCAATCTGGCATACAATTTAATATAGATTTCCCTGATGAAATACCCACAAGAGCAATTGGTACAGAATTAAGAAGACACTTAGTAATGTTGGTAAAGGAAGCTTTGAATAATATTGTAAAACATTCCAAAGCTACCCAAGTAAAAATTCAATTGGCATTTGAATTGGACTATTTCAATTTAGAAATCACAGATAATGGAATTGGCATTGATGATAATTATCGGCTAAAAAAGAGGAATGGAATTCAAAATATGGAAAAAAGGATTCATGAAATTAATGGTCAATTTATTATCCAATCAAAAACTAACATTGGAACATCTTTACAATTTAGGCAGCTACCCTATTTACCTAATACTAAAATGTGATTATACTTCATAAATAGAATAACTAATTTCATTTAAAATTACAAGAATATGTCTATTCCCGTTGCGATTTTGGAAGATGATACTACCATTAGGGAAACTTTAAGCACTATTTTAAATAATACTGAATCTGTTTCTGTATTAGCCTCATTTGACAATTCGGAAGACTTTATTGTAGCAATGGATGATTTAGAAATTGAAGTTGCCATAATCGATATAAATCTTCCAAATATGAATGGGATTGAATGTATTTTTTTATTAAAGAAAAAATTCCCTTCCATCCATTTTTTAATTTTCACTGTAATAGAAGATGATGAAAAAATATTTGATGCCTTATGTGCAGGTGCAACCGGTTATTTACTAAAAAATAGTACCCCGCAAATGATAGTGCAGGCAATCATTGATATCAAAAGTGGTGGGTCTCCAATGACAAGTAGCATCGCCCGAAAAGTCGTTTCCTCATTTTCAAAAGTTACGGAACTACAAGATCAATTCAGTCTCACAACTAGAGAAAAAGAAATTTTGATTTGCCTTGAAAAAGGACTCCGCTATAAGGAAATTGCTTTTAATCTTTCCATTTCAATGGATACCGTTAGAAGCCATATCAGGAATATTTATGAAAAATTACAAGTCCAATCTCGCACAGATGCTTTGAATAAATACTATAAAAAAGCATAGTAGATATTGCCAAATACTTTGCTACACTAAATTATCTTTTAATTTTTTCTCACACAAAAATGCGATTGTTCGAAATAAACATCTATTCTATTTTCACATCTTATAAAACAAGATGATATGAAAAAAATATTCAAAACCTACATTTGCACTTTAATGCTGAGTCTTTTATTTTTTACAAGTTGTAAAAGCAGCAATCCACCATTAACTGATTCCAACACAATATCTGTGGATTCTTTAAACGCACTTTGGAATGCAGCTTGGAATAATAGAGACAGTACCGCTGTTGTAAATCTGATGGCAAAAGATGCTTTACTAATATCCGGACGATCTCAAATAAAAAGTAAAGATAGTATCAGTGCTAAATTTGTACATCACTTTATAGGTACTCTTACAGATTTACAAACAAAGATTTTAGACTCAAAAACATGGTCTGAAGGATGTTATCTTTCAGGAACATATGCTTTCCAGGCTATCCAATCCGGCAAAATAGTCGGAAAAGAAGAAGGTGTTTATACTTTCATCTGGGAAAAACAGACAGATAATACTTTGAAATTAAAAGTATTGCATATGGAAGAATATAAATAGAATATAAGCGGGAGGGGCATATCCGGGGGGATAATAAATTGCCCTTCTTGCTTAACATTTTATATTATATCAGATAATTTACCATCTACAAAGTACATATCAATTTCTCCCACATTCTTTGCGTAGATTTTACCCCTATAACTACATGCATACACATGTTTAACCAATTCATAGGTTGCAGCGGATATATTAACCCTCCCTACTTCACCATTACTCTCCATTCTACTTGCCACGTTAACAGCATTGCCCCATATATCATAGGCATACTTCTTTTTGCCTACCACACCTGAAACAACTGGCCCCACATGAATTCCAATTCTCAGCTCCCATGGCAATAACCCTAGCTTCTCCCTTTTTTGGTTATTATTTAAAATATAATCCTGCATTTCCAAACCAGTCTTTACCATATTTAATGCATGCCCTTCGTAAGTTGTTGGAATGCCTGCAGCACACATATAAGAATCACCAATCGTTTTAATTTTCTCTATATCATTTTTCTCAGCAATATCATCAAACGCAATGAAGGATGCATTCAACTCTTCAATCAAAGCTTGCGGAGATAATTTATCGGCGTGTTTAGTAAACCCTTTAAAATCTGTAAATAAAACCGACACACTTTCATAATATCTTGGTGTAGCCTTACCCGTTTCTTTTAATTCATTAGAAACCTCTTCAGGTAGAATATTCAACATCAGGGTTTCAATCTGCGCTTTCTGTTTATCTAAAATCACATTTGTTTTAACCTTCTGCAGATAACTGTAATACAAAACAAATGCAATAGTTAATATCAAAATAAACCCAATTGCAAAAGCATTCCTTGTGTTTTTCTGAGCTGTTAAATCCAACTCTTTTAAAGCATTGTCTTTATTGAGCAAAGTTATTTTAGCTTCTTTTTCTCGAAGATCATAATCGAATTGTCTGCTGGCTAATTTCTTATCATTTTCTGAATTATAGATTGAATCTTTATAATCGGAGTATAAATTCAAATACTTATTGGCTTTAAAAAAGTCGCCTTTTTTCTCGTAGGTAAGATAAAGCCCTTTATAAGTGTCTCTCAATTCTTCCACAGCTCTATTTGCAACCAATAAAGGTTCTGCTTGTATATAAGCTGATAAAGCATTAGCGATATCCCCTTTTTCATAGTAGGTTTCAGCTAACCCTAATGTAGATTTACCTTCATTAAATTTAGAATTCAATTTTTGAGCTAGCGCAATTGATTTTTTTTGAAATTTAATAGCTTCTTCAAAATCACCTTTTTTGGAATATGCCTTCCCAATATTATTCCAAATAAATATAGTGGTAACCTCTTCAGTATTATTACTTTCTTTTAAGCCCATCCGATAATAATAAAGGGCAGAATCTGCTTTTTTAACATCCAGGTATCCTTCACCTAAATTCGTACACATCGTTACAATTCCATCTTGATTTTTAAGTTCAATAAAAATGGGTAATGCACGTAATAAATATTGTATCGCTTTTTCTTGTGTAGCAGGTTTTCTCAAATAAGTATTTCCAATATTACCAAGTGCCGTTGCAATGCGGTTTTTATCATTGATTTCTTCCGACAATTTAAGTGACTGTAAAAAATATTCTAATGCCTTTACATCATCCGCCTGTTGATAATAAAGAGAGCCAATATTATTTGAAATATTGGCCACCCCATTTTTGTCATTTAATAATTTAAAAAGTTCAAGTGATTTCAGCCAATTGTGTAAAGTCTCTAAATTTTTAGAAGTATTAAAATAGTAAACCCCAATCCATTTATAAGCAAAAGCCTTGCCTTTAATGTATTGCAGACTATCCGCTAATTGCAAAGCTTGTGTAGCATAAATTATTGCCTGCTCTGGCACTTTATTAACGGTACCCTTCGAAATAGCATTTAGTGTATTTACCTTATTTGTATCATTAATAGCAGTGGTTAAAACAGTTTTTAAACTATCTATTATTCTATCCTGAGCTTTCGACTCAAAACAGACAAACAAAATAAAACACAAAAATATTTTCCTAAGGTTACCCATAGTTTCTCCTTTAATTTAAAGCACCATTATTACCTATTTTGCTTGATCAGTTTCACGGAAATCCGCTCACCGCCCTGAACAACTTCAGCAATATACAAACCAGCAACCAATTCTCCACCAACTCTTAGTGGTGTATTTAAAGGAATATTTTGATGAGCTTCCATAATTCTTCCATTCATATCTGTCAATCTCACAGTAACAGGTAATTTAGTACCAGAATTCACAATCATTACAAACACTTTACTTGAAGGATTAGGAGAAACTTTTACAGTCAACTTTTCTACCTCGTTAGAATTAGTCGCATTTATTTGTACAGTTTCAATCGGAGCAATCGCATTCACAATACTGTTTGAGCAAGTCTGATTACAAGTGCCTAATTTATCCTGAGGATTCGAACTAAGCTGAGTAGCAACCGAACCTGTTGTTATCGACATAGTAGTACTTGTACCAGTACTTAAGTTAGTATGACAAATATTTACATAGCCAGTTGCTGATGTTGTTCTTATATCTCTTACACAGAACAATACTGATGAAGTAGTTTTACATCCATATTGATTCGTTGCGGTTACTGAAAAACTATTCAGACCTGCAATGGTTGCATTAAAGACTGGTGCCGCACAATTATTGCAAGACAATCCAGCACCAGACCATAAATAAGAAGTTGGAGTACCCACAACATTGTCTGTAATTGTTGCTGATTGTGGTCCATATCCTATAAATAAATCAGTTGGATTTCCACCAGTATAAATATTGCTAGAAGGTGTAACAGAAATTGTAGAACTTAATTGCTGACCAATAACAGTAACAGTTGTTGGAACAATTGATGTATTACCATATTGATCAGTAACATTAAGATTCACAGACACATTACCAATATCAGCGCATGTAAAGTTTGATTTAGAAACTGAAAAAGTAATATTTCCACAATTATCCTTACTGCCATTATCTAGATCTGAAGCTTGAATTGTTGCTACACCATTGCTTAAAGTCACTGAAATTGCCTTCGCAATTGCTTTTGGGGCTTCATTATCTGAAACAATCACATTGAAAGATCCTGTTGCTTTATTTCCATGACTATCCGTTGCAGTGTAGATAACATTTGTTACACCAATTGGGAAGGTTTCACCAGATTGATGATTCGAACTTAAAGTTAATGTACCATTTAAACCACCTCCTGCACCACAATTATCAACAACTAAAACCTGAGGCCATGTTACAATAGCACCGCAAGTTCCTAAATCGTTCGTTTGTGCAATATCAACCGGAAGGTTTATAATCACTGGCAACTCCACATCATTTACAGTAATTGTCTGTGTAGTTGTAGAGGCATTTCCACTAAAATCAGTGGCTGTCCATTTAATAATAGTCACGCCAACTGGGAATAAAACAAGATCTGCATTTCCACCAGGATAATCATTCACAAAAGACATCACACCCACATTATCTTGAGCCACTGGTGCAAGTGACTTCAATTTCACATAAGCACCACAAGAGCCAAGATCATTTTTTTGAACAATGCTTTTTGGAGTTGAAATGGTTGGACTAGTTTTATCTTCTACAGTTACATTAAAACTTACAGGGTCTGAAATATTTCCACTTGCATCAGTAACAATAAGTACCACTTTATTAACTCCTAACAAAAATTTCTGGTTACCTAATGAATATTGTTTCGAAATGTTATTCGACTGAACTGATGCAATTATTTTTCCATTAGGATCTGTATATTGCTCACTAAGAGAAACCACTGCACAGTTTTCATTAATATTAATTGTTGCTGCAGAACCCGTCCAGGTTGCGGATGCATCTGCAGTATTAGTGACTGAATTGACAGGTTGAATAATTGGTTTTTGTGTATCATAAACCGTCACATCAAAACTACAACTATTCTTATTTCCCGCCTGATCCGTTGCAGTAAATGTATTAGTGGTTTTTCCAATTGGAAATATGGAACCACTTGGCAAGCCTGAAGTTTGAGTTAATCCAATACTATTCAGATTAACGATTAATTGATAAAAGTGTAAGGACGCACCAATTGGTTTGCTAGCAGTAAATCTAATCTGACTTACCTGAGGTATCGTTGTAAAATTTGTATTAGTACCACCAAAATGATAATCTCCAATACCTGTTTGAATCGTTTGAACATCCGTCCAAATGCTAGTTAAAGCGTTAAATAATGATACAGTAATGTTGATGGATTCACCATGTCCATGTGCTAAATCCTGATAATCACCTGCACTGATAAAACTTAAATTGCTGACATCATTTGTAGGAGGCAAATTAAATACTATGCTATTATCACCGTAGCCTTCAGAAATACTGATTGGAGTTGATGATACATTATCATTCAACGTTGGTAACTTATAAATAATTTTTGTACCACAAGTATCCTTCCCATTGTTTTGAACAATATTGGGAATACAAACAATAGTTGGAGGAATAATGTCTTTCACAATCACATTTTGTATTTGACTGCTTGAATTGCCACTCGCATCAGTATATGTCCAGGTGATTTGATAGGTACCAGGTTTAGGATAAGATAATGGATTACCAGTTGTACCAGATATAACACCACTGCAATCATCAAGAGCAGTAGGTGCTTTAATTTCAATACCAGTAGTTGTGTTGATATCTGGTAAAGGATTTGTTGATGGAACTGGAGCTAGATGATCCACTGCATCAACTGTTAAAATATTAGATTTTGAAGAACAACCAAATTGGTTTGTAACTGTTACAAAATAGTCTCCAGATAAAGTAGCAGTAATCGTAGGAGAATTCGAATTAGTAATCGACCATAAAATTCCAGTAGTTGCATCAGAACTTAAATCAACTGAGCCACTTGGGCAGAAATTTAATGGACCATTTGCTGAGATAACAGGTATGCTAGGTTTTGGATTTACAGTAATGTTCGTGCTTGCAAAATTGCTACAACTACTAGAATTTGTAACCGTATAATTTATTTGAACATTGCCAGCCTTAATTGCATTTATATTCCCACTTCCATCTATCGATGCTATAGTTGGATCAACAGAACTCCAGACGCCACCAGCTAAAGTATTTTGTAATTGAATACCAGAGCCTACACATACAGAATTTGTTGTAAACGTGATAGCTGGCACCGAAGGCGATGGATTTACTATTACATTAGCACTACCTGACATGGTATTAGAACAAAGTGTAGTAGTATTTGTAGCCACAACTGTATATACGTTGTTTCCTTCAGGTACAGTTGGTGAAAAATTAATGGATGATCCTGTTCCAATTTGTGTAATTCCGGTACTTACCGAATTATTGATTAATTCATATTTTATACCAGTTTCGGATCCGCTTAATGAGATTGTTGCAAAATCTTTTCCAGAACAATAAGTCTTATTTCCGCTTACAGAAAAAGCTGTAGGTGCTGCATTGTCTATCACAGTAACGGCTGTTGAAGTGCTAACACATCCATCTTTTGAAGTATTTGATACTGTAAAAGTATTTGTGCCAACAGCAAGCGTTGCATTTAATGTAGCGCTCTTTGTATCTGTTGAAGTTGCTCCAATTAAATTCCAGGAATAATTTGTGCCATTTGTGGCTAATAGGGAAAGTTGTGTTGGTCCACAGTAAACAGTAGATTTTGGAGTTGTTATTACAGGAACTGCTGGTAAAGGATTAATAGTTACAGTAGTGGCAATTGATGAAACTGTACAACCTCCCAATGTTGTTACACTATAAATATAATCAGCACTAGATGCAGCATCAATCGATTGTGTTGATTCGCCACTATTCCAATGATAAGAACTACCGGAAGGACTCCCCGACAAACTGATTTTACCGGGTGTACAAACAGTAGTAGATGGGCTATTAACAATAATTGTTGGAAGCGTATTGTCAACTGTAATATTTACTGGTGAAGCAGAAACTGAACATCCAAAACCATCTGTAACAGTTACGCCATATAAACCCGCACTTGTAACATTAATTTGATTTGTTGCAGGTGGAATAATTGGACTAATTAATGTGCCCCCATTATTCCAAGCATAAGATAGCACAGAATTACTTGTAGCTGTTACTGATAAGTTTGCATTTGTATTTGCACAAATAACATTGCTGTTTATTTTATTGCTATTGGTAATTGCAATAGTAATAGATGGACTCAATGTAGAATTTACAATGCTGGCAGAACCTGTCATGGCTGTAACACATTGAGTGATTGCATTCACAGCTTTTACAGTATAAACTCCTATAGTTCCAATTTTTGTAAAAGTAATTGGGCTTCCAGTTCCAGACAATATTGTTCCGGTATAAACACCATTATTATGTAAAAGATAATTTACCCCAACTTCTGAACCACTTAGGTTTATAGAATTTAGCGTATTAACACCAGAACAAATTCCTCCGCCACCGCTCACATTAAAAATTTTAGGAAGCGCTGCTCCAGCTGGAATAATAACTTGTGATGATAAAATACGATTTTTTGAATCCGTAATTTTAATAGGATAAGTAGAAGGAGATAAATTTGTGAAACTAGAAGTCACTGAAGTACTACCTGTAGCTGGCAAAATATTAGTTTTCACATTGGTGCCTACAGTAACTGAATAAGGTGGCGTACCTCCAGAAAAAGTAATATCATCAGATCCGTTTCCAGCACCTAAACAAGATTCACCCTTACCATTGTTTGAATTTAAGACTAGTGGTGAATACTCAGTATAATTACAAGAAGAAGTATTAATATAAACAGAATGTTCATTTTTTGATGAACCAGTACTACCTGTAAATCCGAAGTAAACAGCGGAACTGTTATTAAAAATATTCTTTACGATATCGCCAGTGTAGGATAATACTTTTTTTCCATCAAAATAAGCTACTAATGTTTTAGTAATAGGATCCCATTGTATACTGCTTGTATGAAATTTTCCGTCTTTTACATTGGAACTAAAGCTTACAGGTTTAACTAAATCTGTACTCACTTTTTTTGTTGCATCACTAAAATGATGGTATTCTCCGTTTTTCATCAATCCCATATGATCGAAACTGGGATCATATGCCTGAAAGTCGCCATTGACATAAGTATCGTATTCTAAATCAAGTGAATTTAAAATACCTCCATAACCCATCCCGCTTCCCGAACCACCCACAACAGAAGTACCCGATTGTTGCAGTACAAATGCCATACCATCTGCACCAGTTTGCGTATTTCCCTGATACACAGAATAATTAAAAGTAAATGGGAAGGTTAAATCAATTTGTTTATCAAACCAAATAGAACCATTCTGACCAGCTGCAGCTTGCGTTAAAGTATAATAATTAGCTCCATAGCTTGAATTGGAATACGCGTTTCCGTTTACTTTAAATGTCTGCGCAAGTAAAGCATTATTTATAAAAACAGCAGTTGTAAGAATCAAAATGACTCTTATAAATAAATCTCTATGTGGAAGTTTCATTCGCATCATTTGTTTTTTTATTTCACACTTAATATTCCATATACATAATTCTTATCATACCCTACTGCAACAGAAGGGGAAGGAATATTCGGCGTAACAACATAAATTCCTGGCTGACCATTATAGGCAGGTGTAATAGTATAATTGATATCTGATCCGTTTATCACTGAACCAGTCTTTAATCCAGTTATAGTAGAAGTAAATGCTGGAACAGGATCCCCTGCTTTGATCTGAATATCATTTACTCGAATTGTTAAAGGGAATCCTTTTACAACCAATTGACTCGGCACATAATTGACAGTATAATTTGTAGAAGTTAAAGGCGCATTTTTAGTTATAATATTATAGGTCCCTGGCAAAATAGGATCAGCTGTAACAGGATTATTCAGGTTATTCAAAATGCTATAAGAAGGAGGCCCTGATAATACATCGCTAATTTTATCATTGTAACCAATACCTGCAACGGTACTAGTCATAGTAGTTAAAGTAAATGGATCTTGATAAGTGATAGTAGAATCTTTTGCACGTATGGTTAACGGAGCTGGAGTTACTGTAAGATTTCCAACGGAATAAGTAATATCGAAATTGTAAGAGCTATAAGCTGCAGGAACAATATAGTGTGATCCAACAGATAGTCCTGTTACAAGATTAATTGATTTAGCAAGATTAGAAATGTTTAATGGAGCATTAGATTTACCGTCTAATCCATTTACAATAACCATTTGATTTTTATTATTTCCAGGATCAATGTCTGCCGAATTCACTAAAGCATAACCATTCACCAATGCATAGCCGTTTACTAGTGCATAACCATTTACTAATGGATATCCATTTACCAATGGGTAACCATTTACTAAAGCATAACCATTTACAAGCGCATAACCATTTACTAAAGCATATCCATTTACCAAAGCATACCCATTTACTAATGCATAGCCATTTACTAAAGGATATCCATTCACTAATGCATAGCCATTCACTAATGCATATCCATTTACTAAAGCATAACCATTCACTAATGCATATCCATTTACTAAAGCATAACCATTCACTAACGGATAGCCATTTACTAAAGGATATCCGTTAACTAAACTTGTGTTACTTGGATTTAAACCAGCATTAGCTTTATAATCTATCAATGAATTTGGATCGATATCAATGACATAGTTATTTACAAGTGGATACCCATTCACTAATGCATACCCATTTACCAATGGATAACCATTTACTAAAGGATAGCCATTCACTAATGGGTAACCATTTACAAGTGGGTATCCATTCACTAAAGCATATCCACTAGCAAGAACTCCAATATTAGCAAGGGCTGCAGGTGTTAGTACCGCTCCACCCAATAAACCTTTATCATCGGTTAACCCAATAACAGAATCTACAATTGCAGCACTATGAGAACGTTTAATAAAATCTAACAAATCAGCTTGCTCTGATGGCGGCACATTTGTATTATCAATGGCATAGCTATAATCGATTCCTGTAATTTTACTGCCATACACAATGGTTTTATCATTTGCAGTGATTAATAATGGCATTCTATTAATTCGAAGAATACCTTGATTTAAAGTGAAAATATATTTATCATTCGTAGTTTGAATGGTAGTAGCAGTCTTGTCTAAAGTATCTATCACTGGAGTTACAGAATATCTTCCAATATTTGATTTGCTTGTGGCAATCGTTGCAAAATGAATTGCATTTATATTTAAAGACGCAAGCGTTAAATTGGTTTGTGCAAGTGGTACACCATCCACTAAAATCGTATAATCAAATGCTGGTACTTGTTCTCCATATTTTTTAATCGCATCATTTACTGTAATGATTACCTTTTGACGAGGCATACTTAAAAGAAACATGGAATCAGAAATTCCACCGTCTGTACCATTGAAAGATACAGCTGCAGTTGTTATTTTGATTGCAGGATTATCAATAAATGCAGGAACAGCTACATTTAATTCATGGTCATTGATATAAGTTGTTGTGATAGGTTGTCCTCTCAATAAAATAATTGAATTTGGATTTAAGCAATTACCAAATACTCGAAGTTTTACATCATTGACTCCTATAATTTTTGCAGCATCATCAGATGCAAAACTTAATAATTCAGGTTTAGGATTTGCAAAAGTTTTCATGGCAGAGAAACCATTTGCGAAGCCATTACCCTGACTGTTATTGGGTGCAGCTCCCCCACTCGGGATGGAAGATTTTAATAATGTTTTTATTTGTGATGGAGTAAGTGTAAGATTATTATACTTTTTCAAACCCTCCATCAATAACCCAATCATAGCGCCTAGATGAGGGGCTGCTGCTGAAGTACCAAAAAATAAGGGATTACCTGTGGGTCCGGTTTTCGGTCCCATATTCACTGTAGTTTCCACTCCATCAGGGGCTAGAAAATCAGGCTTGCTTCTAATAATTCCATTTATAGATGTACCTCCAATTGAAGAAAATGATTCTATCTGAATAGTACCAGCAACAATTTGAGCTGCTCCTGCAGTAACGGCTCCATTTGAATTTGCTTGACCAACTATTGTTGAAGCGCCTCCATATCCTCCACCAAAACTAAGTTTACCACTAAAGACAATGTATTTAAAATTTAC
The DNA here is from genome assembly GCA_037139075.1 of Bacteroidota bacterium. Taxonomy (GTDB): domain Bacteria; phylum Bacteroidota; class Bacteroidia; order Chitinophagales; family Chitinophagaceae; genus Sediminibacterium. Next base: position 19,472 of record JBAXHC010000009.1, read on the forward strand.
ATTAGCTGAACCTCCTGCCCTCGTGATCATAATATTTGCGATGGTAGGACTAAGTACCTGAAAAGTGATGATCTCTATTGGATCGTTTCCAATATTATTTCTATTCATACCAAAAAGGGTATCACCCAAATTATTGGTCACGAACATGTCCAAATCATTAGCACTTCCTGTTTGACCTTGCCCAGTTGAGTAAATAAAATCCTGCCATTGTAAAACAATGGTATAACTACCTGGAGCCAACGTAACTTGTTGATATGGATTACCACCTCCAAAATCATGTGCAGAACCTGGATAACCCAGAGGCGCTGCAATAGGAGAGAAAGTTGCTTGATAAGATTTGTTAGCAAAATTTCCTGCTGATGTAACATAAGTAACTCCTTGACTTGTTACATTATCAACAGCTCTGGCCACTATCCCATCTTGAAAAAATGGTTCTGTTACAAAAGTTACATCATCAATTATCACATTGCAACCATCCTGTTGTAATTCAGAAACACCTTGTGCAAAATCACCTGGTGAAATATATCCTGTTCTAAAATCGAGCTTTGCTTTTGGAGCAATATCATGCACTATTTGTAACATGGCCCTACCCTCATCATGAGTACCTCCAAATGGATTATCGAAAATTACGTTAACTGGATTATTATTTACTGTATCATCTGCACTACCCGGCAATTCGTGGTTGGCCACATCATTTTTTGCCTGACCAAGTATATCATAACTATCAGAGAGCACTCCTATTTTAATTCCATTTCCTTGTAAATCATATCCTGATCTTACAAAATTTGTAGCCATTGCAGTATCACCACCAGTCATTACAACACCAGTTAAATTCGAAGCGCCATTTATAATTGGTGTAAATACAGGGCGAACAAATCTGATATACTGAGGAATGCTATCCAGTTTTTTAAGATTTCTTATCGGTAGTTTTCCTGTAATAAATAATGAATTAGATCCATTGTTTACCAAATTAGTCATACCATATGTAGGCCCCTGTAATAATGTTTTCAAATACGTAGTTTGTCCAACAATAGAAATAACTTCTACTGTTACACTATCATTAGAAATCCGAATAATTTTTCTTAAGGAATCAGTAAGAGTACCTGTAGATCCCCCAGGTCCAGTACCAACAACTAAAGAAGGATTATTCGCAATCTGTGTAAGTTCTGCCCCAATCAAATTATCCACTTTGCCACCTGTTGGTGTTGGCAAATAAGGAACTATACAAGGCACATAATTTACAGTAACTGTATCATATGCGATACATCCCCCACTTGGATTTGTAATAGTTAAAAAATATAGGCCTTTAGCCGAAACTGTTGGATTAGCTGTATTTGCACCAGAAACAATAGTTCCTTTTAGAGTAGTCCAATTAAATAAAACACCAGGAGTTGTAGAAGAAGCATTTAAAGTAACCGTTCCTACGGAGCAATCTAGGTTTGCTGTTTTAGTTACTGTTTTATTTGGTGTAGTACAAAGTAAAAAAGGGATATAATTAATTTTAACAGAGTCACTAACTCTCACTTGTGTGCCACTCCAGAAAGCACCATTAATAGCAGCTTCTTTAGATCCTGTTCCAATATTAATGGCAGCAAAAGGAGCCCAAACTGAACCTGCCCATTTTATATTTTCACCATAAGAATCTTTATCATCATATCCATCCGCATCATCACTCTTGTCATCTAAATAAGTTCTATTTCCTGTATTAAATGCAACTGTGCCATTTGGAGAAGTAGCGCCATTACCATGCGTCTCAAAATAAATTCTTGAAGCATTACCCCCATTTAAAATTTTTACTGATTGAATATTAAAATCAATATCATTATATACATAAATATAAAACGAACCAGTAGTGTTGTTTTTAAAATCGTAAATGAAATAATTTTTAGAACCAATATTCTTAATTTGTTTAAAAACATAGACACCTGGACCTGACAAGGTTAATTTTTGTTTCCCTGTTAATGCCACATTTCCATAGGAACCTGGATTAATAGTTTGTGTTGTTGTAATATCAACATTACCAGCTGCAGGGAAATTAGTAATTGTAGGAGATGTTGGCAGAATTGGCAAATTAGGAGAACCCACAACTGCGCCCCCAGTTGGTGTGGGACCACTATAAGTTGACCCAACCGGATAAGTAACCTTACCCTTTACAGTTCCGCTTGTGATCAAAATATTTCCTGCTACATCAAGATTTCCTAAAAGACTTAAAGAACTACCAATTCCAACAACTGAACCTAAATTTCTTGCACTATTTGCTGCAGCTATATTCCCATTTACCTGCACACTATTTCCAAGTTGTATAGAACCTCCACTATAAATATTACTTCCAATATTAGCAAGGTCACCAGATTTCACAATGTTATAACTTCCAATTGACCCAGATCTTAGTACAATAGACTTTCCAAGTAAAACTCCACAACCAGGATATAAAGGAGCTTTTTGACCAGCTCCGGTAGGACAACTTCCGTTCCCTCCAAACACTACAAAGTCAGTAATTTTTGATTGTTGTGCTGAAGTAAAAATTGGCATTAAGCCAATAAATAATAGGTAAGGCAAAAAATATTTGCGCTGCATCATTAGGGGTTATTTAACAAAAAAAATCAACAATTATTTCGAATAACAAACCATCTTAAAATAACATATCAACTACTATCACGATCTTAAATCGAAAGATATCAAGCTCACAAATGAAATGGAAAATCTCCTCTAAAAAGAGTCTTTTACAACTACAGATTTTTAAAAAACAAAATCGTCAACTCAAAAGCAACCAAGCTTCTCAATTAACCATTGCATTTTTTAAAATCTTTGAAATACCCATACAAAACCAATGAAAAAAATAAACCTACGATTATTTTTTAATATATCATAACGATTATATTACAATATAACGTTTTTAATAATTTATTAATCCTGAATGCAAATGGTAAAAAATCGTCAAAATAATGGGGAGAAAAATGTATGTTGATTAATGCACATGTCTTTTTTTCATGATGCCGCCTGAGGCTTCTTTTATAGTACTTGCAAACACAAAAGCTTTAGGATCAACTTCCTGTATAAGGTTAGTGATTTTACGCATTTCTAATCTTGAAATAATGGTAAAAATGATATCACAATCTTCATGAAATTCAAATTTTCCGGGTAAGAAACCACGCTCCCCTTTATATACAGTAATACCCTTCCCCATTTCATTCACCAGGCGATGTTTTAGTTCAGCGCTTTTACCTGAAATAATCGTAACTCCTGTATATGCTTCCAATCCTTCAATCACATAATCAATGGTTTTTGATGCAATAAAATAAGTTAACATCGAATACAGTGCTGTTTTGGGTCCGAAATGAAGAGCCGCAAAACTGAATATGATAATATTAATTCCAAGAATGATTTCACTGATGGTAAAACTGGATCTACGTAAAGTATAAAGTGCCAGCACTTCAATGCCATCAACAGCACAACCAGCTCTCATTGTTAACCCAATTCCAATCCCGAGGAAAAATCCACCAAAAATGGAAATTAAAAGTTTATCATCGGTAATAGTAGGGAATCCTGGATAGAGTAAGCAAATACCTAATAATGTAACTGCGAATAAAGTTTTAATAGCAAACCCTTTATTAATAGAAAAATAGGAGATGATTACAAATGGAATATTTACTGCCACAATTACATAGGCTAAATTGATATGAAAAAATTCATGTATCATCAGTGAGATACCAGTAATTCCGCCATCAAAAAAATTATTGGGCACTAAAAAACCTTTTAACCCAAAAGCAGTTATAATAACACCAGCTAAAATGATCACGAAATCCCAGACCGATGATTCATGATGTTTAATTGTATGTGGACTTTCCAATTGAGTATTTAATTTCAACAGGTTTTTCTCTTGAATGGGGCCTAATTTTTTTCTCGCAGTTTTAGTAAAATAATGATGACTCTTTAAAAATGTAGTTTGCTGCTCCTGCCACTGACTTTTATTGCTCAGAAGATCAACCTGCAACAGTTCCTCAAAAAGGGTTTCTGCAATTAACTCATAGTTTGTAGTCCCTAAATAATATAAATCAGCATCACAAAGGATTTCCCCCAAAAAATTGGTTGGTGTTTGTGGAATTTTTGTAGCCATAATGATGGTACAAATGGCCTCAATATCTATTTCATTAAAATTAAAGCCTGGCAAAAATTCTCTTGCAATTTTACAAGACATTTCTTCGTGTCCATTATAAACTTCAATAAAACCAGAGTCATGATAAGCAGCAGCAACTAATAATAAATCCCGGTCATATCCAATTACCCCTTCCTCTTCTGCAATTACTGAAACATGTTGAATTACGCGCTCGGTATGACTTAAATTATGGTAGCTTAAAGAACTATTTAATTCGTGAGATAACTTATCTAAAATAAAAGAAATTGCTGCCGCGGATTGCATATATGAATTTGCTTAAATGAGATTATTCGACAATATAAATAAAGATGGATAAGAAAATCATCAGTTTGATACATTTTTTCGTAAAACAATTAAAATATCAAAAATCATAACTCTGATATTAATTGCAACAGCTGAATATGAAGTTTAACTAGGAAAGTTACAAAAATTTCGTATATGCATTTTTGATTATATTTAATTGGTATTTATTTGAATCTGAACATGACATTCCTCATGTTCCTATATGCACAAAATCATTGTTTTAAAATACGCCTCTAGGTAATTTCACATCCTATTTGATGTACTAATGTTTAAACAGCATTCATCTACCCATTAGAAATTCTGAAAAAACAAACAATATGCCCGAAAACGACATTACCAAACCAATAGATCTAACCACCCACGCGGAAGGAACTGGTGCACTAAGATCTAGACGTCCAGTTTATATGGACTTTATGCCACCTTGTAACAGCGCCTGCCCGGCAGGAGAAAATATCCAGGGATGGATGGCTCATGCACAGGCCGGCAATTATTTCGAAGCATTTCAAACCATGTTGGAAGACAACCCCTTCCCTGGAATCATGGGTAGAATTTGCGTAAAACCTTGTGAAACAGGTTGTAATAGAAATCATATTGACGATACTGTAAATATTCATGCAGTAGAAAGATTTATTGGAGATGAAGCCATTAAAAACAATTGGCAGCTAAGAACCAATGTGAAACCTACTGGTAAAAGAGTATTGGTGGTGGGTGCAGGTCCAAGTGGACTTTCAGCTGCTTATCACCTTGCAAAAGCGGGTCATGAAGTTGAAATATACGAAGCCAGCGGTCATATTGGTGGTCTGATGTGGGCAGGAATTCCCGAATATCGTTTACCAAAAGAAATATTAGACACTGAAATCAATCGAATAGCACAACTAGGTGTAAAAATTCGATTGAACGCTAAAGTGCATGACCTTAAAGGCCTTAAAGAAGATGGCAAATTTGATGCGGTTTATCTAGGCATTGGTGCACAGAAAATTCAAGAAGAAGATTTTACACGCGACAATTCAGTGTATATCAAAACTGCATTTGAATTCTTTACCGAAATCAAAACTAATAATAGCGCCTATATCCAAAAGAAAGTAGTGGTTTATGGTGGTGGAAAATTAGCCATGTATCTATCCAGAATCATTAAGCGTTTCGGTTCTGAAGTCGCTGTTTATTTCCCGGGCGATAAAAAAATGATGCCCGCATATGATTACGAAACTGAAGATGCACTAGCTGAAGGTGTTGATGTTCAATTATACAAGAAGATTCATAAAATTGAAAATAATAAAATCACACTAGAAACTGTAAAAGTAGAAAAGGGTAAAGCAATTGGTACAGCAGCATTTGAAACAATTGATGCCGATGTATTGATCATTGCAAACCGTCAGTCTGCAGATACAGATTTCTTAAAGTCAATTGAGGGTATTCAATTAAATGAAGATGGAACGATCATTATAGACGGACAAAGAATGACGGGCCACTCTGGTATTTTTGCCGGTGGAGATACACTGCCTGGTGAAAATAGAAGTGCTACCATTGCTATTGGACATGGAAAAAAAGCGGCTAGAACTATCAATAGTTTCTTAGAAAACCAACCCTATAATAAAGGAGAAAAACACCCTACTGCAGGATATAGAAAACTGCATATGTGGTATAAAACAGAAGCGCCTCAAAAAGAACAGGATAAACTTGCACCAGCACTAGCTGTTAAATCATTTGATGAAATCAATTCAGGTTTTTCAGAAGCAGAAGCAAGGTTTGAAGCACAACGCTGCCTGAGCTGTGGTAACTGTTTCGAATGCGACGGATGTTTTGGTGCTTGCCCTGAAGATGCTATCATTAAATTAGGAAAAGGCAACCGTTATAAATTCAATTTAGATGCTTGCACAGGATGCGCCGTTTGCTATGAACAATGTCCGTGTCATGCAATAGAAATGATTTCAGAACCCATAAATGAAACTACTAATGCCTAATAAAAATATCATATCAACAATCGACGGTAACGAAGCTGCTGCCTATGTAGCATATCGTGTCAACGAAGTTTGTGCGATCTATCCGATTACACCCTCATCAACAATGGCAGAGTTAGCCGATGAATGGGCTTCAAAAGGAACTAAAAATATTTGGGGCGGGGTTCCAGATATTATGGAAATGCAAAGTGAAGCTGGTGCCGTTGGTACTGTTCACGGAGCTTTACAAACTGGATCTCTTACCACCACATTTACGGCATCACAAGGTTTAATGTTGATGCTTCCCAACATGTATAAAATTGCAGGCGAACTTACTGCAACTGTATTTCATGTAGCAGCTCGTTCACTTGCAGCCCAAGGTTTATCCATCTTTGGAGATCACCAGGATGTAATGGCAGCAAGAACTACAGGCTTTGCATTGCTTAGTTCTGCAAGTGTTCAGGAAGCTCATGACTTTGCTCTGATTGCTCAAAATGCAACTTTAAAATCCAGAATTCCTTTTGTTCACTTTTTTGATGGTTTCCGTACTTCTCATGAAGTAAATAAATTAGAACTATTAACCGATGAGCAAATCAAATCAATGATTCCTGATGAATTAGTGATCGCTCATAGAAATAGAGGATTAAATCCTGAGCATCCATTTATCAGAGGTACCGCTCAAAACCCTGACGTTTATTTTCAGGGAAGAGAAACAGTGAATACTTTCTATAACAATCTTCCACAAATTGTAGAAGACAGCATGCGTGAATTTGAAAAACTCACAGGCAGAAAATATGAACTGTTCCAATATACAGGTGCTGCTGATGCAGAACGCGTAATTATTGTAATGGGCTCAGGTGGTGAAACAGTGGCTGAAACAATGGAAGCATTAAATGCTACAGGTGAAAAAACCGGTGTTATCCAGGTTCGCTTATATAGAACATTCTCCTTAGAGCATTTGGTAAAAGCTTTACCTGCATCTGTTAAATCAATCGCTATTCTTGATAGAACAAAAGAATCAGGTGCTGCGGGTGAACCAATGTATCAGGATGTTTTATCAACTTTAGTAGAAGCTTTACAACAAGGTAAGATTAAGCATCTTCCAAATTTAGTGGGTGGTCGATATGGTTTATCTTCTAAAGAATTTACTCCTGCCATGGTGAAAGCAGTTTATGATGAACTAAAAAAACCAAACCCAAAAAATGGCTTTACCGTTGGCATCAATGACGACGTTACACATACGAGTTTGTCTTATGATCCGAATTATAAATTAGATGAATCAGAATGGAGACAAGGATTATTCTTTGGTTTAGGAGCCGATGGTACTGTTGGTGCCAATAAAAACACCATCAAAATTATCGGAGAGAATACGGATCTATACGGACAAGGTTATTTCGTTTACGATTCTAAAAAATCTGGTGCAAGAACAGTATCTCACTTGCGTTTCGGACCAAAACCGATTCGTGCTCCTTACTTAATCTCTAAAGCCGACTTTATAGCTTGTCACCAATTCAACTTTACTGAAAAAGTAGAAATGTTGAGTTATGCAAGTGAGGGAGCTACATTCTTATTAAATAGTCCTTATAGCAAAGATGAAGTCTGGGATAAATTAACAGGTCAGGTTCAGAAAAGTATCATCGACAAAAAAATTAAATTCTTTGTGATTGATGCAACAACAGTTGCCAGAGATACCGGAATGAAAGGCCGTATTAATACCATCATGCAAACATGTTATTTTGCATTATCAGGTGTATTGCCAAGAGAAGCTGCAATTAAGCAAATCAAAAAAGCAATTGAAAAAACATACTTTAAAAAAGGACAAAAAGTTATCGATCAAAACTTCATTGCAGTAGATGCAACGCTTGCAAATATGTATGAAGTAAACTACCCTGGTTCTGTTTCTGCTGCCGACAATAACTTACAAACGGTTTCTGATAAAGCACCCGACTTTGTAAAGAATGTTACAGCAGTAATGATGGCCGATCATGGCGATACCTTACCTGTAAGTATGATGCCAATAGACGGTACCTATCCTAGTGGCACAACACAATGGGAGAAAAGAAATGTAAGTGATTTAGTGGCTGTTTGGGAGCCGGATATGTGTATCCAATGTGGTAACTGTGCTTATGTTTGTCCGCATAGTGTAATCCGTTCTAAATTCTATCATAAAGACAATTTAAAAGGTGTTGGTGATGGATTTAAACATGCACCAATTAATGCAAGAGGGTTTCCTGAAACTCAATATACCTTACAAGTTTATTTAGAAGACTGTACAGGCTGTAATTTATGTACCGAAGTTTGTCCGGTGATAGATCCAATAAACAAAGAACGCAAAGCCATCAACTTAAGTGATAAAGAACCCATCTTAGAAGTTGAGAAAGCAAATATTACAACATTTGAAAATATCACTTGGAACGATCGCTCTAAAATCGATTTCTCTACTGTTCATGGCGCTCAATTCTTGGAACCATTATTCGAGTTCTCAGGTGCTTGTGCCGGCTGCGGTGAAACACCTTACTTGAAATTATTATCTCAATTATTTGGACAAAGATTATTAGTTGCAAACGCTACTGGTTGCTCATCTATTTATGGTGGTAATTTACCAACTACACCTTGGACAGTAAACAAAGAAGGACGTGGGCCAGCCTGGTCAAACTCTTTATTTGAAGACAATGCTGAGTTTGGTTTAGGAATGAGAATCACTGCAGATAATCAGTTGAATATGGCTAAACAATTGTTGAAAGAATTAAAGCCTGAAATTGGTGAAGATTTTGTTGATGAAATTATTAATGCAAAACAAACACACGAATCAGAACTGGCTATTCAACAATTGCGCGTTCAATTACTGAAAGAAAAATTAGCTACCATTTCGGCTCCAGCTGCTAAACATTTATTATCCGTTTGCGATCAGTTAGTTCGCAGAAGTGTTTGGTTAGTGGGTGGAGATGGATGGGCTTATGATATTGGTTATGGTGGCCTTGACCATGCATTAGCAAGTGGAAGAAATGTGAAGATTTTAGTAATGGATACTGAAGTGTATTCTAATACTGGTGGACAGTCTTCAAAATCTACTCCTACAGCAGCTACCGCAAAATTTGCTGCAGCTGGTAAAACTGGTGGAAAGAAAGATTTAGCAATGCAGGCTATGTCTTATGGTAATGTTTATGTGGCAAGAATTGCATTTGGTGCCAACCCACAACAAACATTATTAGCATTGCGTGAAGCAGAAGCTTACGACGGACCAGCACTGATTCTTGCATATAGTCATTGTATTGCGCATGGTTATGATCTGAAAAATGGATTAACACAACAGAATATGGCAGTTGCAAGTGGTCACTGGCCTCTATTGAGATACAACCCAATTTTAAGAACTAAAAATCAAAACCCATTTGTATTAGATTCTCCAAGACCTACTATTACTTTAAGAGAATATGCATATAATGAATTAAGATATAAAGTGCTTACTACAACCAATCCTGAAGAAGCGGAAAGATTGATGGTACATGCACAGAATTTAGTAAACCTAAAATGGAAAACCTACGAAGAATTGGCTACTAAAAAAGCTAGCGACTTCGTACCACTTGGATAAGATTCGATTGCTTTTCATGAAAAATGCCACCTCTTAAAACAGGTGGCATTCTTTATTTAAGTATAGATTCTTTTTCCGTTAATTTTTCTAGAAGTCTCATTTGATTTGCAGCTCTTACAAAATTTTGACCCTCATATTTTGCACCATAATATCGATCATTGTTTAAATGATCGGTTAGAAAACGTAATGCCTGCATATAAATCATAAATTGTGCAGCATAAAAAAAATGCTGCTTTTCTTTTTTTGTTAATTCGTCTTCCATGGCTTCTGAGTAACCATTCACAATTGCCTGATAAATTTCAGTTCGAATAGTTATTTTCGTCAGATCCTTTTCTTCCTCACTTACTGGACATAAATAAGTTCGCATCATATCGCCAACATCACTTATAAATAATCCAGGCATTAAAGTATCTAAATCAATTACACAAATCCCTTGATTCGCATCATTGAATAATATATTGCTGATTTTAGTATCATGGTGTGTAACGCGCTTTTTAAAATCTGGATGCATCAGAATTGACTGATAAATCTTTACGATTGTCTTAAACTTTATTAATTTTTGAATGGTTTGTTTTGATTGTTTAATCCTTTCTAAATCACCAGAAATTAAAGCTTCTTCAAACTGTTGATATCTTAGTGTAAGGTTATGAAAATCAGGCAATGTGAAATCAAGTTTTTTGATATTAAATCCGCTCAATAGTTTTGTAAAAATACCAAACTGTTTGGCTGCCTCATAAGCCTCTGAAGCATTATCCACAACCGTTTTAGCATGTGATCCCTTTACAAAAGGGAACATTCGATAATATTCATTTTCGAAATATACCATCGATTGTCCATCTTTAGTTTGAATAGGGTGAACAAAAAAATAATCCGGATAATTCTTCTCCAAAAAATTCCCAACAGCATCGATATTATTTGCAATTGTTTGGGGATCTGGGAATACATTTTGATTAATGGTTTGCAAAATATAATCCCCTTTTGAAGATTGTAATTTCCAGGTGTGATTAATCAAACCAGTACCAAAACTTTGTTGTTTTAATCCATCCAGTTCAAATCCAAATGCCCCTAAAACTTCTTGTGGAATTGATCCCATTTCTACATTTTTTAATAAGTATCATTTAAAGCAAATACGGGCTTGCGATACATCCATTGTCCGCCTGTAAAATCAGGAAATTCCACTGTCTGACAACCTAGATCAATTGATTTTTCACTGAGAGGTGATATTGCACTCCAGGTTGCTGCGTCGTACACATCCAACGGAGTGGCTGTTTTATGTTTGATACTTTCAACTAATGCATGTATTACAAAAAAGTCCATCCCTCCATGTCCCGCACCAGCAGTTTCTTTACTCCACCGTTGCCATAAAGGATGGTCGTATTTATCAAGCCATTGTTTTGCATCATCCCACTGATGAGCTTTGGCTGATTTATCTTCTATATAAATACTCTTATTCACATCCATCCAAAGTCCTTCAGTACCCTGCACTCTAAACCCTAATGAATAAGGTCTTGGTAAATTAGTATCATGTTGTAATAAAATGGTTTCTCCGTTTACACAATTAATGGAGGTCGTAACAACATCTCCTAATTTAAAATTCACTTTTGCATTTGGATGATTTTCTCCTCCTTGTTTCACAATATGATTATGCAAACCCCGCGCTTTCGATGAAAATGAACACAATGAGGTAAATCTATTTCCTCTATTAATGTTTATATAATTAGCAATTGGGCCAACACCATGTGTTGGATATAAATCCCCATTGCGATGTACAGAATGTTCTGTTCTCCAATGCGCCTCTGAATAAGCTTTTTCACCAAACTCTACCCCATGACCATATACTTCAGTGCCATTATTAAATTTCACTTCCCGTAAGTCGTGCTGATAACCTCCTTGCAAATGAATCAATTCACCAAAAACACCCTGACGAACCATATTCAACACGGCCATCACATCTCTCCGATAGCAAACGTTTTCAAGCATCATTACATGTCCCTTATATTTCTCGGCTGCATGAACTACTTCCCAATGATCTTCTAAACTAATGCCAATAATCACTTCCGAACCCACATACTTTATACCAGACTCTAAACTTCCAATAATCATTTCTTTATGCCATTCCCAAGGAGTAGCAATAACAATTCCATCCAATTGATTTTTCTCTAACATCTTTTTCCATGCGAGATTATCTCCAGTAAATATTTCTGGCATCTTTTTTCCACTCTTATTAATAATTTCTTTCGCAGCATTAAGTGTACGAGCATCTATATCGCAAATCGCTAATAATTCAACATCATCTCTGCGTAACAAAAGATCAAGATGATTTAAGCCTCTTTGCCCAACTCCGATGATCCCCATTTTAACTTTAGTATCAGCAGAAGCAGCAAATAGTTTATTAGAAGATGCTAAAGCTAAAGAAGCAGCAGCAAATCCTGTATTGCGGAGAAATTCTTTTCTATGCATTTTTTATATTTTTAAAGGGTATGTTTAAATAATTAATTTATACAATTTTGATAGGATAAATATCAGGCAAAAAAAAACAAAGGCCGAATAAATCAACCTTTGTTTTATTATATCAAGCAAACAATCGTTAGAATTTGTTGTTTTTCGCAAGAGATTCGCTCCTTTTTCTCACCATTAATAAGACACCTGCTGACAAAAAAGAAGCTCCCGCAAAAAAAAGTCCTATCACAATCAGGAGCCAGTCATTTATAAAATTGATACCTAATAAAATTAATGCAGTAAATAACAATAACAGGATTGTAATTAACTTCTGTTTCATAATAGCAATTTAGGGGCTTCAAAAAATAAGCAAACAAATTAACCGAATTTAATGATACCAGCCTCCGTTGAAAACACCGAATTTTTCAAAAAACTGCTACTTTCTCTATTTTAATACCAAAATTCCTTTCTGAACAGCTGCATCATATCGATTTGCTATTTCAAAATATCCTTCCATACGCCATATCTGCTTTGCCATCAAAGTTTGTAATCGTTGACTAATTTGAACTTTTTCCTTATCGGTAAAAGGATTAATAATTACGCCATCATGGGCTAAAGAAAAACTTCTTAAATCCGCCAACTCTTTTTCTCCGGGAAGAAATTCAGTCAATATATTCTCGGGCTTCTTTATTTGGTCAAACTTGACTCTGTTCTGAAGATAATATCTATAAACAAAACTACTCAGTGAATTTCTATAATATAACCTCAATACATTATCACTAATATTAGCAGTATCTAAAGGAATAAAAATGTCTGGAGTAATGCCACCACCGTCATAAACCAATTTACCACTCGGCGTTTTAAAAGCTTTGCCTTTAGGCTTGGAAGTATCCGCTTTAATCATAGAACCATTATGAAATCTGGTTAAAAGTTCCTCATTATATTCTTCATGGTCTTTACCATAAGGTTTCTGAATATTTCTACCCAAAGGGGTATAGTAACGTGAAACGGTTAGACGAACAGCGCTCCCATCACTTAATTGAAATTGTTGTTGCACTAATCCTTTACCAAATGTTCTTCTACCAATAATAGTTGCTCTGTCCCAGTCTTGCAATGCACCAGCTAATACTTCACTTGCTGAAGCAGAACTTTCATCTACCAATACTGCTAAATTTCCGGTTTCAAAAATACCATCCCTTCTACAACGATTATCAAATCTTGGTTGATGATCACCTTCTGTATAAACAATTAATTTATCGCCACTTAAAAACTCATCCGCAATTGCTATGGCTTCTTTCAATAATCCGCCGCCATTTCCACGCAAATCGAGAATCAATTTTTGCATTCCTTTCTTTTTCAAATCACCCATGCTTTCCATAAATGCTTCATAGGATCTATCTGCAAACCGATTAATTCTAATGAAACCTGTTTCTTTATCCAGCATATAAGAAACATCAATAATGGGTACAGGAAAAGAAGCTCTTTCAATTTCTTTCTCTATTATTTTTCCTGACCTTAAAATCTTAATCTTCACTTTCGTTCCAGTCTCCCCTTTTAAAAGCGACCTCACTCTTTCTACCCTTAGAAATTTACCTGCTATTTGGGCAGTGTCGTTAATCGTTAATAGTTTGTCGCCCACTTCTATTCCTGCTTTTTCTGAAGGGCCCGTTTTAATTACATTCATCACATTTACTGTATCATCAAATACCTGAAACTCAATTCCAATGCCTTTGATATTATCCTGCAAATGCTCTTCAGCTGCATTCAACTGATCAGAGGGGATTAAAACAGAATGTGGGTCAAGGTGCGAAAGCAATTGATTAACAGCAAGTTGATTGATACTATCAGAAGCTACTTTATCGACATATCTGCTTCTTACCAAATCAACAACCTCCTGTAATGAGGTTCTTTTTGCGAATCCCAGAAATCTTCCCCCAGCAGTTTCTTCCCTTAATTGATAACCAATTAACATACCTAACACAATCGTAACGGCAAACAAAACAGGTAGCCAGACTTGCAATTTTTTACTTCCCATAAACTATACTTCTTTGTAACTTGAAATAGTATGCGAATATCCGTATTAATGCTTGATTCTGAGATAAAGGTTTGTTGTTTCGGATGAATGGTATAAGTTGCGGGTAGTTTTGATAGATAGATTAATGAATGGAATATAGACCAGAAAAAATATTAATATGTTAGTTACCTTAATTGCCGATAGTGGTGCCACCAAATGCGAATGGTGCCTGATAGAAAATGGCAAGAAAAAAAAGTTTAGTACAACAGGAATCAGTCCTTATTTTTTGAACGCTGAGCAAATTGAGCAATTACTGATCAAGCAACTAGTTCCGAAATTAAAAGATGCCCTTATTAATGAAGTACATTTTTACGGTACTGGATTAAGTAATCAAAATAATGTGGCGATACTAAAATCAGTCTTAAAAAAACTATTCAGGAAAGCAAAAATTTCTATTGAAACGGATTTAACAGCAGCTGCAAGAGCTTTATGTGGTAAAGAAAAAGGTATTGCATGTATATTAGGCACGGGATCAAATTCTTGCTTTTATAATGGAAGAAAAATAATTAAAAACAGCCCTGGCATTGGGTTTATTTTAGGAGATGAAGGCAGTGGATCTTATTTAGGAAAGAAAGTAATTCAATATTATTTATATCAAACTTTTGATGAGGAATTGATGACGAGTTTTGAAAAAAGATTTCTGACAAACCCTATTGAAATTTTAGAGAACGTTTATAAAAAGCCCATGGCAAATAGGTATCTGGCATCTTTTGCAATTTTCTTAGCTGAAAACAGAGGGCATTATATGATTGAAAATATCATAGAAGATGGCTTAAATGATTTCTTTTTTGCGCATATTTATAAATACAAAGAAAGCTGGACCCATCCTATCAATTTTATCGGAAGCGTCGCCTATGGTTTTAAAGATGTTTTACAAGAACTTTGCAACGGGTATGAATTAGAATTAGGAAAAGTGATGAAAGCTCCTATGAAAGGGCTAATCGAATATCACAGTTAAATGGATCTTATGCCAGAGTTTATTAAAGTAACTGAACAAACTTCTACTTACCATCATCTTGAAAATATGTCGATTCAAGAGTTGCTGGTAAATATGAATCATGAAGATAAAGCAGTACCAATTGCAGTTGAAAAAGTGATTCCCCAAATTGAAAAACTAAGTGCTGCTATTAGTGATAAAATGATGGTTGGGGGTAGATTATTTTATATTGGTGCAGGAACAAGTGGTCGTTTAGGAATTGTAGACGCAAGCGAATGCCCACCAACTTTTGGGGTTCCCTATGGATTAGTAATTGGACTAATCGCCGGAGGAGAAAAAGCCATCACACAAGCAGTAGAATTTGCAGAAGATAGTGCAGCAGCAGGTTGGGATGATCTTGTTACACATTTTGTAAGTGATAAAGATGTTGTAGTGGGCCTTGCTGCAAGTGGCACAACGCCTTATGTAATAGGTGCGCTTAAAGAATGCAGAAAAAGAGGAATCATCACAGGAAGTATTAGCTGCAATCCCAATTCCCCGGTTTCAGCTGAAGCAGACTTTCCTGTTGAAGTAGTGGTGGGTCCGGAATTTGTTACGGGAAGTACAAGAATGAAAAGTGGTACCGCACAAAAATTAGTATTGAATATGATTTCCACTTCTGTAATGATTCAATTAGGGCGTGTAGAAGATAATAAGATGGTGAATATGCAATTAAGCAATGTGAAGCTTGTTGATCGAGGGGTGAAGATGTTGATGGAAGCACTTCATTTATCTGATTATGAAACAGCAAAAGAACTTTTATTAAAACACGGGACTGTTAAGAAAGCCGTAGAATCTGTTAGCATCAAATAACTATGCATGATATCGAACCATTTTTTAATTGGAGACATATATATGTAGCTGAAGAAGACCCTAAATCTCCATTTTTTGGCCGTACCTATAGTGAATTCGAATTTTCACAAACTGTCTACAATTATTATATACATCCTCAATGGGATGATTTTGGAAGTAGAACACTTTACCTCAAAATCATTTATGTTGACTATGAATTAAATTTTGCGATTATAGAATTGTTGGGTGAGTGGAATGATGCAATTGAGAACGATATCATGGAACTAAAAAGAGAAATTCTAGATCTGCTATATGCTCAGAAAATTTTTAAATATATTTTAATTGCCGAAAATGTATTGAATTTTCATAGTAGCGATAAAGAATATTATCAGGAATGGTACGAAGAATTAAGTGATGAAAATGGCTGGGCTGTGATTTTAAATATGCCAGCTGCAACACAGCATGACTTTAAAAAGAAAAAATTACAATATTATATCGAACTCATGGAGTTGATTGATTGGCGTGTTTATAAACCTTATCACCTCTTTAAAAAAATTGATGAGGAACTTACGAAAAGGTTGGATTAAACACATAATTCGCAAAAGCTCATTATATTTACTCATTAAAATACTGATATGTCATTACCCGTAAACAATAAGAACAGCGGAAAACCCGGCAGCAAAGGACCAAAAAGTTCTGCTCAGGGTTCCAAATTTATTGCTAAGCCAGGTGCTAAAGCAGTAGGTACTACGAAGAAACCCATTAAAACTGGGGGATCTAGAGGCAGCTAAATTCAAGAATCAAAAGTAAAAATTCATAAGACATTTACAAATAATAGTAAAATTGTAATAGTATATTTTTGCATTTTTACTTTTGATTCTTTTTACTTTTATTCATTATATTTTGATGGGATACTAAACAAATACATCTAAATCCAAGCCATTTATTAGCTGAAGAATAAGTATATGTTTCTTTAATCTTACAGTATTCAAGCAAAGCATCATAATGTCCCCCTTTTGCTATGCCTTTTTCAATAACCATTTCACAAACATTTCCTTGCATATTATAAAGTCCATAACTGTTTGATTTGATATTTTGTAAAGTATCGTCAGTCGGTCTGATATAATTTAAAGAGGTCATTTCTGGATAATAACAGTTTATTGATCGATATTTATTATCTCCCACAGTATAATAATAATCAAGCCCAAATGGATATTTAGTGGAATCAAGATTGCCTTGAGCTGCTATCTCCCATTCAGGTATAGTTGGAAGCCGATATTCAAGTTTAATTGAAGGATTATTTTTTTTCTGCTTCATTAATTGATTTACTTTTTTTGTTCTCCATTCACAGAATTTCAAGACCTGTTCATAAGTAATACCAACAACAGGATATGCATCAAAATGGGGATCATTAAAATACTCATTCATTTTAATTTTACCATAATTTTTTAATTTTATTGTAATGGAGGAATCAGGAATTAACTCTTTATAAACTTCTGAATCTTTAAACATTTCATCCATATTTGATTCAATAAATTCTTTCCAATTTCGATTACTAACTTCCATCCTATCCATGAATAAGCTATCCTTGATTAATAAGGTGCCTGGCGGTATAAAATTATATTTTAGACTTAACTTAAAATCAAAAGAACAAAGAAGAAAAAGGATACAAAGCGGTAAATAAATGCGCATTCAAAAAAAATATTTAAAAAATTAAATTAATAGAATTCTTTTATTAGAAAAATACAAATTCTTTTGTATTGTAAAAAGAGAAGAAATTAAAAGATTATCAAAAAATCACTTTTAGTACAAATTATTGACGCAATTGTAATATCACATTTTAGTTGAAAGTAAAAAATCTGATAATAAATTTGTATTCCTAATTAAAAGAAAAATAATCAAGTTAAAAAATAAAGTTATTCTGACATTAAAAATAAAAATCAGTTTCCATACTTCCTTTATTATTCAATACACAAATGAATTGAATGAAGATGTAAATGTGGAAAAAACAGGCAAATTTTATTCCAGAGAATTATATATCAATGAAATTCAGAAAAATTTTTTTTGTATGCTTTTTGTAAATAATAAAGAATATAACGAAAATGAATATGCAACAATTTGTTTAGAAAAAAATAATAAAATAATTGTAAAAAAATCATTTCATATTTCAAATATGAACCCATACGATGGTTGGTTCCTATTTGAAACATAATAAACAATTTAGTTTTACGTGAACAATTTTGATAGCATTTTAAATTTTCATAAAAAAGAAATACTGCCTATAACTATTTTATCTGATTCTTTGATTTGGGGAAATATGTATTCTGCAAAATCAATAAGAATCGAAGGGATATTTGAAGGAAACATTTACAGCAAAAACAAAATAATTGTGGACGACAATGCTTCCATAAAAGGCGACATTATTGCAAATGATATAGATATTAGCGGCAAAGTTGTTGGTAGTATATTTTGTGCAAATAAAGTAAATCTAAAAAATGGAGCAAAGGTTGTTGGGAGCATTTATGCCTACACATTTAAAAATGAAGCAGGTTCTGTTTTTAATAACCAATTAAACCTTTTCAACGAAAAAAATTTTAAAGCCATCCAACTTTTAATGGATGAAATAAATCCTAATGAAGGCTTTTTTGAATCATCCTATTTAAAAAAAATAAAATCCTATATTAAATCAGAAGTTAACATCAACTTTTAATTTTTTAAAAAAAAAGAAAATGAAAACAAAATCTATCTCATTTCCAAGTGTAATTGAAGCGACCTTCGGAGATTCCGAAAATACAGCGAGTAGTTTATTAACTGGAACAAAATTAAAACATGATAATTTATGGTTTAATATTGGTGAATTAGCAAAGAATGAAGGTATAAACCCTCAAAAAGTAATCAACTGTGCTCCAGATGAAAGAGATTTTGAAATTCTTTTCAAAGCCGCCTTGTTAAATATTTCGAATCATGTTCAAACACCTATAACGTTAACATTAGGTTTACCCTTTTCTACTTATAATAGTTACAAGCCTTTATTGACTAAATTTTTAGAAAAAAAATTTTTCACAATCGACTATTCAACTGAACCATATACTTTAAATGGTAGTGACAAAAGAACTAATATCGAAATTGATAAATTTGATATTATACCAGAATTAGTAGCTGATGTGATTGGGATTAAAAAAACATTTGCTCATAAAGAACCAAAGAATTTTATCGTTTTAAGTTTAGGTTATGGCACATGTGAAGGTGGCATGGTTACTAATGAAGGTCTTTTGCAACGCACTTGTTTCAGTACTTTTGGAATAAAATATGTAGTAACTAATCTGTATAAAGAATTAAACAAGACTCATTATTTAAACTTAAAAAATGAGTGCTACTTAAATGATTCTCTTGTAAATGGATTTTTAATTGCCAATCGTAAAAGAATCGATTTAAAACAATTAAGAAAAGATTTACTAACCCAATATTATTTACAGGTTATTTCACCAGCTATCAGAAGTCAAATTACTGATAGGGATTTCGAAAGATGTGAATGTATATATTTAGTTGGAGGCGGTGCCTATTTTGAAGATTTGACCAATGCATTTATGAACGAATTTAATGATTTCATTAAAGTAGAAACCCTTCCTGATTCACAAAATATCGCATCAGTTGGCTACCTATATAATTCGAATTCATTGACTAACTCTGAAAAACAATGTGTAGGTATCGATTTGGGTAATTCTACAACCATAATCTCATATTTAGATGTATAGATTAAAAAAGATTTTTAAAAGCTCCCAAGAATCACAAACCGAATTTAATAATTCGGTTTGTGATTCTTTAAAAATATGCTATGGAAAGAGCATGAAAGGTGATATTATTATTACAGGTGACTGTAACGTGGAAGGTGAATTTAGCGGCAAATTGATTACTGATGGAAAATTAATCATTACTAAAACTGGTAAATTTCATGGGGATATCTATGCAGAAAATATCATTGTGGAAGGTTTTTTTGAAGGAACTATCATTTGCAAATCAAATTTCTTAGCAAAAAACACTTCGAAGATTATTGGCCAAATTAATGCTGTAAATTTCGAATTTGAAGAAAGTGTAAATTTTGATGGAACTATTAATCAAATAAATAAAGACGAGTTCTCGAAATATTTAAGGGATCGTGATACACCAAAATTGAAACCCAAAATTGAACTCACCAATACTTTTGTAAAACCTGTTGAACTTTTAGTTGAAAATACCGCAACAAAAAAAGACGAAATAAAAGAAGAATCGAAAATTAAAGTTGTAAAATTAAATACATCTAAAAAAATTAAAGTAGACAAATTAGAAGCTGACATACAAGAACCAATCCAGCGTCAAAGCTGGTTTTAATTTTTTAAAAAATTAAAGTCTATTAATATCTAGACCAAATTTTCTTAGCGTATCTAACGCAATATCGTATCCAGCATCTGCATGACGTATGACTCCCAATCCAGGGTCATTCCTCAACACCCTACTAAGTCTGCATTCTGCAGCTTTTGTACCATCTGCAACAATTACCATTCCGGCGTGAATACTATAACCCATCCCTACTCCACCACCATGATGTAAACTAACCCATGATGCTCCTCCAGCTGTATTGATTAAAGCATTTAAGATTGGCCAATCAGCAACTGCATCTGATCCATCCAGCATTGCCTCAGTTTCCCTATTCGGAGAAGCCACCGAACCAGTATCTAAATGATCTCGACCAATTACAATGGGGGCTTTTACCTTTCCAGTGCGAACCAATTCATTAAAAGCTAATCCTGCTTTCTCACGTTCACCCTGTCCTAACCAACATATTCTAGCTGGTAATCCCTGAAATGCAATTCTTTCTTTTGCCATTTTCATCCAACGATGAAGGCTTGTATTTTCAGGAAATAATTCAAGGATCAAAGCGTCTGTAACAGCAATATCCTGAGGGTCGCCACTTAATGCAGCCCAACGAAATGGACCTTTACCCTCACAGAATAAAGGTCGAATATATGCAGGCACAAATCCGGGGAAATCAAAAGCATTCTTTAGGCCGGCCTCTTGTGCTCTGGCTCTTAAATTATTACCATAATCAAAGACAATCGATCCTTTAACTTGTAGTTCAATCATGAGTTCAACATGCAACTTCATGCTATCATAACTCAACGCAATATATGTATCCGGATCAGTAGTTCTCAATGCATTTGCTTCCTCATTATTTAAAGTATGTGGTACGTAACCAATTAATGGATCATGCGCAGATGTTTGATCCGTTAATACATCCACATCAATATTTCTTTCAATCAATCTTTTCAAAAGGGTTACAGCATTACATAATACGCCAATACTTAATGCTTCACCTGAAGCTTTTGCAACTAATGCCCGATCTATCGCAGCATCCATATCCAATATTTTCACATCTAGATACCGGGTTTCTAAACGCTTATCAATACGCCACTCTTCTACCTCCGCAACTAGGCATACACCATCATTCATGGTAACCGACAACGGTTGTGCCCCACCCATACCACCTAAACCAGCTGTTACAGTAAGAGTACCTTTTAGCGAACCATTAAAATGTTTATTCGCAACTGCTGCAAAAGTTTCATAAGTACCCTGAACAATTCCTTGAGAGCCAATATAGATCCAAGAGCCAGCTGTCATCTGACCGTACATCATGAGTCCCTTCTTTTCTAATTCTGTAAAATGTTCCCAGGTAGCCCATTTGGGTACCAGTTGAGAATTTGAAATCAACACCCGTGGTGCATCCTCATGTGTTTGAAGTATCCCTACTGGTTTACCACTTTGTATTAATAAAGTTTCATTATTATTCAAATCTTTTAAAGCTTTAATAATTAAATCAAGGCTTTCAAAATTCCGTGCTGCTTTTCCCCTTCCACCATACACAATTAAATCTTCTGGCCTTTCAGCCACTTCTGGATTTAAATTGTTTAATAACATCCTTAATGCAGCTTCTTGTACCCAACCTTTACAATTTAATTGAGTGCCTATTGGGGTTGCATATTTAATGGGATCGTATTTATTGAATGACATAAGAAACGATTAGAAGTGAAATTAATTTTTAAATTATAAACCCGTTAATATACCAAATCTTCATAAGCAGCCAGTAACTCATTATATGCGTGTTGATCTTTCACTAGTTTAGCTTCTTCCATACCCTTTTCATACCAGCCAATTGCTAATTCCCTTTCACCCAATTTTTCCAATAATTTGGCAAGATGATAATAAGACCCAATATAACCTGGTGTTTCCATTAATAAAGCTTCAAATAAACTTCTGGCCTGCTCATCATCACCTATTTTCATTAATTCTAATGCCAATGCGTGACGGAGAAAGTTGTCCTTGGGATTTGTAATTAAATATTCATTGATTTTAGCAATTCTATCCATCTGTCAAAGTTAATAGAAGTAAGGAATGTATGTCTAAATAAACAGAATTTAGTAGACATAGAACCTTCTATAAAAATATATCATAAAAAATCCTTTCAAAATTTGTCAGTTCAATTTCATTTGTATATTTGCTAATAGTTGCATAAACAACTATTTATTCCAATTACTTAAATAATGTGCATATATGAAAATCCTGGTCTGCATAAGTAAAACCCCTGACACAACTTCAAAAATTGCATTTAAAAATGGCAATACTCAATTCGATGATGCTGGAGTTCAGTGGATCATTAATCCATATGATGAATGGTTTGCATTGGTTAGGGCAATAGAATTAAAGGAAAAAGATCCCAGCACAATTATCCATTTGGTTACAGTTGGTGCAGCCGATTGTGATCCTATTATTCGTAAAGCCCTGGCATTAGGTGGAGATGAAGCTTTCCGTATTAACGCAGATAGCAATGATAGTTATTATATTGCTGCACAGATTGCTGAAATAGCAAAACAAAATCAGTATGACCTCATTTTTACAGGAAAAGAAGCCATAGATTATAATAGTGCTGCATTAGGAGGCATGATTGCAGAACTTGTTGACCTACCCTATATATCCCTTGCTACATTATTTGAATTAAATGGAACTACAGCTACTATCACTAGAGAAATTGAAGGTGGAGAAGAAATAGCAGAAGTAGAACTTCCATTAGTAGTTAGTTGTCAAAAAGGAATATCTGAACAAAGAATACCTAACATGCGGGGTATCATGGCAGCTAGAACAAAACCTTTGAAAGTGGTTGAACCAGCTGCAATTGACAATTTAACAAGTATTGTCAATTTTGAATTACCAGCACCAAAAGCAGGATGTAAAATGGTTACAGCAGATAATGTGCCTGAACTAATTCGATTATTACACGAAGAAGCGAAAGCATTTTAATGTCAAAAATCAAAAATAATTGATTATAGACTTTATGTTTCTTTTTGAATTTTTAATTTTGAATTTTTAATTTTTATTTATGTCAGTTTTAATAGTTTTAGATCAATCAGATAACCATATAAAAAAGTCGGCTTACGAAATATTGAGCTATGGTTCAAAATTAGCGGCACAAATTGGAACTACTGCTGAAGCATTAGTTTTAGGAACAGTTCAAGACGACTTAAAGTCTTTAGGTAAATATGGGGTAACAAAAGTGCATCAGGTAAACAACGAAACCCTGAATCATGTAGATGGTAAATTATATGCAAAAACGATTGCAGAAGTTGTATCGCAAACAAATGCAACTGTCGTAGTATTTTCACAAACTCATACGGGAAAGTCAGTTGCATCCAGAGTTGCAGCAAGATTAAAAGCTGGTTTGGTAGCGGGTGCAGCTTCATTACCAGATACCAGTAATGGATTTGTAGTTCGTAAAACAGTTTTCTCTGGAAAAGCCTTTGCAAATATTAGCATTCAATCTCCCATCAAAGTAATTTCACTAAATCCAAATAGTGTATCAACAGTATTAACAGAGGGAACGGCAGAAGTAAATCAATTAAATATAGTAATAGAGAATTCTAAAATAAAAATCATAGCTGTAAATAAAATAACCGGAGAAATTCCATTAACGGAAGCTGATATTGTAGTTAGTGGTGGACGTGGTTTAAAGGGACCAGAAAATTGGGGCGTTTTATTAGACCTTGCAAAAGTATTGGGTGCAGGAACTGCATGTAGCAGGCCCGTAGGTGATGCACATTGGAGACCACACCATGAACACGTTGGACAGACAGGTGTTCAAGTTGCACCAAACTTATATATTGCATTGGGCATCTCTGGCGCAATACAGCACTTAGCTGGCGTAAACAGAAGCAAGATCATGGTAGTTATTAATAAAGACCCGGAAGCACCTTTCTTTAAGGCTGCAGATTATGGAATTGTAGGAGACCTTTTTGATATCGTTCCACAAATGACTGCAGAGATTAAAAAACTCAAAGGCATTGCTTAATGTCTTTAGTTTTAAAATAAAATATTATCGATCAACACCCATCAAAACAAACCCTTTTAACTGATAACCAGTTATTACGGTTTTTGCAGTGAGTGAAACTTTTACAACTGGTAAAAAAGCTTCTTTTTGAATTTCTAAGAAAGTCATGGCTTGTCCGCATGCAATGAACTTTGCACCAAATTTTTCAAGTTCATCAATCAGTTTTATATTAGGATTGTCTGTTTTATATTTCTTATTAAAATATTCATTGTTTTTCAAGGCATGCAGCGCACCCGCATGAACTACAATTACAGGAATAATGTTTTTAGTTGGAATACCAGAAGCCACGTGAAGATTAATTATTCTTGCAACTTCTACTAATCCATAATTTATTTCTTTGATTGTAGAATCAGGATTATTGCCTGTTAATTCAAATAATAATTTGTATTGCAGTTTTGGATCAGGAACTTCATCAGTATTTTTTACAGGTGCCACTCCAGAATTTTCACCGGCATTGAATGCAGGAAAAATTTCCACCGCTTTTATTTTTTCCCACTTAATAATTTCTGCATACTCTTTATTTGTTTTCACTGAATCCTTATGAAGATCGGCTCGGTATGCACTATCTTTTTTAAACTTTGTAGCATTTAGCACACTGTCTTTTTGTGAATTAATTACTCTTAAAGAACTATCCAAATTGAAATTTTGTGAATTTCCGAGTACCACAAAAGAACAACAGATTATTAGTATCAATACCTTTCTCATATAGCGGGGATTTTAAACAATATATAATAATTTTTTAAATTATCATATATTTCTATATAAAATCTATATCGCCCCTCACTTTTTACTTTTTACTTTTTACTTTTTACTTTTTACTTTTTACTTTTTACTTTTATAAGCTTCCCAACCTTCCGCCATCAACTGGAAGATTAATTCCATTGATATAGGCAGCAGCCGGAGAACAGAGAAAAGCCACGGCAGCTCCAAATTCATGAGGTTCTCCTAGTCTTCCTGCAGGAATCAAATCAATTGTACGTTTTAAAATTTCTTCTTTAGAGACCTGAGCCGTATCGGCTTGCTTACCAAATAAATAATCTAGCCGATTTGTATTAGTATAACCCGGCAGCACATTATTAACTGTTATTCCAAAAGCTCCAATTTCATTTGCCAATGTCTTTGCCCAATTGGCAACGGCTGCACGAATTGAATTTGAAATACCTAATCCATTGATGGGTTGTTTAATAGAAGTGGAAAGAATATTAATGATGCGACCAAATCCCCTCTCCTTCATACCTGGTACAATTAGTTGAGCTAACAAATGACTGACTATTAAATGTGAATGAAAAGCCGTTTCCATTTCATTGATAGGAGTTTTTAACAAAGGGCCTGCAGCGGGACCTCCAGAATTATTTACAATAATATCAATCGAATTTCCAGCAGCTAAAAATGCTTTTACTTTTTCAATTAATTCTAAAGGCTTTGAAGTGTCCGCAATAATATACTGATGCTTTTGTCTCCTTGAGATATCCAATTCGCTTTTCACATGCTGCAAATTAATTTCTGTTCTAGCCAATAAAATAATATTGGCTCCAAGTAAAGCCAGCTCTTTAGCAACTGCTGCACCTAAACCCTGTGAAGCACCACAAACCAATGCAGTGCGATTGCTCAAATCTAAATTCATCGATTATTATTTTATTCCTACAATTATAAATTACGATAGTCTTCTCTGATTGGATTAAATACATCTAATATTTTACAATCCGTGATTGCTATACCAGAATGAATCACATTAGATGGAATTACTACAACTGTGCCAGGACCAAATATGATAGGTTCTCCAGCAACTGTTAGTTGAAAACTTCCTTCTAACACATGACTCACTTGCTCATGAAAATGTGAATGTGAGGGCAATGAAGCACCCGCTTTTACATCAATATAAGAGAAAGTCATTCCGGCTGTATGTATAAATTTAGCGTCATATCCTTCAATAATTGTCTTGGGCTGTATGGAAGCTAATTCGATAACTGGCATAAGTATTTTTTTATGTTTAAATTAGAAAGCTGAAAGTTAAGAAGCCTTAGTTGCTTTTCGTGTTTTAAATTGGTTTACTTTTGTAGCTCATTATGAAGAAAATTGAACTGGAAATAGTAGCACTTTCCCATAGCATTACTCAGACCCACTCCTATGCAGTGGTGCTTGGTGAAGTAAAAGGGCAACGCCGATTACCCATTGTAATTGGTGGTTTTGAAGCGCAAGCTATTGCTGTTGCCTTGGAACATATGCAACCCAGTAGGCCTTTGACACATGACCTCATGAAAAATTTCATGAACAGTTTTGGAGTAGAACTTCAGGAAGTAATTATTAGCGATCTTCAGGAAGGAATATTTTATTCTAAACTTGTTTGCTACACAGAAAATGATACCATTGAAATTGATAGCCGAACAAGTGATGCACTGGCATTAGCAGTTCGTTTTGGATGCCCCATTTATACTTATGAGCATATTTTAGAAAACGCTGGAATCTTGATGGATGACAATGCTACTAAAAAAGAAAAAACAGAATCTTTTGGAAGTGAAGAAGATATCAGTAGCGATAGAGAAGATCTCCATGCTTTAGGTATTGAAGAACTGCATGTATTATTAAATGAAGTTCTAGAACAGGAAGATTATATCAGAGCAATTGCTATCCGCGATGAGATCAATAAAAGAAAATAATCTACCAACCATCTATGGTTACATTTCCGAATTGTAAGATTAACCTTGGCCTGAATATTATTAATAAAAGACCTGATGGCTATCACGATTTAGAAACTGTTTTCTATCCAATACTCATCCAAGACGTTTTAGAAATTATAACAAGTCAGGATGAGCATCAACACAACAATATACAATACACATCTTCTGGTTTAAAAGTAGATGGAGACCCCTCTAATAATCTTTGCGTAAAAGCATATCAACTGCTAAAAAAAGATTTTCCTCAATTACCTCCAATTAAAATTCACTTACACAAAACCATACCGATGGGTGCAGGTTTGGGTGGCGGAAGTGCTGATGGCGCATTTACACTTACACTATTAAATCAAAAATATCAACTGGATCTTTCTCAAGAAAAATTAATACAATATGCTTTGCAATTAGGAAGCGATTGCCCTTTCTTTATTTTAAATAAACCAAGTTTAGCAAAAGGAAGAGGAGAAATTTTATCTGAAATTGATCTAGACCTTAGTCAATACCAATTTTTGATCATAAACCCGGGTATACATATTTCAACGGGTTGGGCTTTTTCACAAATCGAACCATCAAAAGCATTTTATACCATAGAAGAAACTATTTTCATCCCCATTGGTCAATGGAAAAACATACTTGTGAATGATTTTGAGAAACCTGTTACCAAACATTATCCAGAAATAGGCAATATCATTCATCAACTTTATGCCCATGGGGCTATTTATGCCTCTCTTTCTGGATCTGGTAGCACCGTGTACGGGATTTTTCCAAATGGCCCCATTAAACTTCCGATTTTTCCAAAACATTACTATATCGCGCAGGTTGATTAGATATTTTCTAATGATTCATTCAATTGTTTAGACAAATTCAACTATTATTCGTTAGTTTACAAGTTTCCTGCTTGAATTTGCGATTTATGATGTAAATTGCCACTATCGATTGCCCACCATTAATTTCCTGAATATTAATAATTCGGTTGAGTATGCTTGAGACAAAAAACAATCAAGGATTATACGATCCTTCGTTTGAACATGACGCCTGTGGTATTGGTTTTGTAGCGAATATCAAGGGACATAAGAGTCACCAACATATTTCTGATGCTCTAACAGTATTAGAAAATATGGAACATCGCGGAGCTTGTGGTTGTGAAAACAATACAGGAGACGGCGCTGGTATCATGCTTCAAATGCCTCACGAGTTTTTCTTTGATGAATGTATCAATTTGGGCATTCATTTACCATCTTACGGAAAATACGGAGTTGGATTTTTATTCTTTTCAAAAGAAATAAGAGTTAGAGAAGAATGCCGCGATATTTTTAACCGGGCTGCAGAAAAATTAGGTTTAGAAATTCTTGGCTACCGGAAAGTACCTGTAAATAGAACTGATATCGGGCCTACCGCACTTTCTGTAGAACCTTGTATGGAACAGGTTTTCATAGCTTGCCCCGATCATATCACAGATCCAGAGGCATTCGAAAGAAAACTTTTTGTACTGCGCAATTATGCAACTCACACCATACAAAATACTGTTATCAAAGATGAAGTTGGATTTTATCTTTCTTCACTTTCTTATAAAACTATTGTCTACAAGGGACAGCTAACAAGCTTACAAGTAAGAGGATATTTCCCGGACCTTAGTGATAAGCGTGTAGTTTCTGCTTTTGGTTTAGTGCACTCTCGTTTTGCCACGAATACTTTCCCTTCCTGGAAATTAGCACAACCCTTCCGATATATTGCTCATAACGGCGAGATCAACACTTTACAAGGTAACCTAAACTGGTTGCGCACCAGCGAAAAAGGATTCACTTCTCCTTTCTTCAGTAAAGAAGAAATGGATATGCTTTTGCCTATTGTAACAAATGGACAAAGTGATTCTGCCAGCCTTGACAATATGATAGAACTGCTTACACTTACAGGCCGTTCGTTACCGCATGTTATGATGATGTTGATTCCAGAAGCCTGGGATGGCAATCAGGATATGGATGCCATTAAAAAAGCATTCTACGAATTTCATGCATGTATGATGGAGCCTTGGGATGGCCCTGCATCTATTTCATTTACTGATGGAAAAATTATTGGAGCAACACTTGACAGAAATGGTTTAAGACCTTCTCGTTACTGCGTTACAAACGACGACCGTGTAATCATGGCTTCTGAAACCGGTGTGTTGCCAATAGATCCAGCTACCATTATTGAAAAAGGACGTTTACAACCAGGTAAAATGTTTGTGGTAGATATGGAACAAGGTCGCATTATCAGTGATGATGAATTGAAGGCCGATATCTGTTCTAAAAAACCATATGCTGAATGGTTAAACAAATACAAGATTCGATTAGAAGAATTACCAGAGCCTAGAGTCATGTTTACTCATTTGGAATCTGATCAAATTTTCAAATACCAAAAAGGATTCGGCTATTCTTCTGAAGATTTAGATAATATTATTTCTCCAATGGCTGTAGATGGCAAAGAACCTATCGGATCGATGGGAACTGATTCTCCATTAGCAATTTTAAGTGATCAGCCACAACATTTGAGCAGTTATTTCAAACAATTATTTGCACAGGTAACAAATCCACCGATTGATCCAATCAGAGAGAGAATGGTAATGTCTCTTGCTACTTTTGCAGGTAGTACAGGAAATCTTTTAGTTGAAGATCCTCTGGCATGTCATGTGGTGGCTTTACAACAACCAGTATTAAGTAGCTATGAATTAGAAAAGATCAGAAGTATTGATACCGGTGTATTTCAAGCTAAAACATTACAAACTTATTTTAGGGCGGATGGCAAACCTGGCTCTTTGAAAAAAGGACTGGATCGTTTATGTCGTTACGCAGTTGATGCAGTGGAAGATGGATTTGAAGTGATTATTTTAACGGATAGAGCAATTGATTCTGATCACGCTCCTATCCCATCTTTATTAGCCTGCGCTGCTGTTCACCACCACTTAATTAGAAAAGGTTACCGCGGACAAGTAGGAATTATTGTAGAAGCCGGTGATGTGTGGGAAGTTCATCATTTTGCCTGTTTAATTGGATTTGGCGCAACAGCAATCAATCCTTACTTAGCAATTTCTTCCATTCGTGATATGAAAATTAGTGGACGTCTGGTTACTGATATCGATCCTGATTATCTGAAGAAAAATTATGTGAAAGCTGTTAATGAAGGACTTTTAAAAGTCTTCTCAAAAATGGGTATTTCTA
Organism: Bacteroidota bacterium; assembly: GCA_037139075.1. Lineage (GTDB taxonomy): Bacteria > Bacteroidota > Bacteroidia > Chitinophagales > Chitinophagaceae > Sediminibacterium. The sequence continues at coordinate 50,020 of JBAXHC010000009.1, forward strand.
CCTTACAGTCATACCAAGGCGCACAAATATTTGAAATCATAGGTTTAAATAAAGAAGTGGTGGACGCCTATTTCACTGGTGCTACTTCTCGTATTGAAGGAATGGGTTTAGACGAAATAGCAAAAGAAACCTTGACCAAACACTTCTTTGCTTTTAGTAGAAAAGAAATTCCCGTAGATCGCTTACCAGTTGGCGGTTTATATCAATGGAAAAGAAAAGGAGAATTCCACCTCTTTAACCCACAGACCATACACTTATTACAAGAATCAACGAAAACGAATAGCTTCGAAACATTCAAGAAATATACAAAATTGGTGAACGACCAATCATTGAAAGCTTGTACCATTCGTAGTCAGTTTCAATTCAAACCTTCTCGACCTTCTATTTCAATTGATGAGGTTGAACCAGCAGAATCTATTTATAAAAGATTTGCTACAGGAGCTATGAGCTTTGGTTCTATTTCTTGGGAAGCCCACACCACATTAGCCATTGCCATGAATCGTTTAGGAGGCAAAAGCAATACAGGTGAAGGTGGCGAAGACCCCATCCGTTTTAATTTAATGGAGAATGGCGATTCAATGCGTTCTTCAATTAAACAAGTTGCTTCCGCAAGATTTGGTGTAACCAGTCATTATTTGACTGAGGCTGATGAATTACAAATTAAAATGGCACAGGGTGCTAAACCTGGTGAAGGCGGACAATTACCTGGTCATAAAGTGGATGATTGGATTGGTAGAACAAGGCATAGCACACCGGGTGTTGGTTTAATATCACCTCCACCGCATCACGATATTTATTCTATTGAAGATTTAGCGCAATTAATATTTGATTTAAAGAATGCCAATAGAGCTGCTCGAATCAATGTAAAGTTGGTATCAAAAGCGGGCGTTGGAACTATTGCTGCAGGAGTTACTAAAGCTAAAGCTGATGTGGTTTTGATTGCAGGATTCGATGGTGGTACCGGAGCGTCTCCCATTAGTTCTATAAAGCATGCCGGCTTACCTTGGGAATTAGGTTTAGCAGAAGCTCATCAAACATTGGTAAAGAACAAGTTACGCAGTCGTGTAGTGGTGCAAGCGGATGGCCAGATGAAGACAGGACGCGATATAGCTATTGCAGCTTTATTAGGTGCTGAAGAATGGGGAGTAGCCACTGCAGCACTTATAGTGGAGGGCTGTATTATGATGCGCAAATGTCATTTAAATACCTGCCCTGTTGGAGTAGCTACTCAAGATCCAGAATTGCGCAAACGTTTTAAAGGAGATCCTGACCATGTGGTAAATTTCTTCAAATTCATGACGCAGGAGTTAAGAGAAATCATGGCGGAACTGGGATATAAAACCGTGAATGAAATGATTGGACAAGTGCAGGACTTAACAATGCGTGACGATATTACCCATTGGAAATATAGCAAACTTGACCTATCACCTATTTTATACAAACAGCCTGCAGATGAAAGTACAGGCTTATACAAAACAGAGGAGCAAGACCACGGACTTAGTGAAGTGTTAGATTGGCAACTTTTAAAAATTGCACAGAAAGCTATCGATACCAAAGAACGTGTTCAGGGCAGTTTCATCATTAAGAATACGGATCGAACAGTTGGAACCATCGTTTCGAATGAAATCACGAAAAAATACAAAGCCGATGGACTTCCAGATGATACCATTCATTTCAATTACAGAGGTACTGCCGGACAAAGCTTTGGAGCATTCAATGCAAAAGGGCTAACTCATGAATTAGAAGGAGACGCCAACGATTATTTTGGAAAGGGATTAAGTGGGGCTAAACTAATCGTGTATCCTGACAGAACAGCCACTTTTGTTCCTGAAGACAATATATTAATTGGCAATGTTGCTTTTTATGGAGCTACTGATGGTGAATCCTATATCAGAGGAAAAGCAGGAGAAAGATTCTGCGTAAGAAACTCAGGAGCAAAAGTTGTAGTGGAAGGCGTAGGCGACCATGGTTGCGAGTATATGACAGGTGGAATTGCTGTAATTCTTGGCAACACAGGAAGAAATTTTGCTGCAGGAATGAGTGGCGGTATCGCCTATGTATATGATGTAGATGGAACTTTTGCAAATCGTTGTAATATGGAAATGATTGACTTAGATCCAGTTGATCAGGAAGATGCATTAATACTAAATGATTTGATTGCTAAACACTATGCTTATACTGCAAGTACAGTAGCCAAATTTGTATTAGGTGATTTTGAATCTCAACTGAAAAATTTCATCAAAGTATTTCCAAAAGATTACAAGAAGGCATTGTCAATTAAAAAAGAAAAAATTGCCGGTTAGTCCGTCATAACAAAATAATCTACTAAACCAACCAATATGGGGAAACCAACAGGTTTTATAGAATTCACAAGAGAATTACCAGGCAAACGCCCGGTTGCAGAGCGTATTAAGGATTATAAAGAATTTGTAGAACGCTTACCAGACGAAAAACTGAATCAACAATCTGGTCGTTGCATGAATTGTGGGGTTCCTTTTTGTCATAATGGATGCCCTTTAGGTAATGTGATTCCAGAATTCAACGATGCTATTTACAATAAGAGCTGGGAAGAAGCTTACGATATCCTTACATCTACCAATAATTTTCCTGAGTTTACTGGAAGAATTTGTCCAGCTCCTTGTGAAAGTGCCTGCGTACTTGGTATTAACCAACCTGCCGTAACCATTGAGGAAATTGAAAAACATATTATTGAGATTGCATTTGACAAGGGCTTTGTTAAACCCCGCAAACCAAATCTAAGAACCGGCAAAAAAATTGCGGTGGTTGGTTCAGGTCCGTCTGGACTTGCTGCAGCTGCACAATTAAATTATGCTGGTCACCAGGTAACTGTTTTTGAAAGAGACGATGCTCCCGGAGGATTACTTAGATATGGCATTCCTGACTTCAAGTTGGAGAAATGGGTTATTGATCGAAGGATTGGGGTAATGGAACAAGAAGGAGTTATTTTTAAATGTAATTCCAATGTAGGAGTTAATGTAAGTATTAATGACCTTCTTCGTGAATTTCACGCGATTGTATTAGCAGGTGGATCAACCGTTCCTAGAAATCTACCTATTCCTGGCAGGGAATTGAAAGGGGTTTATTTTGCCATGGAATTCCTTAAACAACAAAACAAACGTGTGGCAAGCCTTCCTTTTGAAGAGGAATCTCTATTAGCTACTGCAAAAAATGTAGTGGTGATTGGCGGGGGTGATACTGGTAGCGACTGCGTGGGTACATCTAACAGACATGGCGCTAAAACAGTCACTCAATTTGAATTACTTCCAAAACCACCAGTTGGCAGAACAGAAAATATGCCATGGCCAACCTATCCAATGACTTTAAAAATAACTTCTTCACATGAGGAAGGTGCAGATAGGTATTGGGCTGTTGCAACCAAATCCTTTATAGGAGATGAAAATGGCAATTTAAAAGGGCTTAAAATTGTGGATCTAGAATGGACCATTACTGAAGATGGCCGTCCTGCAAAATTTGTAGAAAAAGCAGGCTCTGAAAGAGAAATACCTTGCGAACTGGCTTTATTAGCCATGGGATTTGTGCATCCTCAACACGAAGGACTCATCAATCAATTGGGGGTTGAATTAGATGAAAGAGGCAATGTAAAAGCTACGGAGCAAGCATTTCAAACGAATATTCATAAAATATTCACAGCTGGAGATATGCGAAGAGGTCAATCATTAGTTGTCTGGGCTATCAGTGAAGGCAGAGAATGTGCTAGAAAGGTGGATGAATATCTGATGGGACATTCATTATTAGAAACAAAAGATAGTAGCTATATCGTAAATAGCTAAAATCCTATTGTATATGTTAGAAACCCGTTTGACAAAATCAAACGGGTTTCTTTTTTATACTCATTTCATCTAATGTTCTAAGTATATTTTTAGACATTTCAATAGTAGTTACTACATTTTAATACATTACAATAAATTAAATATTATATAATTTTAATCATTTTCCAATAATATTCATATTTTAGCAATAGAAACATAGTATTAACAATAAAATATATACTAAACAATTGGATTTAATGAAAAAACTATCTCTACAAAGTTTCCTACCATTTTCAATTTTACTAATTATTGCAGTTGCCGCAATATTTGTACCTGCTTTACCGGCTTTTAATGATGCAGGAAAATATAGTTCTGCAGATATTACTTGGATGTTAGTGGCTACTGCTTTAGTTTTTTTAATGACTCCTGCCCTAGCTTTTTTTTACGGTGGAATGGTTCACCGCAAGAATATTTTATCAACCATGATGAAAAGCATTGTAGCAACTGGAGTTGTTACAATAGTTTGGGTAGTAGTTGGATATAGTTTATGTTTTGGGGAGAGTATCGGAGGTATTATTGGAAATCCTTTAACACATTTTATGTTTAAAGGTGTTGCATCAGGTGCTCCATGGAGTTTAGCCCCTACCATTCCACTTACATTATTTGCACTTTTCCAATTAATGTTTGCCATCATTACTCCCGGACTTGTAGTAGGTGCTGTTGCAGAGCGGATTCGTTTTACATCTTACACTGTATTCATATTATTATTTAGTTTATTAGTTTATGCACCAATTGCACATTGGACCTGGCATCCTGATGGTTTCTTATTTAAAATGGGAGCTTTAGATTTTGCTGGAGGTACTGTAGTTCATATTTCAGCAGGTTGTGCAGCCTTAGCTGGTGCACTTGTTTTAAAACGTCGCCAATCTCATATTGATCAAAAAGAAATTCCACCTGCAAATATTCCATACGTTTTAATTGGTACAGGATTACTTTGGTTTGGATGGTTTGGCTTTAATGCTGGATCTGCAGGTGCTGCTAATGCTTTAGCTGTTTCAGCCTTTGCAACAACAAATACTGCAGCTGCTGCTGCGGGTCTTTCCTGGATGTTCTTTGATGTATTAAGAGGCAAGAAACCATCTGTACTAGGATTCTGCATCGGAGCTGTTGTTGGCTTAGTAGCCATTACACCAGCATCTGGTTTTGTGGCAATCCCACAAAGTATTTTTATTGGTTTTGTTGCAGCAATTATTTCGAATTTGGCTGTTCACTATAAAAGCAAATCAAGTTTAGACGATACTTTAGACGTATTTCCTTGTCATGGTTTAGGCGGAATGGTGGGGATGTTAATGACTGGAATATTTGCTACAAAAACAGTAAATGGTGCAGGTGCTGATGGCTTATTATATGGCAATTTAAGTTTCTTTTTAATACAAGTGAAAGCACTTGGAATTGTTGTTGCATATAGCTTTACCATGTCTTTAATCATTTTTAAATTTATTAATTGGGTCATGCCAATTAGAGTAAGTGCGGAAGATGAAAAAAGAGGATTAGATGCTTCTCAACATAATGAAAAATACGGAAGAACACCAGAATTAGCATAAACTATAATGAATCATCTACGTTGAAAAGCGTGATAGTTCAAAACCATATTATATTCTTCGATTACTAAACTATATATCAGCTTCTGACCAAGTTTATATACAGTGGGATCCTCCCGATTGCGCCCTTTAAAAAAATTAAGGTACAGCCATATAATAAACTTCTGACCAAGTTTAGAGGCTG